>WNDP01000109.1 GCA_009912575.1 Acinetobacter bereziniae
TTTTAATCCCTGCCAATTTCTTGGTATCGGGCAATTTGCCTTTGTCATCAAACTTGCTCGGGCTGCGTTGCGCTTCATGGATTCGACCCACCACGAATGGTCTGTCAATGTTGCCATCAAAGAAGTCGATGACAACAATCTCTCCAATCCTCGGTAGGAAGCGAGCTCCATAACTTTCGCCTGCCCATGGTGTCAAGACATCGACCCAAGCTGAGTCGGTATCATTGTCATTCGAGCCTGCACCACCATCATGGCTGTGGTCTTCATTACGGGTAAATAGGAAGCGAACTTTGATGCGTCCCCATTCATCTACATGGATTTCTTCTCCACTCGGACCAACCACTTTGGCGCGTTGTGGATACGCTACTGGACGGTGTTTGAGTGGGTTGTATTCGGGTGCTGTGCTGATGTTTCTGCGTTGCAAAGTCAGTTGATTGGCTTGGCGTTCTTCACTGTTGTTTGTGGGGATATTGGCGAGTTGCCAATGACTTTGTTCAACTAAACGATTGATTTGGTCGTTGAGGTCTTTGGGTAAATTATTTTGGTTATAAAAGGTTTTGGAGATGATCAAGAACTGCTGATCGGCAGAATCTTTTTGATCGATTTGAGGATGCCCTTTTAGCTCAAGGTAATAACCAACTTGTGCATCTCGTACCGTCGAGATTGCCGTGAATTGTTTGGCTTGGGCATCGTAGTAGTTGCTGAGGTTTTGGTTAAAGCGTTCGATCTGACTGTTGCCTGATGGCGTTGAACCATCTTCCCCATTCAGGTCAGGAATCCATGCAGGGCTAAAGTGCCATACTTGTTCTAAGCCTAGACTGGCATTGTCGTACTGGTCACTGTGCTGATGTTTGCTTTGCACATTGCCTGCACCTTCTTCGGTTTCAAGGATGTCTGCTTGCCAACGGTGGATATGTACTGATGTCGGTTGGAGTGAACGTATACCTGTAAATGATGTAATCGTGTCTTGTTGTTCTATCGCAGAGCTGCGGTGGAAGCGGATGCTTCTACGTTCTAGCGCAGTATATTGGTTGTTGTCATCAATTAAACGTAGTTTTTGGGCTTGGATCGGTGTTGAGATGTTGGCAACATTGAGTTCTGCTTCATCAATCAACCAGCTTAAATTTTCACTTTTCATCAAACGAGTGAGTAGATCGTGGTCGCTTTCATTCATCTGCATGATCAATGGACGAACATCGTAGTCTTTGGTCAGCCCAGTTTTATCTAAACTCAAACTAGCAGCAAACAGCGGACTTCTTTGTTGCCATTCTTTATGCAATATTTCAATGACTTGAATCACTGACTTATTCATAAACACTCTGCTATTACGGCGTTTGTGCCACAGTGAAGTCGCATCTTCAAGTTTGAGCTTATAGATCGTCAGTGCACCATCACTTTGTCCCTGTGAGGCTTCGGTAATGATGCCTGTAGTACGGAACAGTTGTCCTCGATCGGTGACTTGGTCGATTGCAGCTTTGCAACCGATAAATTGTTTGAGTGGGATATTTGCTGATGTTGCAAGACAGATCAGTTCCACAGACACGCCTTGATTGATGGCATGTTGTCCATCAATGCGTTGCAGGAACACTTGGGTGGTCAAATCAGGATTGCTAAACTGAATGTGCAAAGCTCTTTTTTGAGCGGTTAATCCTAACTGATCCAATACTTTATAAATACTATTGACTAAGCTATTCATTTTAATAATTTATTCATTTTTAGTTAATAACATTATAGATTAAATTTAATTTTTTCCTATTAGAAGAAACAATTTCATACACTAAGGTCCTTAAATTCAAATACATTTTTTTATTATTTGTTGAAAAGTTAAATAAAAAAATGCCTTCCAAATCGTATTATTATTTTGATAATTTAAGTTTTAATTTAAATTATCGCTGTATAAAAATATAGAAATAAGTTAAAAAATTTATAAATATATATTTTTTAATCGATTGAAATACAAAATACTTTGAGCAAAATATGACCGCTAATTCTCTCTTCGTTCTATTGCAAATATAAAGACATATTTATTTTATGCCTTTCTCAATAAACATGCAGTCTAAAAAGGATTTATACGCTAAACTGAATGCACAGTTCATTTTCTATGTATCTTCCTATGAACAATATAAGTCCTCCCAAAAGACCTTTATGGAAATCTAAAGCTGTTATTTTCGCCACGATTTTTAGTTTCCTTTTCTTGTTGTTTTTCTATATGGCTGTAACCAATGAACCCGATTACATGCCAAGCCAACAAAATAAACCAACAGCTCACACAGAATCTGAACACTCAAACCATGATAAGCAAATGTCTGATCAACAAATGAAAAATATGCCTCATAATGACAGTCATACAGAATCTTCTCATTAAGTAATCAATGATGACTAATTTACGTAATGCCCTTGTTGTAGAAGGGGGCGGTATGCGTGGCGCTTTTACCTGTGGCGTACTTGATGCTTTTCTGCAACAAAACTTCAATCCATTTGATCTATTTGTGGGTGTTTCATCAGGTTCAACCAATCTTGCTAATTATCTTGCCAAGCAACACGGTCGCAATATTGAACTATACCTCGACCATTCACTGCGTCCTGAATTTATCCGCTATGGTCGTTTCTTTAAAGGCGGTGATTTATTAGATATGCAGTGGATGTGGGATACTGTTGAAAAGGAAAACCCTTTAGATCAAAACACGCTATTTGCACAAAACCCTGATTTTTACATGGTCTTAACCCATGCTCGATCTGGTCATGCCGAATATTTACGCGCAGGGAAAGACAATATTATTGAGGGATTACGTGCTTCAAGTTCTATTCCCTATCTCACAAGGAAAGCTGTTGATATTTTTGGTGAACCTTATTTTGATGGTGGTGTCGCAGATGCTCTTCCAGTGCAATGGGCAACTCAGCAGAGTAATATTAAGAACCTATTGGTTATACGTACTCGAACCCAAAGCTATTTCAAAGCCAGTAGCAAAGCAGACCAATTTTTTGCCAAATATTTGATGAATCAATATTCAGGATTTTCAGATAGTCTTAAGCAACGTTGTCAACGTTATAACGCAACTGTTCATTTTATGCGTCAAAATAATCAGCAAGGTATTTTAGAAGTTTGCCCACCTGACAATAAGATGTTAGCTGGCCGTTTATGCAAGGATAAACGAAAATTGCAATATACCTATGAAGTTGGCTTGGATTGTGGTCGCAAAGCCATTGAAGATTGGGAAAGATTTTCCAAAAAAGCATAAAGTCTTTTTAGTTTGTCTTCATCAAGTATGTTGTGTCGTACCCTTCACGAGGAAATGCATCTTTGGTGATACTCTCTATCTCAATAATTTGACCTTTTCTTAAAGTCACTGAAAGTGGATGTTCAATTTTTATTTTCATTGTTTGATTGACTAATGTTTGACACCCACTATCAGTTCTTCCATGCTTTTCTGCTTTAAGCACTTTTATGTTGATGAATAATTGATTTTTAACAAGCTTATCTTGGCGCTGATTGTTAACTTTAGCTGTTGTTGGAGCTTTCACATCTAAGACTTTAGCACTCAATAAGCAGTGGTTGACATAAGATGCCCAGCTAAAATTAGGAACAGTCAGGGTCAACATCAACCCAAAAATATGAATCAAATACTTCATCTAATGGTCCTTTTTCCAAAACTTCCATGACTTTTCAGGGCAAGTATAAAGTTTGTCAGAAACTGAGATTTGAGCATTGGTTTTGAGATCAAATACTTGAAATTGGCATTGGTTATTTTGATATTTACCTAAAATTTCGTAATCATGCCCAGCCTGAGGTCTAAAAGAAGCAACGGCATCCACACATTGATCAATCACTTGTGCTTTTGTCCGAGATGAATCAGTCGCTCCAAATACAAAACCATATAAATTCACAGGTTGATCTGCATTTAAAATAAACTCTTTATAGGAAATCAGTTGGTAGGTTCGCATCGCATTGCTTTCAGCTTCTTTCTGCATTGCACTACGTGGCATCCCTTCTTCGATATTAAAGGTGATTCTCGCATACGCTTTTAACGCAGATAATGCACCATTTCCACTTAAGTAATCCCTTATCCCAGCTTTTCTCCCTGCACAATCAAATGAATGCTGAATTAAAGTTTTTGTCGCACCTTTTCGATAAACTCGAATCCGTGACTGTGTCGCTGGGTCATAAATTTTTGGCTTAGTTTCCACCTGCACCTCATAAGGTAATGGTGCTGATTGCTGTGTTTCGGCATGTGTAAATACACTGAATTGAGATACGACTCCAAATAAAAATAAAACCTGAAGTCGTACCATGCCATGCTTATATAATTTGTTCATTTTATTTTTAAAATACTGAGTATGTCTTGAAAATACTTTACACGATGATCTGCTTGTGTCGATATTACTTTTTGTTCTGGATCAAATAAAATGGTCTGCATGCCGACAGATTTTGCTCCCACAATATCAACAACTTCATTATCACCCACGAAAATACATTGCTCAGGCATAAGTTCAAGTTGGTGACACGCCAACTGGAAAATTTTTGGATCAGGCTTTCTTAACCCAACGGCTTCTGAAACGATAATGCTAGAGAAAAGCTTCTCTAATCCTAATGCCTGAAAATTACGCTCTTGAAATGGACTCCGACCATTGGAAATGAGCCCAAGCGAAAAATTAGCCTTAACCAATCGATCAAGTACAGAATCAACACTTTGAAAAGTCAAACAAAACTTGTTGAAATCTTGAATATAACTTGCGAGCAAATCTTGTGTTGTATATTTGGAAATCTGAAACTCTTGAATGAGTTGTGCATAAACTTTGTCTTTCCACACAGCACCATTCGCATCGAGAGCAATAAAACGTTGAATAAAGTTTTGCTGTTGTAACAGTGGAACAAGGGTTAATGTATTGATTTGCCAATTTAAAAATTGCACAAGTGAGGAAGTTCGATCTAAAAGTGTTTGATCTAAATCAAATAATACAGCTTGTATCATTTTATCGTCTACTCAATAATCAAAATATTCCATTCAAAAAATATCTATGGTTTATGCCTGATTCAATCAGTTTATCCATTAAATCCTTGTAATGTCTCTAAGGTGATACCTGCTCCACCACAGACTATAACCAAAACCTGATCAGATAATTTAAACTGAATTTTTTGATCATAAAGTACAGATAGTGTTGCGCCACATGCAGGTTCAACCAAAAGACGATGATCATCAACAAACTTTAGACATGCATTGACAGCCTCTTGATCTGAAACAATTCGACTGTGTATATCAAATTGTTGACTCAGTTCAAATGCATTTTGACAGACTTTTTTTGCAGCCAAAGTGGTCGCTATACCACTTACACAATCCAACTCAACATGTTGTTGAGCAATCATCGATGCATTTAAAGATGCTGTGCCCTGTGTCTCAACAGCATAAACTGGAACATGTCCTAACCCATGTTTATTTAAACCTGCGACCACACCTGAAAGTAGGCTTCCACCACCGACTGATAAAACGACGGCATCAGGGATAACCCCCTCAGCAATCACTTCATCAATCATTGGGATTATACCGTCCCATAACAGTGGGTCATCAAAAGGGTGAATAAAAACATCATTTTGTGTGATTAAAGACTGTGCTAAAGCATTTGCTTCAACCCATGAAGTACCATGTACAATCACTTCAGCACCTTGTTGAGCAATCAATTCTCGAGCGCGTTGTGCTGTAGTCTCAGGAACAACGACTGTTACAGGAACACCGAGTTGTCGTCCAGTATAAGCAACCGCTAAACCTGCATTCCCCCCTGAAGAGCTGACAAATCGCTGAGCGCCTTGCTCAAAATATTTTTGACAAGCATAACTAATACTTCGTTGTTTAAAAGAAGCAGCAGGTTGTAAAGCCTCCATTTTTAGCCATACCTGACATTGATTGAGTTGACTTAAAACGAGTGACTGTATTAACGGGGTTTTTATACTGAGCATTGATGATGATATTCTCTTGCTTGATTTCAACTATTTTTTAAATTTTGGTACATATCGATATGTGGGATTCCACAATCCAAATATGCTTCACCTTGTAATTGAAAACCCAAGTTCTCATAAAATTTTGTCGCATAGGCTTGCGCAGATAGTTTAAGTACGGTTCTACCTTCCTGTTTTGCAACATCAATAATATATTGCATAAGCAGCTTACCGATCCCTTCACCACGGTATGTTTTTAATACCGCAACACGACCAATACTGTCATTTTGTAATAACCGCGCAGTTGCAATGGGTTGATTCTGCTCATACATGACAAAATGCAATGAAACAGCATCTTGATCATCCCATTCTTCCGCTTCACTGATATTTTGTTCTTCAATAAAAACCTTTCTACGAATCAATTGTGCATCGTGTTGAAGTTGGTTCCAATATCCTGATTGAATTTCAAATCGATTCATTTTGTTAAATCCTAATACCCGATAAATTGATCATTGATTGTTTCAAATTATGCTACTGTATGCTGACAATGCATTCATTATCACTTACTTAGGGTCTGTGGACAGCCCCTAACCAAACTTGTAGAATAATTATGTTTCTAAATCAAAAATTTAAAGTATTTCTTTATAGCGCAATTTTACTCTCCACTCAAAGTATTTACGCTAAAGCATCCGATCTAGATCGTGTCAAGATTATCACCCAAAGCATGATTGGATTATTTTCTCAAGATGATCACCAAGATCAACTCAATATAAAAATGGCTGCGGCAATGGCAGGTATTTCAGAAGCTGAAGCAAAAAAGAACAGTGATGAAAGTGCTGAAAAGCAATTAACGGCATCTCAACAAATGAAGGAGATTCTTAAAGAACAGTTCAATGCTGATGACTTTAAAATTGTTGCACCTGCATTTGAACGTCACTTAAAGGCTCAAGGTTCTGCATATAAAAGCTGTCAACAAAGTAGCAAAATCATTGAAAATAATGATAATTTTCAAATTCCATTAAGCTGTAAAGTTCCAGTCATTAATTTTGATAATATTCAAATGCCTGTACGAGACAGTAAAGACAGTGAAGCAAAATCCGTTGCGAAAGGTACAGACTTCTTAACTGATCTCATCAATAAAGCACCACGTGAAGTATTTGCAACCAGTATCTTGATTCATAAGTTAGACGGACAATTGATTCCAGAAATGGATAACCCACAATATTTCCCTGATACTGTTGCTCAAAAAACAGCAGGTGAAACAGAAGCTGAACTCAATAAAGCCAACCAAGAATAGCATGTAAGCTTTGACCTGATCTTGGTATTTCATCGTACCTAAATATCAGGTCACTATGGGCTAAGCGTATAAACTTACGCCTAGCCCATAGAAAGTATCCAGTGTTTCAATCTGTACAAAACCAAAGCACTTCTCAGCTATGCTCTAATCAGCACCTTTCTCCAATATCTTGTTGATCCCATTGGTTATTCAGCAACAATTCTAAGGATTGTTTGTGAATGCCATACATCGTTTTCAAGGCTTGAATCTGTGACAGAACGGCTGGGTCTGGTTCAACAAAATCTTTACGTCTCGTTGCCAAAATCATTTTATTTTTACTGGTATGTTCCAAAGTGACAAACTCAAAAACTTTGGTTTCATAGCCATAGGCTTTGAGTAATAAAGCACGAATCGTATCTGTTAACATCTCTGCCTGTTGTCCAGCATGAATACCAAACTGCAACATCGGTTGTAAAACTTGTGGACTTTTCAACTGTGGACGTAATTCTTTATGGCAACACGGCGCGCACATGATCATTTGTGCATTTAAACGAATCCCTGTATGAATCGCAAAGTCCGTTGCAACATCACAGGCATGTAGTGCAATCATCACATCCAAATATGAAGGATGATAGGTTCTTACGTCCCCTTGGAAAAAGTCCAATTGCTCGAAATGGGAGGCTTTTGCCACGTCTTGGCAGAACTTCACCATTTTATCATTCAGCTCTACCCCCGTCACATCAGCTGTTTGATGATGTTTGGCCAAATAATCATACAAGGCAAAGGTTAAATAACCTTTGCCAGAACCAAAATCTACAACCTTTAATGCCTGTGTTTGAGACTGTGACTGGTCGCATAGTTCTTGTGGCAGTATCTGGGTTAATGCTCCCGAGAAAATTTCAATAAATTTATTAATTTGCTTCCATTTCCGTGCCATGCTTGGAATCACTTGTGCATTGGCATCGGTAATTCCAAGCGGTTGTAGGAAATAACTCTGTTGATCGACAAAACGCTGTTTACTACGGTCGTGTGCTTGCTGTTCAGTTTTAGGGGATTTACCTGCTTTGTTTTTGCTTACTGTGAGTAAGGCTTTCTTCTTATTCTTTTTAAGCTGTATCTCTGCTTCATCTGTAAATAAATTGGCTTGTTTACACTGTTCTGCCAACAGCTGAATCGTGCTTAAAGCATCGGATAAAGGATAGTTTTTTGTAATATCATTGGTTTTATAACGATATAAACAACTCAAAACAGACTCTTGTTGTAATTGGATGACTCGAAAGGTCATTTTCTCCAAATCAGTCAATTCACCTTTATACTGACTTAAAATTAAACGATCTAAATTTTGATTATCAATAGCTTGCTGTACACTATCAAAAAACTGTTGTTCTTGAACAGATAAACTTGCGACATCAGACATGATCAAAACTCGTATTAATTAAGTTACCTATTTTAAAACGTCTTACTTTAAAGGTAAAACTGCTTTACTATACAAGTGTATTTTTAAGGTCATAAAATCTAATGTCGAATGATCAAATGATTCATACTTATGCCGCACATGAAGAACGCATCAATGCTTTAAGTCACGCATTTGGTGCCATTTTGGCTGCAATTGCGACTGTATTTATGCTGATTAAGGGACATGATCTACACGGATGGCAATTTTTTGGATTGGTTGTTTATGGGTTGAGTATGATTCTATTATTCTCAAGTTCAGCAATTTACCACTTTACTGTCGATGAAAAAAAGCGACATTGGTATAAAAAACTTGACCATACAGCGATCTATTATTTAATTGCAGGAACATATACGCCATTTTTGGCGATTGCAATTCCAACAGCTAAAGCTCATTACTTACTGATTGCACTTTGGGTGATCGCCGCTATTGGAACACTATTCAAGTTAATATTCATCCATCGTTTTGAAAAGATTTCGTTGGCTGCCTATTTAATTATGGGATGGCTTGCTGTGCTTGTTATGGATGATATGCAACAGTTTTTGCGACCAGAAGCATTAAAATTATTGGTCATTGGCGGTTTAGCATATACAATAGGCGCATTGTTTTATGCCTTAAAAAGCGTAAGATACACACATGCTATTTGGCATATATTTGTTCTGATCGGTGCAGGATCACATTTCCTTGCAATCTATCTTTACGTCATTTAATTCATAGACACTCAAAATTCAGTGACCCTGATGGAGTGGATTTGAGTTGCTCTCGTTGTTTTTTTAAGAAATTACGCCTTTTTTAAAAAGATTACGCTTTAAAGACTCGTTTTACTTTTAAAAGTGTAAGGTTCACCATGGCGTCATCAACTATTGCTACTCCAGAAATTCAAACAAATTCAAAAACTCGCGTTCTTTTCGCAAGTCTTGTCGGTACAACAATCGAGTTCTTCGATTTTTATATCTATGCCACTGCCGCAGTCCTGATTTTTCCACACTTGTTCTTTCCAGCAAGTACAGATCCGATGACGGCAACCATTCAATCACTCGCTACATTTGCCATTGCATTTATTGCACGTCCAATTGGTGCTGCTGTGTTTGGTCACTTAGGTGATCGTATTGGTCGTAAAGCAACACTGGTCGCAGCCTTGTTGACTATGGGTATTTCAACAGTGTGTATTGGCCTGCTTCCAACTTATGCTCAAATTGGTATTGCTGCTCCACTGTTACTTGCTCTCTGCCGTTTAGGTCTGGGTGGTGAATGGTCAGGTGCAGTATTACTTGCTACTGAAAATGCGCCTGAAGGCAAGCGTGCTTGGTATGGGATGTTCCCACAGCTAGGCGCACCGATTGGTTTTATCCTTGCAACAGGTTCTTTTCTTGGTCTTGGTGCATTGATGTCTGAAGCAGACTTTATGCAATGGGGCTGGCGTATTCCATTTCTTGCAAGCGCTGCATTGGTGATTGTCGGTTTATATATTCGCTTAAAACTGCATGAAACTCCTGCTTTCCAAAAAGTGTTGAACAAGCAGAAAGAAGTAAATGTCCCGTTTAAAGAAGTTGTGACCAAACATTATAAAATGTTATTCCTTGGCACAATTGCGGCGGTATGTACTTTCGTTGTGTTCTATCTGACCACTGTATTTGCGCTCAACTGGGGAACCAAACAACTGGGTTACTCTCGTGCACAATTCTTAGAAATGCAACTTGTTGCGACCCTTTGTTTTGCTGCATTTATTCCACTATCAGCTGTATTTGCTGAGAAATTTGGACGTAGAGCAACTTCGATCGGGGTATGTGTTGCCTCGGCACTATTTGGTTTAGTGTTTGCAAGTATGCTTGAGTCAGGAAATACAGTGATTGTGTTCTTGTTCTTATGTGTAGGTTTAGCATTGATGGGCATGACATATGGACCAATTGGAACTGTTTTATCTGAAATCTTTCCAATTTCTGTACGTTATACAGGGTCTGCATTAACCTTTAACTTGGCAGGTATTTTAGGTGCATCATTTGCCCCTTTAATCGCCACTGAGCTTGCTACCAAGTACGGTTTACAAGCTGTTGGTTACTACTACTTAACAGCTGCATCAATTCTTTCACTTTTGGCATTCTTTGCGATTCGTGAAACTAAAAATGATGATGTAAACAACCAAGTTTAATCGCACGATAAGATCAAAGAAGCCTGCAATTTTGCAGGCTTTTTCATTGATGTTTTAGCTTTAGAGCTGAATCAAATTTAATTTAATGTGGCTAAAAATCTGGCTTAGAGACGATTTCCACAAGCTGATTGGTAAACGGTTGCATAAATGATAAATAACTTGCGTGTAGCGCCATACGAGTTAAATCAGTATTGAAGGGTTCAGGATGATACAACTTATCTCGGATAATCGGATGTCCGATATATTGCATATGTACGCGTAATTGATGTGAGCGTCCTGTAATCGGAGTGAGTAATACTCGGCTGATATCTTTTTCAGCATCATAGCTTACTGATTCAAACAAAGTTTGTGCAGGTTTTCCCAATTCAAAATGCACAATTTGACGGGGGCGATTCTCCCAATCTGTAATGAGTGGCACATCAACTTGACCATTACTGTTGATTTCACCTTGGACTAAAGCGATATAATTCTTTTTGACTGTTCTTGCTTGAAACATTTTACTGGCTGCTACTTCTGCATCACGATGCTTAGCGAAAAGCAAAATGCCTGAAGTTGCCATATCCAGACGATGCGTGATTTTGGCATTTGGATATAGTGCTAATATTCGAAAGTAAGCACTGTCATGATGTTCAGCTAAACGTCCGGGAACAGATAATAAACCTGCAGGTTTATGAATGGCGACAAAATCATCATCTTCAAAAATAATTTCGAGTGGGTCTAAAGGTGGCTGATAAACAAAGCCATCATCAATGGGCATGTGGATTGTGTATTGATAAGAATTGCCGAAAAATAGCAACAGACTGAAAAGCTGTCAAGAGAACAACAAAGAGATTACTTTGCAAAAATAAAACTTCAATATCCAACGATATTGAAGTTTTATATCAAACCAGCATCATTCAGCCTAAAACAGTTCAAGCCTGAATATTTAAAACCAGCTGTCGTTTTTTCACCTGTTGCCCAACCTGCCCCACGACCTCTTCAACCACACCATCCACATCAGATTTGATCTGTTGTTGTATTTTCATTGCTTCTAAAATCAATAAAGTCTGCCCTTTAGAAACAGTATCCCCAGGGTTGACAAAAATATTGATGATTGCACCATCCATTGGAGCACGAATTTTTCCATCCCCAGCAATATCTGTACTTTCTGGTGGTGCATAAGTAACATTTTCAACCGCAATATTGCCATTTACGGCGTCTAAATATAAACGATTTCCATCCAATACATAGTTGACTGAGCGACGTACCGAATGTGTTTCATAAATCAGTTGTTGTGCATTTTGCTCAATCACGTGGATGTCAAAGGTCTGTCCACAAATTTCAACGCTCACTAAGTTTTGATCGCGTTTTACCAATATCTGTATGTGTTGATCATCATATTTTAATTTCAGCGGTAAAGATAAAGCAATCCCTGTATTCCAACTGCTTTGAGTGGAAGCATTGGTGAATAATGCAGTAGCAACTGCCAAATGCTCTAAAGCTAATGTTTGTGAATGTAGACTTGGATCAGTTTGAAAATGCTCTTGAATAAAGGCCGTGTTGGTATCGCCTTTAACAATGATCGGATGTTTAAGCAAATTTACCAAAAACTGTTTATTGCTATTTACTCCCAAAAGAACACAGTCATCTACAGCACGCGCCAACAGCCGAATAGCATCTTGTCTGGTTTTTCCATAGGCAATGACTTTCGCCACCATTGGATCATAAAAAGGGCTAATTTCATCCTGCTCGAGTAAACCATGATCAATGCGTACATGAGGCAGCTCCGCAGCTTGCCAACGGTATATTTGCCCCGTTTGAGGTAAAAAATCCTGACGAGGATCTTCTACATATAAACGAACTTCGATTGCATGTCCTGTTAAGCTCAACTCAGATTGCTGAAGTGGTAGGATTTCTCCATTGGCAACACGGAGTTGCCATTCCACGAGATCTAGTCCAGTAATCAACTCAGTTACAGGATGTTCAACTTGCAAACGTGTATTCATTTCCAAGAAGTAAAATTCACCTGATTGATCCAATAAAAATTCGACTGTTCCCGCCCCGACATAATTACAAGATTTTGCTGCTGCTACAGCAGCCTCCCCCATTTGTTGGCGTAAGCTTTCAGTCATGACTGGACAAGGTGCTTCCTCAACCACCTTTTGATGACGGCGTTGAATCGAACAATCACGTTCAAACAGATAGACATAATTGCCATGTGTGTCGCCAAAAATCTGAATTTCAACATGACGTGGGGCGATCACCGCTTTTTCAAGAATGAGCTCACCTGAACCAAATGCATTTTCAGCTTCAGAACGTGCTGTTTTTAAAGCTTCGACAATATCGGCTGATTGTTGAACCAGACGCATGCCTCGTCCACCGCCCCCTGCGGATGCTTTGACCATCAATGGATAGCCAATTTTATTGGCTTGTTGTTCTAAGTAGCCAATATCTTGCTGATCACCTTCATAACCAGGCACACAAGGCACACCTGCCTGAATCATGGCAATCTTTGAAAGTCGTTTACTTCCCATCAATTCAATTGCAGATGCAGGCGGTCCGATAAAAGTAATATCGTTTTTAGCACATGCTGCGACAAAGTCAGCATTTTCAGAAAGAAAACCATAACCTGGATGTACTGCATCTGCTCCTGTTTTTTGACATGCTTCGATAATATTATCTATAGAAAGATAGGACGCTGAAACCTTTGACGCACCGATATAGACAGCTTCATCTGCAAGCTGTACATGCCGTGCATGACGATCTGCATCTGAATATACAGCTACTGTTTGATAGCCCATTGCTTTTGCTGTTTTCATTACGCGAACAGCAATTTCACCACGATTCGCCACCAATATTTTTGAAAATGCCATTCTCGTTTTCCCTATTTTTATATTTTATTGATTTGATTATCTTGATTTTAATGATAAGTCACTCACTTAAAATCAATCCTGATATCTTGGCTATCCATCAAACCAATTCGGTTCCCGTTTTTGTATAAATGCCATAGTCCCTTCCATGCCTTCCTCTCCACCGACAGCCTGCGCAAATTGCTGTGCTGCATCATCCAAAAGTGCGGTTAAAGGCTCATTTAAAGTTCGATGTAATAATGCTTTGGTCACACGAGAGGCTTGTGG
This sequence comes from Acinetobacter bereziniae, assembly GCA_009912575.1. Classification (GTDB taxonomy): domain Bacteria; phylum Pseudomonadota; class Gammaproteobacteria; order Pseudomonadales; family Moraxellaceae; genus Acinetobacter; species Acinetobacter bereziniae_A. The sequence continues at coordinate 13,924 of WNDP01000109.1, forward strand.
CGCAGTCCGTTTAATTTGCTGAATGGTTTGAACCAATAGCACTTCTAATGCTTTTTCATTCTCAACGACTTCATGTACGACACCAACTTTCAATGCGGTATGACCTTCAAAACGTGATCCCAACAGCGCCAAACGACGTGCTTGTGTTAAGCCAATACGCTTGACTACAAAAGGTGCAATCTGCGCTGGAATCACACCTAAACCAGTTTCAGGTAAACCAAATTTGGCATCCGCAAGGCTGATTGCAATATCTGAAACGCAAGCCAAACCAAAACCACCACCCAACACTGCGCCTTCTAATACCGCAACTACGGTTTGTGGAGCTTGATCAACTTGTTGAATCATATGTCCAAATTGACGATTAAAATCGACATAGGGTTGATGAGAGCCTAGATTCATTGCCTCGCCACGTAGTTGTGCCATATCTTTAATGTCACCACCTGCACAAAAATGCCCACCTTTACCACGTAAAATGACCGCACGAATTGACAAATCTTGTTCGATGACTTGGAATACCTGTTGAATCGCTTTAACCATATTCAAACTCATTGCATTACGACTGTCAGGTCGATTAAGCCATAAAGTTAAAATACTGCCCTCTTGCTCAAGTTCAATACTTGAGTCAAATATCTGCGTTGCTAGAGATGTTGAAAGTGTCATATCCATATTCTCCCTATTTATTTACGCTTAGACGGTAAAATATCCATCAGTTTACAAATAATACCGAGCATGATTTCATCAGCACCTCCACCGATTGAGCCTAAACGCCCATCTCGATAGAGTTGAGATGCAGGGTTATCCCACATGAAGCCATTGCCACCCCAAAACTGTAAACAACTGTCAGCCACTTCACGGGTTAAACGCCCTGCTTTGAGTTTTGCCATAGACGCTATTTCAGTCGCATTGCCACCATCAATATGAATTTCACATGCACGATAGGTTAAAGCACGTAAGGCCTCGACTTCTGTCATCAACTCTGCAAAACGAAAGTGTACATATTGGTTATTGATCAAAGGTTGTCCAAATGTGCTGCGTTCTTTGGTGTATTGAATGGTTTGCTGAATGACATTTTCTAAACCACCAATAGCATTGGCAGCCGCCCACATCCGTTCTTCTTGAAATTGCATCATCTGCATCATAAAACCCATGCCTTCAGCACCCACCAAGTAACGCTGTGGTACACAAACATTGTCAAAATAAACTTCTGCGGTGGTGGTTGAACGCATGCCTAGCTTATTTAAAGGTTCTGAGAATGAGATGCCTGCGGATTTTGCAGGAACAATAATCATTGATTTGTTGACATGCGGTTTGTCATCAGAGGTGTTGGCAAGTAAACAAAAGAAATCTGCTTGTAATGAGTTCGTAATCCACATTTTACT
>WNDP01000011.1 GCA_009912575.1 Acinetobacter bereziniae
TCATTGAAATGGATTGGTGGCAATCTGCACTTTTTAAAAACTTAAAAATCGTCTATACGCCAGCACAACATGGTTCTGGTCGTGGTTTACGTGATCAAAATATCGCGTTATGGGGTGGTTTTTCAGTGGTGTCTCAGCAGGGTCATTTCTTTTTTGCAGGAGATACTGGCTATGGTCCACATTTTAAAGAAATTCAAAAGCGCTTAGGAGTACCACGTATTGCGCTATTGCCTATAGGTGCATATGAACCGCGCGCATTGATGAAATATATGCACATGAATCCACAAGATGCATTTCAGGCGCATTTAGATTTACAAGCTAAACGCTCTTTGGCGATTCATTACCGTACTTTCCAATTGACTGATGAAAATCTTGATCAGCCTGAACTGGACTTACAGAAGGCCATGAAGAATTCATCGAAAATGGTGAATCCATTCTACTGTATACGTGAAGGACGCAAGTTAGTGGTCTAAGCAATGTCAATAATAGAGGTCTGAATGATAAAAATAGCTTTTAATGCATTGCTGTTATGCTTTGTAGCGGCTTCAGTTGTGGCAAAACCTATCAAAATTGATGCAAATGACGCAGTAGGTTGTATTTCAGATGAACCATGTGCTATTGGCGAGCAGATGACGATAGCAACAACTGAAGATATTACATCTACAAATGATTTAGCGCATATTAAGCCACTCAATGAAAAATATAATTTGGAAACAGGGAATGAATGGAAATTAATTCATCAGCATTCAGATACTCAATTTTTTGAAAGTATCACCACCATATCTGACGGTGATCAACTTATCCAAGCTTGGGTAAAAAGTGTGAATCCAAAAAAAACAATATACAATTAATTATTATCAACTATTATGTAAGGATCGGACATTTAGCCGACTTGAGCAATTTAAAAGTCGAGATGATCAGGATTATAAGTTAGTCAAGAAAGTAGAGCATTATCGTCAAACACAATCTTTTGATCAGGCTGGTGAATTACTTCCAGTTTTAGAAAAGTTATGTAAATAGTTAAAATGGATTATCTTTATTAGAAAATAGTATTTATTCCTGATTAAAAAAATGAGGGAGCTGAACAATGAACAGAATTCAATGTTTCCTGTTATCACTGGTAATATCTAGCACTGCTTTTGCAGAGAATCAAAATATAAAAATTAATCAAACTGTTTTTGAGTTAAAAAGTTCCTCAAATCAAGATGATGTTGATCTCATTCGCAATGATATTGAACTTTATCGGCATGGCAAAAAACTTTTAACGCATACTCTATATGCAACATCTGGCGACTGTAGTATCACTCAAATCGAAGTAGGTGATTATGCTGTTAAACAGAATCAGATTATTTTTTATACTTACTGGGCATCCGCAGACCGACAGGGGATATGGAGTTATCCTTATGGAGTCCGTAAACAAACCTATACTGTAGATGCAAAGGGAAATGTCAAATTAGTAAGTGCTTTACTGTACGTTGAAGATGTCATGGATGATCCGTTAAAGATAAATCCTGACGAAGGCTATCTGCAATTTCTACATCAGCCACCAAAAACTAAGCAACAGCAACGTGTATTGAATGATTATGTTCAAACTATGCAAACCCAATATAAAGGGCGTTTTGTTCATGGGCAGGAACGGGTGTTGTTAATTAAAGAAGTAAAAACCAAATTGGCGCAACAAATTGCCCATGAAACACAGGGATGGAAAGAACAGTTTGGCAACAATGCCCGTATGTAAATTTACGAATGTTTAGCAGTGTCCAAAAGCTGTAATGCAACGATTGAAAGTGCAGCCATAGCTGTATTCATGATGAATGGATTAAATCCCTGAACAAAGTAGTGTGGATAGACAACTGCAACCACCACGATAAAAAACAGCATTGCCATGATATTTAAATAATGTAGTACCTTTGATTGCCTAAAAATTAAAAACAATATGCCAAATATGATTTCTCCAACGCCAGAGAGTTGGATTAAGCTTGGAACGCTCAGGAATTGAATCCCCGTAAATTCCCAAAACAGCTGTTCTTCAATAACCTTATATATGACTTTAGGCACCAAGCCTTGATAAATCCATAACATCGCCAAAGTGATTTGAATGCTGATTAAGGCACGATTAATTGCTTGAAGTGGATTCATAAACAGCATATTCCAAAAAATGGTGTTGATGATGTGAAGAAATGAATAAGCATTGATCTGTGGTACCAAATAGACGATAGCGATTTAAAGCAATTCGGCGATACACAAAGTCTCGGATAAACTTTGGAATTAAATAACCAATTTTTAATCCTGTAAAAGGAAAACCTAGTTCTTCAATGACTTTTAAAAATGCTGTAGATTCACTGGCTGCTTGTCCATTTTTTATGACCAGCATGGTATCAAAGTGCTCAGTGGACATTTGATAGTAGCTTAAAATGGCTTGACCCAACGGAGATTGAACTGAGGCTAATTTAAATCTTGCTTGAGTATCATACTGAATTAAAAATTTTGCCCAAGCATTGCACAACACACAAATTGCGTCGAATAAGATAATGTCATGTTGTTGAATAATCTCTTCAATTTTCTGTTGCATGCTTTCACTCTCGATTGGAGTTTTTTTCAATATAGTTGATTTATAGACAATAAAAAACCACCCGAAGGTGGTTTTTTATGTTTCTATCAATTATAGAAAACCAGGATGCCCTTTAGCAGGATCACTGTCTCGAGCAGCTTGCGCATCGGCTACGCTGAGCCCTAATGCTTTTGCAACACCTTCGCCATATGCAGGATCACATGCATAGCAGTTGCGGATATGACGATACTTGATGAAGTCCAAGGCATCGCCCATCGCACCCGCCGTATTGTCAAATAAGGCTTGTTTCTGTGTATCATTCATTAAGTTGAACAAGGCACGAGGTTGGCTAAAATAGTCTGCGTCATCTAGACGGAAGTCCCAATAATCGGCATCACCACTGATTTTTAATGGAGGCTCTTTAAACTCAGCCTGTTCTTGCCATTGACCAAAACTATTCGGTTCATAGTGCGGTAAGCCACCATAGTTGGCATCTACACGGCCTTGACCATCACGATGATTGGAGTGAACAGGGCAACGTGCAGCGTTGACTGGGATCTGTTGATAATTCACACCAAGACGGTAACGTTGCGCATCTGCATAGTTAAAAAGTCGTGCTTGTAACATACGGTCAGGTGAGACGCTGATTCCTGGCACTAAATTACTTGGTGCAAATGCTGACTGTTCAACATCTAAAAAGAAGTTTTCAGGATTTTTATTCAGCTCAAATTCACCAACATCAATCAACGGATAGTCTGCATGTGGCCAAACTTTGGTGAGGTCAAATGGATGATATGGAACTTTTTCTGCATCAGTTTCTGGCATGATTTGGACTTGAAGTTTCCACTTTGGAAAGTTGCCATTTTCAATTGAATCGAAGAGATCACGTTGGTTACTTTCACGGTCTTTTGCAACGACTGCTTCAGCTTCAGCATCAGTTAGATTTTCGATACCTTGTTGTGTACGGAAATGAAATTTTACCCAAAAGCGTTCATTGTTTGCATTGATGAAGCTATATGTATGACTACCGAAACCATGCATATGACGGAAGCTTTTTGGAATACCACGATCAGACATTACAATCGTAACTTGATGCAACGCTTCTGGTAATAATGTCCAGAAATCCCAGTTATTGGTTGCACTACGTAGATTGGTTTTAGGATCACGTTTTACGGCTTTATTTAAGTCTGGAAATTTACGTGGGTCACGCATGAAAAATACAGGTGTATTGTTTCCGACAAGGTCCCAGTTACCTTCTTCAGTATAGAATTTTAATGCAAAACCACGAATATTTCGTTCCGCATCTGCTGCACCACGTTCACCTGCGACTGTTGTCAAACGAGCGAACATTTCTGTTTTCTTACCAATTTGTGAAAAGATTTTGGCGCGTGTGTACTGTGTGATGTCATGAGTTACGGTAAATGTACCAAAAGCACCAGAACCCTTGGCATGCATTCGACGCTCAGGAATCACCTCACGGACAAAGTTAGCGAGCTTTTCATTTAACCATAAATCTTGTGCAAGCAGAGGACCTCGTGCGCCTGCCGTTAAACTATTTTGGTTGTCTACAACAGGCGCACCAAAAGCAGTTGTTAGGTGGGTGACAGGGCATTTTTTTGAGTCTTGGCTCATTCTATTTCTCCATTTTTAATTAATCATGTATTCATTTTTGAATAGATGGAATAGATAAAGAATATTCGCTATTACATGACATTAACTGTATTTGAAAAACCAATATAGTGAACAATTGTTAAATCTATTTGTCCTTAAATTAAATGATTAATATTTTAATTTAAGGCACAGTACAGTGCCGCATATCTACTTTAGAAACACAGCTCCTTTACGAAGCATTGAGTGCTTTTTAAAGAGATAGCTAAAGTTTAAGTTGAACTTTACTATTTGTTAAATTGATAAAAATATTATATTTGATTTGTTTTTACGATTAATTGATTGTGCATACCCATTTACAAGCTAGGAAGAGCGACTCAATAAATTTTTGCAATATTGAAATTAAAATATAGCTTCTCTGGGAATAGTCGTGTCTTCTTTAAATCTGAAAGTAAAGACAATACTGTTAAACTTCCTATAAATATAAGATATTTCGCCTAAGAAAAGTGAATGGTAAAAATGAAGAGTCATGCGACTATCTTCTTCTTTTTAACTCAGCGATTTCCCTCATCTGAAATAACACTGAGTTGCTGAAAGATTTCATTTTCTAAAACTTTCCAATTTTTAAACTCAGGTTCAATCAACAATGTCTGAGAGACAAAACCATAGCAAATTCGTTGTACGTTTAGACTGATCTGTTCGAGTTGTTGATTATCCTGAATAAAAGGTTTCAGTATGTTTTGCCACATCTGTACCATCATGGCATAACTTTTTTGATAAGTTTCTATACTTGAAACCTGCCGTTCTAAGAGAAAAGACTGCGCCCATAAAAACTGTTGGGATTGGATTTGCTCGAGTTGAAAATGAATGATTTGCGCTAAATAGTCAGTGAAACTCAAATCTGTGGATAAGTCATATCTGCTTTGTGCATAACTTTTAAGAGTTTCAGCATTGTTTTTAACATGTTGGTGAATGATTAACGCAATCAAATCTTCTTTTTTTGAAAAATACTCATAAAAGGTGCCTAAACCAACTCCCGCAATATCTGTAATTTCTCGAATGGTAATTTTATGGGCAGGATGTTGATGTAAAAGCCGAACAAAGCTTTCAATCAACGCTTCTTGCGTGATACGAGCCCTTGATTGGCGAGGTTTACGACGTACATTGATTGCAGGTAAAGCCATAAAAATAATCCGAACATCCTTGAAGGTATTTTCTTCTATACTGAATGTAATTGGTTAAAACAACAAGATAGGATTTTCAGGATGAACACGCTACAAAATTGGCAAACCCATGAAATCAGTAACCAGTTTGACGAGTTACAAGCTTACAATCTATTCGAAACAGATCAGGTTTTGCAGGAAATATTGCAACGTTATGGCAGTACAGATCAGCAAAATCTCAGCAAACTCGCACAAATTGCGGGTTCCACAGAATATTATCAATATGCCGACTTAGCCAATCGTCATACCCCTGAATTACATGCATTTGATACCCGTGGTCGCCGTAAGGATTTCTTAGAGTTTCATCCTGCATGGCACCAATGGATGAAGCTCAATCGTCAATTTAATACCCATGCCTATCCATTTAATCATCCACAATCCCGTACCAAATGGGTTGATTGGGCAGCACGTTTCTTTCTGAGTGGGCAAGTTGAGTGTGGCAATTTATGTCCAAACTCAATGACTTTAGGCAGTATTCCGCTCATTCAAAATGAACCTGAATTGTGGGCAAAAGTGGGTGAAAAACTACTATCCACTGAATATGATGAACGAGATTTGCCAATTGCTCAGAAAAAGTCCATTTGGTTAGGTATGGGGATGACGGAGAAGCAAGGCGGTTCAGATGTTCGAGCCAATCAAACCACCGCAGTACCTGTTGACGAATCAGGTCGTGGGCAGGCTTATCTACTGACGGGACACAAATGGTTTTTCTCAGCCCCCATGTGTGATGCTCATTTAGTTGTTGCGAAAACTGAACGAGATGGTTTGGCTTGTTTCTTTGTTCCACGTTGGTTGGAAGATGGCACGAAAAACAATATCCATGTGCAACGTTTAAAAGATAAAGTGGGTAATCGAAGTAACTCAAGTTCAGAAGTCGAATTTAAAAATGCTTGGGGCATCATGATCGGAGAAGCAGGGCGGGGTATTCCAACCATTATTGAAATGGCAAATTACACGCGTTTAACCTGTTCAGTGGGTTCAAGTGCGATGTTAAGACAAGCCTTGGTACAGTGCATCGCCTATACACGGCAACGTAAAGCTTTTGGTAAACATTTGGCAGAACACCCTTTGATGCAAGCGGTGTTAGCAGATTTAGCCTTGGAAACTGAAGCTGCTATGCAACTGAGCTTTCATTTAGCACATTGCTATGAAAATACAGATGAATTATCACTGGCGTGGAAACGGATCATGACCCCAGCCGCAAAGTTCTGGATATGTAAACGCACTGTGGAATTGTCTGGCGAGATGATGGAGGTTTTTGGTGGTAATGGATATGTCGATACTGGAATTATGGCGCGTATTTTTAAAGAAGCGCCAGTGAACACGATTTGGGAAGGTTCAGGGAATGTAATGTGTTTGGATGTATTGCGTGCCATTCAACGTGATCGTGAATCAATCGAAGCATTGTTCCAGTCGTTTGCAAAAGTGACGTCCCAAAATTCTATTTTACAGGCAGAGTTACAGGATTTATTTAACTTATTCAGTACACTACAAGCAGATGACTTACAGTTTTCTGCACGTAGTTTGGTCAGTCGATTAGTTGTTTTGGCACAGGCGATCTTACTTAAACAGTTTGCACCTGATTTTGTTGCTGATGCTTTCATTTCAACACGTTACCATCCATTTTATGGGCGAGTTGTTGGAATGCTGAATGCTCAATCGGTAGATGTAGAAAGATTATTAGACAGAGCTTTTACTTAAATTTCTTTGGCTCTGTCAGGAAGGGCATTATTTATATAATGCCCTTCTTTTTAAGCGACTTTCATCAAAGTTCAAGCTCGAAATACGTAATCGGAATTACTTTTGTTTTTTAAGATTTTTCTTGAGCTTTTTCAATTTACCTTCGTGTTTAGAAATTTTTTCCAAACGGGCTTTGATTTTCTGCTTTAAAGATTTAACTTGCTTAGACATCATGTTACTCCTTAGTTTGAGTATCCGTTGGCTGATGTTTTTTGATAAAACTACGGATAAATTTTCTTAATTCACGTGCTGCACTGGTGTCCATTGTTTCACAGAGTTGTAAAAATTGATCACGCTCAGCACTGTTAATGCGAATTAAGAGTTGCCCATCTTTTTTATTCACCTTTGTCTTTTTGGGTAATTCAGCCATGACGTATTTATCCCCAAAGGTGATAATCAAAAATGTATATACAATATATATGCATTTTTTAAATTCAGCAAATTTATATTGTTGAAAATATTTAATATTTTGTGTTTTATTGAAAGTTGTTGTAATTGGTGTTTTATTTTGGCAATTAACTAATTGTTATCGCAGTCATTATTTTGGACCAAAAATAGTTTTAAAAAAGTGAAAGTAAACCGTAGATTGCAAATGATCAAATTGCAATTTATGGCAAGTAGCTTATTCAGTCGATTGGTTATCTTGGTACAGATAATCTTACTAAAACAGTTCGCACTTGACTCGTTGAGGATGCTTTTTGCTACGCCGTATTGCCTATGTTATCTGCGGTTTTTGGTAAGCTTAATATCCAATCTGTAGATGTAGAAAGATTATTCGATAGTGTCTTGCTGAATTATATGTATGGATTAGATTTTAAACAAAGCCCACCGATTTAAAATGGGCTCAGTCTAATTCAACAATTCAACAGTTCAAAAGAAAGGCTAATTAGATTTAACCAATTCAACTCGGCGATTTAAAGCTTTGCCATTATCAGTTGAGTTCTCTGCAATCGGTTGAGTATCACCAAAACCTTTTGCAGCTAATCTATTGAGTTGAATTCCAGTGTTATGAGTTAGTGCTTTGACAACAGCAGTTGCACGCTGTTCTGAAAGAGTTTGGTTGTGTTTTGCATCACCTGAACCATCGGTATGACCGTTAATATTTAATCGAAGTTCAGGATTATTTTTTAACAATTGAATGACTTGTTCTATCTGAGTCTGAGATTCAGGCAAAATATTGGCTTGATCTGTGGCAAAGTTAATCTCAATATTGACCTTATTGTCTTTATCTAAAGCAGTCTTTAATTGGTCTGAATTTAATACTTTTGCGGTAATTTCAACAGGTTTTGTTTCTGCAACCAATAAACCTGCTTGCCCATTTCCTGCCTGAGTGAGTTGGAACCAAATATTCTTATTCGCTTGGCGGACTACAAATGTTTGGGTGGGGTGATTGAAAATATCCCTTAAGCCAGCAACATAATCTACTTGGAATTTTTGTGGAATCTTGTCTAACGCTTGCTGAGGAATTTTACTCACTGTAATTTGCTTGCCTCCCAATTGTTGAATCACATTTTCCAAATTACGTTGTAATTCTAAAAAACTGCCTTCTTTATAGTCCTCATTTTGGTGAATGGCTGCGCTATACAGTTGACCTTCGATGTTCTCAATATGTTGACCTGTCCAGAATGGTATTTTTTCAAAATTTACCGTCATTGCATCATGAAACTGATAGCCATTTGGCAAAGAAATATATGGAAACTGACCAAGCGTAATAGTTGAAATAGGAATCTTTGAAAGATCAAAATTATTTTCAATAGACTCGGTTTTTACTGTTTCAGAAGCAACTGAACTTGGACTTGATTCGTTTACTTTGACTTCGGCTTTCTCAGGTTTACTACATCCGATTAAACTGAGCGCTGGAATCACCAACAACAGTAAAAAGCTGGGTTTTTTATTTTGATCGCGCATATTATTCTCCACTTTAAACTTATTACTCTACAATTTATTGAGCATATTTATATTCAAATTTATGTGCATACTATAGAGAACAGTGCTCAAGAAATGTACGTGATTTTTAATTTGATTTGTAAAACTTTAATTAAATTCAAGATGTCAGCTGACGATTAAAATCAATTTTAGATCAATCTAAAAGATTGTCTTAATATGATATATACAAGGATTAGGCATAAAATAGTGACAAAGCTGATCAATAGAGATACTTGTATTCTGCACAAAAAGGCGTAATATCACAGCCCCACTGATGAGGTGGTAAATCATAAAATAGGTAAATAAAATGGCAAAGAAAAAAGTCATGCCTGAGGTTGTGATTCACAACTTTGTGGCAAAACACATGCACGAAGTCAACAAGAGCCAAGTGTTTGTAGATCGTAAAAAGAATGCAAAACGTGGTTATGATAAACACAAAAAAGGTCGATATTCTGATGATTATCGGCCTTTTTTGTGGACTATGATTTTTGCTTAATCTTAAAAAAGATAATAAAAATAAATAATTAAATATTGACTAAACGATTCGATTTTACCATGTCAGCTAAGCCATGATGTTTAAAGTAATATTCCATCCAACTCTTCACCATCAAAGGATTGTTCATTGCGACAACTTCGTCTAAAAGTTTTTGTGCATCAGTCATCGAAACGTGACAAATGGCTTTACGCACACGCAAGATATTACTTGAACTCATTGATAAAGTATTGAATCCCATTGCCATCAGTAAGATTGCTGACAATGGATCTCCTGCCATTTCCCCACAAATACTGATCGGCTTGTCGTATTTATGACACTCTTCAACCAAACGTGTTAAGGCACGGAGTACAGATGGGTGGAAATGTGAGTAAACGCTAGATACACGTGGATTATTACGATCAACAGCCAGCAGATATTGAATTAAGTCATTTGAACCCACTGAGAAGAAATCGACCAATTCAGCAAATTCACCAATTTGTAAAAGTACACTCGGCACTTCAACCATGATGCCAATTTTAGGCTTGGTAATTTTAACCTGTTCTTCTTCTTGAACGGCAATCCAGTCACGCTCAAGTAAATAAAGCGCTTCTTCAACCTCACTGACACTGGTCACCATCGGCAACAAGATATGAAGATTATTCAAGCCAATACTGGCTTTAAGCATTGCACGAATTTGCGAAGAAAAGATTTCAGGATGGTCAAGCGTAAAACGAATTCCTCTCCAACCCAAAGCTGAGTTTTCTTCTTCAATTTGGAAGTAAGGTAAGTCTTTGTCCGCACCAATATCCAGTGTACGCATCACCACAGGCTTGTTGGCAAAGTGGCTAAGCTGTTGACGATAAATAGCACGCTGTTCTTCTTCGCCAGGAAAGCGTTCACGTAACATAAACGGAATTTCAGAACGATAAAGCCCGACACCTTTTGCACCACGTTGGACGCCACGAACCACATCAATCATTAAGCCTGTATTGACATATAACTTCACAGCAACACCATCAGGTGTGATGGCATCTTTGGTTTCATATTGCTTTAAATCTTTGGCAATTTGTTCTTCTTCTTTTTGAATCTCTTTATAACGTGTGCGTAAACGACGTGGTGGGTTGACGAATACACGACCTTGATAAGCATCGACGATCATTTCAACATCATCGAGGTTATTTACGGGTAATTCAGTGACACCGACTACAGTTGGAATACCGAGTGCACGAGCAACAATCACCATATGTGAGTTGGCTGCACCTTCAGAGGTTACAATGGCTGCAATTTTATCAACGGGAAGTTCAACCAATGCAGCAGTGCTGATTTCATCACCAATCAGAATACTTTCTGAGGTGATTTCTTTATGGCTGGTGTCTCCCTCTTGTAAGGCTGCTAAAATTCGTCGCCCCAGATCTTTGAGATCAGAAACACGCTCACGCAGGTAGTCGTCTTCCATTTGGGCAAATAGTGCGACATGGCGATCAATCACATGTTTCACTGCACCTTGTGCCCAACTTCCATCCCGAATAATTTCTTTGATTTCAGCAGGCAGGGCATTTTCATCCAGCATGCGTAAAAATACACTGAATAATGCTCTTTCTTCAGCCATTAGCGAATCTTGCATTTTGTCATCAAGCGACTGAATCTCATCACGGACAGAAGCAATCGCATGATCTAAAAGCTTGAGTTCTTCACTAATATCGTCTGCATCACGGTCTGGAACAGCAGCAAGATCGGCAGGAGGGTAAAGGATAATGGCACGCCCGAGCGCAATCCCTCCAGCACCAGAAGAACCTTGGAATATTTTATAGTTTGAAGCATTGCTCGGGTTACGGAAAACGTCAATATTTCCGACCGCATGTGCATGCGCAATTACCCCAGAAAGTTGAGCACACAAGGTCACCAAAAAAGATTCCGCTGCTTCGCTAAAGTCTTGAGGCTCAGTGTTTTGAACCACCATAACGCCCATAACTTTGCGACGATACATAACGGGAACACCAAGGAAGGAATTATAAATTTCTTCCCCAGTTTCTGGAAAGTAAGCAAAACGCTCATGCTTAAATGCATTGTCTAAATTGACAATCTCTTCACGCTGACCGACTAAGCCAACCAAACCCTCACCAAGTTGTAAAGACACATTGCCTACAGATTCTTGATTTAAGCCTTTGGTTGCCATGAGTACATAGCGTTGATTACGTTCATCCAAGAGATAAATAGAACATACATCTACATGCATCGCTTCAGAAACTTGATTGACCATGATTTCTAAAGATTCATGCAAACTGACCGATGCATTGATCTCTTGTACAATGCGTCTTAAGGTGTCCAGTTGCATGTTCGACATCGATGTTTGCTCCTAATCTAGGCTGTGTTTTAAAGCGTTTTCATCAGTATTCTTTATAACAGCACTACTTTGAAAAATCATTCATATTTTTGAAGAAATTTCAGCTGTGTAGTGCGGCATTTGCATACATAACTCCATCATCGCTTTACGATAAACATCTCGCTTAAAATTCACCACTTGTCCAAGTGGATACCAATAACTGACCCATTGCCATTGATCAAATTCGGGTGGATCTGAAAGATTCAACTGAATATGTTTGGTTGAAGCGGTCAGTTTGAGTAAAAACCACTTTTGTTTTTGTCCAATACAAATCGGATCGGAGTCCGAACGGATGTATCGAAGCGGCAAACGATAATGCAACCAGTCGTCTGTCTGGGCAATTATTTGGACGTGCTCGGGTAAGAGCCCAACTTCTTCACGTAGTTCTCTAAAAAGAGCTTGCTCAGGAGTCTCTCCAAATTGGATACCTCCTTGAGGAAATTGCCATGCATTGTGCCCAATGCGTTTTGCCCATAAAACTTGTCCAATATCATTTGCCAAAATGATCCCGACGTTGGGTCGGAAACCTTCTGAGTCGATCATTTGGCTACCTAAAATTTGTTAATTTCATTTGACTTTATATATGGGGACTCACACTCTGTTGTCCAACTCGATAAAGTCAAAGTAATAATGTTGTAAAATTGCTATGATCTTAACGAATTTCTATCGACTAGCGGTGATAGATTTACAATTTTTTCTTAAATTTCAGTTTAAACGAGTATTTTCATGAAATTGGCGCTGTTTGACTTAGATCACACCTTATTAAATACAGATTCTGACCATTCTTGGGGAGAGTTTTTGGTCAATGAAGGCTTGGTTGATCCAGTTCGTCATCGTGCGATGAATGATCAGTTTTATGAGGATTATAAAGCAGGACAACTTGATCCTATTGCTTATAATGAATTTGTTTTTGAATTTTTAACACAACATGATAATCATTATTTAACTGAACTACATCAGTTGTTTATGCAAAAAGTTATTCGTGCTCAGATGCGTCCGAAAGGCTTTGCGGCGATTGAAAAGCATAAAAATCTAGGTCATACCTTGGTTGGCATTACTGCAACTTCTGATTTTATTACCGCACCTATCTTTCGTGAATTTGGAATTACAGAAATTATTGCGACCAATGCAGAAGTCAAAGATAGCCAATACACAGGCAAAGTAATCAATATTCCTTGCTATCAGCAGGGCAAATTAGCACGTTTGGATCAATGGCTTGAGGGGCGTGATGTCACTGAATCATGGGCATATTCAGATTCGATCAATGATCGTTTTTTATTGGAATATGCAGATCATGCGATTGCTGTAAACCCTGATGATCGTTTAGAAGCTTTAGCCAAAGAACAAGCTTGGGATATTCAGGATTGGTCGATTTGATGTGCATGATCATCTAATGACAGCACTTCGGTGCTGTTTTTTTATCAATACCTGATAAATTGAATCGAAAAAATACAGTAAATAGCATGTGATTTAAAACAATAAGCATGATCAAAAATTCTGTATTGCTCATGATGGAGAATAATATTTTGAGCTATTCCCTCGCTGTGATTTTCGTAATTTACGAAGACGTCGCGAAATTAATTGATCTAAATTTTCTGAATAGAGCGCCCATGAATTAAATTTTAAATATCATCGGTGCATCAATTGTAAAAATTTTTATAAATGAATATTTTGTGCTTCATTTTCACTGTAAAAATGCTATGTTGATCTGAGAACTTTTAATACTGATGGAGATTATATAATGAGCCAGACACGTCCAAGAATGACCAATTTACTTGAACAGCTTGGCTTAGACTCTAGCGAAGAAGCAATTCAAAATTTTATTGAAAATCATCAGTTAGATGCAGACACATTTTTGACTAAAGCTGACTTTTGGAGCGATGCGCAACGTCAATTTTTAGATGAAAAATTGAGTTCTGATGGGGAGTGGGCAACTATTGTTGACCAGTTAAATGAGTCTTTGCACGAAGATTCGGTAAAATAAGGCAAGAAATTTTAGCCTGATTAAAGCTCTCATGACTTGAAGAATGAGAGCTTTATTTTTTAACTATCGCATCATTTCAATTAATTCCTGAACAGCTCTGGATTGAGTGCGTGCAGGATGCCAAACCATACCCAACTGACGGTTCATTTCAAAATGAAGATCCAGTTGTTGCAAATCTTGATTCAGTAAGGTCTTTGGTAAAACAGACCAGCCTAAACCAATTGAAACCAGCATACGAATAGATTCTAACGGGTTGTTACTCATGGTGATTTTAGGCTTTAACCCTTTCTTTTCAAACTCAGCTAAGGTGATCTGACTGGTATAAGTTTGGGCAGCAGGCAACAAACTTGGGTACTCAATTAAATCTTCAAGTTTAAGATTTTTTTCTGTGCTAAGGGATGAAAGGGTGCTACCACAAAAACCAAAGGATCATTCCAGATGGTGATATAACTCAAACGCTCATCGCCTTGTGGCGGCAGTGTTAAAAAAGCAAGCTCCAAGTCGCCTGCCAATACTTGTTCATGTGCCTGTTCAGAATCCACAAAATGTACATCCAGTTTAACTTCTGGAAAGTGTTGTACATATTTTTTTAGATGCTGCGGTAAGTGATGTAAGCCAATATGATGGCTGGTTCCAATTTTGAGTTTTCCACGTACTTCACCTTGCTCATGGCTGAGCGTATGGTGAATGTCGCCCAATTCATTGAGCCAACTTTTAACTTTAGGTAAAAGTGAGTGTGCTGCATGTGTTGCTTGTACACCACGTCCTGCGGATTCAAATAGTTTGACACCAAAATATTCCTTCTAGACTGTGTATCCGTTTGGTCACAGCAGGCTGGGTAATAAATAGATGTTCTGCTGCCATCGAAATAGAACCAGTTTCCATAACTTTTACAAAAGCTTCAAAAGCAGCGAGATTCATAATCTTTCCATCCATAAAGAATTTTTATGCGTATTTCATTATTGAGAAGTTTTAAGAATTAATCAAAGTAATTTTCACTTTTTTTTGATTTGAAACATTGAGATTGCTATTTCGCAACAATTCTAAAAAATTTTGTATAAGATTGATCTATACATCTTTGAGTCGACTGATTTATAGTATTTTAATAAAAATAACAAAGGAAAAATTATTTGGCTAAAGCAACCCAAACCACCATTCAATATTTTCAACGACGTTCTCGGCATGTATTTCCTACGTCTTGGCCTAAGTTTTTATGGTCATTTTCATACTTTTCAGTATCGGATTGATATTTGCTTATTTCTTGAAGCTTTACTTTTTTCTGATCGCCATTGGCGTAATTTGTTTGTTTTGGCTAAGGGTACGCTTAAAACGGTTAAATAAAATTCGAGCATGGGAAAATTTTAAAATTCCTGCTGATGTTTGGCGCGTATTTAGACAGCGGCATCCCCATATTTCGGCTTCATCCTATCCTTATATTGAAGAAGGCTTTAAGGATTATTTAGCGATTCATCTTTTGCGTAAAAATGCTTATGCCATGCCTTCGCACTCAGTGGATGCACTGTGGCATATTTTGATTGAAGAGTTTGATGAGTTCTATCAGTCGATGTGTCGGAACTTTTTAGGTTATGAGTTGGTTCATCAACCCCACGATCCTTTGCCTACAGAAGTACAAAGAGCATCTCAAAAGCGACAACTGCTCAACACATGGCAGAGTACCTGTCATTTACATGGTTTGAATCCGCAAAGTACTCAAGTTTTACCGAGATTGTTTCAAGTAGATGGTCATGTTCGTTGGGAACAAGGATTGATTTTTAGTTTGCCATTTATGATTGGTATGTATACACAGATGATGAGTTCGACATCAGATGCATCTTCAACAAGTACATCTTCTTGTTCATCTTCAACCTCGTCATGTTCTTCAAGCTCTTGCT
Organism: Acinetobacter bereziniae; assembly: GCA_009912575.1. GTDB lineage: Bacteria > Pseudomonadota > Gammaproteobacteria > Pseudomonadales > Moraxellaceae > Acinetobacter > Acinetobacter bereziniae_A. Next base: position 15,783 of record WNDP01000011.1, read on the forward strand.
CTGGTTCGAGTTCATCCCATGATTCTGGGCACTCACATAGTAGCAGTTCGGATTCTTCATCTTCTTGTAGTAGTTGTAGCAGCTGTGGAGGAGGTGGTGGTGATTAAAACCTTCTCCATAGCAAACTTGACTAAACTTTAACTTCTGCGCTTTGAGCTGCTTTTTGATCTCTTTTATTCCAGACTTTTTCATGGAAAAAGAATGCAAAAGCTTGAACGGTTGGCTCAAGTAAACTTAAGGTTACAGCCATCCAAAAGTTACCAGTCACCACATACGCAACCAACATGGCAACAGTAATGTGCATGATGTAATAGCTCAGCGTTTTTTTGAAAATGCGTTGATTACTTTGTAAGAAACTTTGGATATTTGCCACGAGGATCACCACTTATTGATTCATTATTTAAATAATAATCATTATCAATTGCAATGTAAAAAGGTTTTTTTGATTAAAGCTGATTGGATTTCTGAATAGAAATAGAGAATAATTAAGGAAGAATATAATCATTGTATTTAAATTTAATACTTTTCAATGATTTAATTTTTAGATATATGGTTTTTAAGATGAAAAATAAGAATCATGATTTAAAGCAATTTATCTGATGAGGAATGGCATTAAAGTTTGTTTAATGGATTCCAAAAAGTTTTTAAATTAATAAAAATGATAAATTAGATTTATGTAAAAACGTCGTTATAATCGACATTAATGAAAGAATTACCCAGTCCAGTGGAGCACATCGACATGGCAGGCGAAAACCAAAAAGCAAAAACCTTATATGATAAATTATGGGATGACCATCTAGTAAAACAACGTGATGATGGCTCTGCATTACTTTACATTGACCGTCATTTATTGCATGAAGTGACTTCTCCTCAGGCATTTGAAGGCTTGCAACTTGCTGGCCGTAAACCTTGGCGTTTGAGTGCCAATATAGCGACACCAGATCATAATGTACCAACGTCTACAAAAGAGCGTTCGGAAGGAATTGCTGGGATCGAAGATGATACATCACGTATCCAGGTTCAAACTTTAGATGATAACTGTAAAACATTTAATGTGGTGCAATTTGACATTAATGATATTCGTCAAGGGATTGCTCATGTGGTTGGTCCAGAGCAAGGTTTGACTTTACCGGGTATGACGGTGGTATGTGGTGACTCACACACAGCTACACATGGTGCATTTGGTTGTTTGGCACATGGAATCGGAACTTCAGAAGTTGAACATGTATTGGCAACACAATGCTTAGTTCAAAAGAAAATGAAAAACATGTTGGTTCGAGTTGATGGGACTTTGGGTCAAGGTGTTACATCAAAAGATGTGGTTTTAGCCATTATTGGTAAAATTGGAACTGCAGGTGGTACAGGTCATGCGATTGAATTCGGTGGTCAAGTATTCCGTGATATGTCTATTGAAGGCCGTATGACGGTGTGCAATATGGCAATCGAAGGTGGCGCACGTGTGGGTATGGTTGCTGTTGATGAGAAAACCATTGAGTATGTGAAAGGCCGTCCTTATGCACCTCAAGGTGAGCAGTGGGATGCCGCTGTTGCATATTGGAATACTTTGCATTCTGATGACGATGCACACTTTGATACAGTTGTAGTTTTAAATGGTGCCGAAATTGAACCACAAGTGTCTTGGGGGACTTCTCCTGAGATGGTCATTCCTGTCTCTCAAGCCGTTCCAACATTAGAACAAGCCAAAGATGATGTACAACGCAATGACTGGACTCGTGCTTATCAATATATGGGCTTAAATGCAGGTCAGGCATTGTCAGAGATTCAATTGGATCGTGTATTCATTGGATCTTGTACTAACTCTCGTATCGAAGATATTCGTGCAGCTGCGGCTGTGGCAAAAGGTAAAAAAGTTGCTTCAAGTATTAAACAAGCGATGGTTGTGCCGGGTTCTGGTTTAGTCAAACAACAAGCTGAGGCAGAAGGTTTAGATAAAATTTTGATCGAAGCTGGTTTTGAATGGCGTGAACCCGGTTGTTCAATGTGCTTGGCGATGAATGCTGATAAATTACAGCCTGGTGAGCATTGTGCATCGACTTCAAACCGTAACTTTGAAGGACGTCAGGGAAATGGTGGCCGTACTCATCTTGTGAGTCCAGCAATGGCGGCAGCGGCTGCAATTGCAGGTCATTTTGTCGATGTTCGTTCATTCTAAGCTGGGCTAAGGAGCATAAATATGAAAGCTTATACCGTTGAACAAGGTATTGTTGCACCATTAGACCGTGCCAATGTAGATACAGATTTAATTATTCCAAAACAGTTTTTAAAGTCGATCAAACGTACAGGTTTTGGTGAAAATTTATTTGATGAATTACGCTATTTGGATGAAGGCTATCCCGGGCAAGATAATTCTACGCGCCCTAAAAATCCAGATTTTGTTTTAAATCAGCCACGTTATCAAGCTGCAACTGTTTTGATTTCTCGTGCTAACTTTGGTTGTGGTTCAAGCCGTGAACATGCACCTTGGGCGTTGGAAGAATATGGATTCCGTACAGTCATTGCACCAAGTTATGCAGATATCTTTTTTAATAACAGCTTTAAGAATGGCATGTTACCTGTAATTTTGCCTGAAGCTATTGTTGACCAGTTATTTAAAGAATGTGCAGCAAATGAAGCGTATCAATTGACAATTGATTTGGAAGCACAAGAAGTACGAACACCAAGTGGCGAAGCGTTTAAGTTTGAAGTAGACCCATTCCGTAAACATTGTTTGTTGAATGGCTTGGATGACATTGGTTTGACTTTACAGGCAGCAGATGAAATTCGTGCTTATGAAGAAAAAACCCAGCAATCACGCCCTTGGGTATTTGCTGAAATTCGAGGTTAATTTTCGGCAAACATTTTACACGTAGCATGAATGCCCAACTCTTGCTAACATGCGGAGCATAACAAAATGAATGTTGACTCGGTGATGTAAGGGTTGGGGTTGAGCAATGACTAAGTTTTTAGGCCGTGGTATTTTAATCAGTTTAACAAGTTTAATCTTGTCTGCGTGTTAGTCAACACAAATGGTTGATTTAGTTCGCATTAAACAAGCTGAAAAAAATCAGGTGAGCCAAAATACCGTTTCAGTTTATTGTTCAGGTGCAGAGCATTGTGAATTTGCGCGATTAAATGATTTGGTCATCATGCAGGAAAATACACAGCGAGCGAATCGTAAAGCCATTGATAAAGGTTATCTGAAATTAACAGGTAAACCTTTAGATCAAAATGGGGTTTATTTAACGATTCCACCGCAACAGTATGAGATGGTGGTTCGTTTCTATCCAATCACCAAACAACATGCTGAAGTTTTTCATGTGATTCATGATTTTAAAGCAAATCAAAAATATACATTTAGAATGTATTGCCTGAGATCGCAAGGCGCAGGAAGTCTACTGAACGTTTCTTCACCTACACCATTGTGTGTGGATATGCTTCAAGAAACACGAACAATTCGCCGTTTCTGTCGCCCTCACAATGCAGTGACAGGGGTGAGCGAGTTCGTTGAACAAAAAATTTAATCTCAAATCAGTATAAATACTGAAAATAAATGGAACTGCAAATGTCTAAACAAATTTTGATTTTGGCTGGTGATGGTATCGGTCCAGAGATCGTTGCTGCTGCTGAAAAAGTACTTACACGCATCAATGAAAAATTTAATTTAGGTTTAACATGGGAACATGGTCTACTCGGTGGCGCTGCAATTGATGCTCATGGTGAACCGTACCCAGCAGTGACAGCAGATCAAGCAAAAAAAGCAGATGCAATTTTACTCGGCGCAGTCGGCGGTCCAAAATGGGACACGATTGAATGCTCAATCCGCCCTGAACGTGGTCTATTAAAAATTCGTAGCGAATTAAACCTATTCGCAAACTTACGTCCAGCCATTCTTTACCCACAATTGGCAGATGCTTCAAGCCTTAAGCCTGAAATTGTATCTGGTTTAGATATTCTGATCGTTCGTGAACTTACTGGTGGAATCTATTTCGGTCAGCCACGTGGGATTCGCGAGCTCGAAAATGGTGAGAAGCAGGGCTATAACACAGACGTATATTCAGAGTCAGAAATTAAGCGTATTGCGAAAGTTGCTTTTGAAATGGCGAATCTACGTGGTGGTAAAGTTTGCTCAGTGGATAAAGCCAACGTTCTTGAAGTGACAGAGCTTTGGAAACAAACCGTTACGACATTAAAAGAACAACAATATCCAAATATCAATCTTTCACACATGTATGTAGACAATGCAGCAATGCAATTGGTACGTGCACCAAAGCAATTTGATGTGATTGTTACAGGTAATTTGTTTGGTGATATTCTTTCAGACGAAGCTGCGATGCTCACAGGTTCGATTGGTATGCTTCCATCGGCATCTCTAGATGAAAATGGTAAAGGTATGTATGAACCATGTCATGGTTCTGCGCCTGATATTGCAGGTCAAAACGTGGCGAATCCGCTTGCAACAATTCTTTCTGTAGCAATGATGCTTCGCTATACCTTCCGTGAAGAAACGGCTGCAAAAGCAATTGAAGATGCTGTAGGGCAAGTATTAGATCAAGGTTTACGTACTGGCGATATTATGTCTGAAGGGATGACCAAAGTAGGTACGGCTGAGATGGGTATGGCTGTGGTTACAGCGATTGCTTAAGTCTAGATGTTAGACCAGCTTCAAAAACACAGCCTAGGCTGTGTTTTTTATTGTTTAAAGGTCAAATACATTTAACAGGCTCTACCGATATATTCAACAGACTCAGCAATATCATTGTTCAATTTAAAAGTGACTTTACAATTAAAGTTAACATCGTAACTAGGTGTGCTTGTCATGTCATAGCGAATGACAGGCATTCCCATCGCATTTGGGCCGACAGTTGCATTGCTCCCTGTCATAGGGATATTGATAGGACGAAGGATCGTATACGTTAAAGTATTATTGGCGCTTTGGATATGATCACTGACTTGATAACCTAAAGCTTTAAAGTTTAGGTCGGCTTGAATTTGATTGCTACTTTTACCAATAAATTGTTGTAAATATTGATCTAAATTTACTGGTCGCGTGTCTATGCTTTGGCATCCAAGAGAGACCATTGCGATAGGTACAAACAAAAACATGTGTTGATATATTTTCATCAGCTTCACCCAATCAAATGAGAGTTTGGTTTGAAACGTTCTATGCAATGAGTTTAAACAATCTGTACGCCAGTGTCTGTAGACAGATTGCGAAGTCGGATCAAATACAAGCTTAAATCAATACCAGTGTTTAGAGTCAATCTGTTGAAAACTTATAGCATAAGTATAATTTCTAGATCACTAGAATTATTTTGATCACTATATTGTTTGATGATAGAAAGCTTGTAATACCACGCTTTACATCTAAAGTTTAAATTGGTTTGCGTAGGCAATGTCTCACTTTGCCCAATCGATTTTTTTGTTCAATGGCATTCTTGCGCTGCAAATAACGCAGTGCTTTGCTTTTGCTCATATACCTCGCTCAACATTCAACATAGCAACATCCATGTCATCTCGCGATAATAAGACCATCAGTGAGTCAAAAAAACTGTTTAAGCAAAGCTGTTAAAAATTCATATAAAAAGCATAAACATCACTGAAGATGAATCGTTTATATAAAAAATTAGGTGATTTGACTACAGGAAAAAAATTGAAGATATTGAAAACAGATCAATAATAATGAGAAATGGAGAAAAAATAAGCACATTCCACATAATTATAAATAGATTACATTCGACGAATGGCAATGATGAAACAGATTTTACAACGGATTTTAGAGTCAGGAATACAATAACTAGACGATAACAATATATCGTAAGCAGGATGATATATTCAGTAGATATTGAAAAAGCCACCTAAATAGTGGCTTTTGCTTACACTAAAACTTAGCGTGCACGATAAGTAATACGACCCTTAGTTAAGTCATAAGGTGTCATTTCTACTTTTACATTATCGCCAGTTAAAATACGAATGTAATGTTTACGCATTTTACCAGAAATGTGAGCAATCACTTCGTGACCGTTTTCTAAACGCACACGGAACATAGTATTAGGAAGCGTTTCGGTGACAACGCCTTCGAACTCGATAAGTTCCTCTTTATTGGCCATAGCCTACCTGATGATCAAATTGGAAAGGCGCAAATTATAGGCAATTTTTTATAGAAAAACAAGATTATTCGGCATGGGAAGGTGGCAGATGACTTGAAAATAGGCGAACATATTGTTAAACAATTTCTACAAAAAAAAGCGGATAAATATTGTCAGTTTGGTCAATCAACTGTAATCTAAATCAAAGGTTTTAAGTATAAATGAATAACATACAAGGAAGGGCACTGCGTGAGCCAGCTAACTGATGCTTCGGTTGTTTTACGATTAGGCTATCAAGCGATCCGTCGTGCAGGATTGCCGACAGAAGAAATATTATCAAAGGCAGGCGTGGCATTGGGTCAGGTTGATCAAAATGCACGAACACCATTAAATGCACAATTTGCGTTTTGGGTGGCTGCGGAGGAAGTCAGTAATGATCCTGACATTGGATTACACCTTGGCGAGCATTTGCCTCTTTATCGAGGGCAAGTGATTGAGCATTTGTTTATTTCAAGTGAGAACTTTGGAGAAGGGCTAAAACGCGCTTTGGCTTATCAACGCCTCATTAGTGATGCTTTTCATGCCAAATTGGTGACCAATGACGATGGACGTTGCTATTTAACCAATGGTGAACAGCCTTGGGGTGAAAATATTGTCAACCGTCATTTTTCAGAATGTGCTATTTCTGGAATTTTACGTTTCTTCAAATTCATCACTGAGGGACGCTTTGAACCGATCTATATCGATTTTAACTTTTCTCAAGGTGCTTCTGATGGTGAGTATTATCGTGTGTATGGTTGTCCTGTAAGTTTGGGGCAAAAAGAGACACGGTTGTATTTTGATCCTTCTATTTTAGACTATCCATTGTGGCAAGCTGAACCAGAGCTGTTGCAGTTGCATGAGCAGTTGGCGATTGAAAAACTTCAAGAATTGGCGCGTTACGATTTGGTTGGAGAAGTTCGCCGAGCTATTGGTTCAACCTTAGAGAGTGGTGAAACAACCTTGGAAACAGTGGCTGCTCAATTGAGCATCACCCCTCGTCGGTTACGCACTCAATTGTCAGAAGCCAATACCAGCTTTCAGCAAATTCTTTCAGACTACCGTTGTCGCTTAGCCAAAAAGCTGTTGGCCAATACCAATGAAAGTGTTGAGCGTATTGTATATCTCACAGGTTTTTCTGAGCCAAGTACGTTCTATCGTGCCTTTAAACGTTGGACCAATGAAACACCTGTTGAATATAGAAAACGTAAACAGCGTTAACTGAGACGTTTTAATTATTGAGAAATCTGAAATTGTCTTCTATAAAAAAATCCTTCAATTGTGAAGGATTTTTTTCTCATTGAGCGACATCATTCAGGCATGTTTAACCAATGCGGCCCTAAAGGGGATTGAGGCAGTTCGAATTGTTCAGGGTAATCAGCATGGATAAAATATAGACCATGAGGTGGTGCCGTAATTCCCGCAGCTTTACGATCTTGTGCTGCAAAAATTTCGTCAATATGATCAACTTCATACATACCTTGGCCAATTTCAAGCAAACATCCCATAATATTACGAACCATGTGATGTAAGAAGCCATCGGCCTGAATATCCAGAACGAGATAGTTGCCATGGCGAATCAAACGGCAATGTTTGACATGGCGTACAGGCTGGTTGGACTGACAAGCTGCGGCACGGAAACTTTCAAAATTATGTGTGCCTTCAAATTTTTGGGCAGCTTCAATCATCTTATCGACATCAAGTGGATAATAAGCATGGGTGACTTGCTTATGCAGTAAAGCAGGGCGGTTCGCTGATTGGTATACAACATAGCGATAACGACGTGCTTGTGCCTTAAAACGAGCATGGAAATCCATATCCATCTCTTTAATCCACTGGATTGAAATATCTTTGGGTAATTGGCTATTTGATCCCATTAACCAGCCACGTATGGGACGAATCGCATTGGTGTCAAAATGAGCAACCATATTGGTGGCATGGACACCAGCATCAGTACGACCCGCACCATGTAAGATAATAGGTTCGTCTGCAATGGTGCTCAGTACTTTTTCCATTGTCTCCTGAATACTACGTACGCCAGGCTGTTGAGTTTGCCAACCTTTATATCGAATGCCACAAAACTCAATACCAATTGCAAAGCGTTGCATAAATACCTCTATTCAGGATGATCATACCAATGGTCATGCCATTGTTCCGAAGTGGGGTATTGTAAATAAATTTTTAGGATTTTGGCATAAAGATCTGCTTGGCTGAGTGCATCACTGACTAAAATTTTTGATTCTTGAATCCATTGGCTGATCGCATAACGTTGATCCATACCGCCTAAGGGGACTTGGGTCGATAAAATAATTTGGCAACCTTGGGTTTGTAACTGTCTAAAATTTTGGATAATCGCTTCATTAACCGCTAAATTTCCAACACCATAAGCCTGAATCACTAAAAATTGAGGGGGCTGTTGAGCGAGAGCATTGAGATTGTTTTCAAAGGACAATAATTCAGTGGGAATCATCATCCAGTTCACGATATTCAATGATTTGGCTTTTTCTAAATGTGCCAATTGAATATTGAAAACTGATAGATCTGGCTGAATAGATTCTTCTGCTTTTACGCCTCTGAATGCATCTAAAGCAGTGCTATGTGTTTTTAATGCTGTGCGAGCATGAATCACTTGATGGAAGAATGTGAGATAAACACCAACAGGTAACTTGGTGATGGCATCGAGTGCTGTGTTTAAATTATCAATTGCATCAGTAAACTCTCGTGTGTCATCTCCATGAAGATTAAGTAAAGGATATTGGCTACCTGTAATGATGACATGACAGGATTCAGCTAAAAAGCGTGACAAAGTCGCTGCAGCATAACTAAGCGTATCTGTTCCATGAATAATGACAAAATGTTGGAAATTTTGTAGCTGTAGGCTCTGGATTTGTTGAATTAGCAGCAGCCAGTCAACTGCGGTACATGCAACTACTGTCTTTTATACTGGGCGCTTTAAAGCATTCAATGTTCAGTTGAGGAGGGAGGATACGCTTGAGTTGTGGAATGAAGTCAATTTCAGGCATGGGAGCAAGAGGTTCACCGATACACCTAAAAGTTCCACCCATGTAAATTAAAGCAATTTTTTTGTTCATAATAAAAAGCAGCCATGAATGACTGCTTTATCTTAAATCGCTTAGCTGTGTCTGACAATTCGTATTATCAAATTGCAACAGATGTAAAACTAAGACGCAATTTGGCTCAGTAAATTCTGTGACTGTAGACGTTGTTCAGTCGTATATATGGATTCGTCTTGAGATAAAAGTGCACGTGCTGAAGCATAAGCCCCTAAGTTGATATACTGTTGTGCAAGGTCTAAATTAAGTTGGCTCTCATTGACCTGTGCCAATTCAGGGAATGAAAGAAGCAAAGGATCAGTTGTTTCAACAGGCGTAACTGCTTCAACTTGGCCGGGTACTTCTAAATTAAGCTGAGAAGCTACTGATTCATGTTCAACACTTTCTGATTTTGTTTCTAGATCAAAAACAAAAGCAGGCTGTGTTTCAACAGGAGTTTCAGCTTCTGTCGGCGTTAATTTAAATTCGAATGCTTGTGGTGCTGTAGTCTGTTCTTTTTCTGGAGTTGCAACAGGTTCCGCAAAGTCAAGTTTGAATTCAGATGCGATTTCAATCTCAACAGGTTTTTCAACCTCAGCAATGATAGGTGCATTGGGCGTAAAACTGAATTCTAAAGGCGCAATCTCTTCTTTAGGCGCTTCACTGGTGGGTGCCGCAGTTTCAAAAGAAAATTCAGCTGTAGGTGTGGGTTGTTTTTGTGTTGCTGAATCTAAATTGAATTCAAGAGCTTGTTGGTGTTCTTGAGCTTTATCTTGTGGTTTTTCTACCTGCTGAGATGGGCTAAACTCAAGTGCATCTTGAGTTTGGACAAGTTTTTCTACCACAGGTGCTGATGGGGCAGGTGTAGGTTCTGTGTTACCAATCAAAGCATCAAATGCAGCAGTATTTTTGACTTCTGGTGTTGTACTGACTGGTGTGGGTGGCACAAAAGCAATGGATTCTATTGGGTTGTCAGTTTGTGTCGATTTTTGTTTTTCTTCAGCCTGAGCAACAATATCTTCAAGACCCAATGAGCGAATATGATTAATCAACTGATTCACTGCAAATTCATCTTTTTGTGCAAGATGAACATCTAAAAGATAGAGATAAAGCTCATGTTGAGCATTGTCTTGATTTAAAGCTTGATTGATCTTTGCTTCAGCAGAAAAATAGTTTTTTGTCGCAATCAGTTTTTCAATGCTATTTTTAAGTTCAGCACTTAGAGGTTTTGTTGCCTGTTGAACAACAACTTCATCTTCAACAACTGCTGTGCGTTGTTTTTGTGATGTGCGTGCAGTACGAGCCACATTTTTTTTCGTTGTTTTCTTATTGTTGGCTTTTTTTGTATTCGTACTGGCATTTTCTTTATTGGCATCTTCTCGTTTTTTTAAAACGATGGCAACCACCAATAGTAGAACAAATGGAATCACATACAACAACATTTTATTTCCCCTTCATTGAGCACAATGAATCAATTTCCTTAATACATCCTAACTATTTGGCTTCTTTACATTTTGCTGTTGTAATTGCTGTTGCAATTGAGCAAGTCGAGCATTTAATAATTGAATTCGCTGATTCTTTTCTTGTAAAGCCGAAGCAAGTTGGGTCACATTCTTCTGTAATTTAACTGTTTTTTCACGAGATGTCATAACTTTTGTAGATAATTCAGCAGTTGTCTGATTCACCTGTGTATTTTGTTTTGCAGAACCTTGCGCAGAAGATTGTTCATTATCTGCAACAAGACTCATTTCTGCTTGATCTAAACGATATTTGGCAGAGCCTGATTGTTTTTTGGCGATCTGAGGGGCTTGAGCCGGAGCTTTATATTTATTTTGTGGAACTTGTTGATAGCTTGCAGCCAAATTAAGTGCAACACCACGGCGAATACGGTTGATGTCACCTTGAATAAAAGCATCTGCATTATTTTCTTTGATTTGACGCATGACTTCTGGAACACTTTGGTGTGTTTCTGCTGCGATACGAGATGCAATTTTCCAAAGTGATTCATTGGCTCGAACAACATGTGTTGATACTTTCTCTGAACCCAGACTGGCTTTTGGCTTATCTTGCTTGAGCGCCTTTTGAGGTTCAGTTTTAGCTTTCACGATATCATTGGCTTTTTCAGGTTTATGCTCTGGAGGCAACTTCTCGGTTTTTTGTGGTTCTGCTGGCATTGCTTTAGTTGGTGCTACTGCAGACAATGGTGCTGTTTTTTCAGTCAGAGTTGGTGTTTTAGGTTGTATGACTGCTTGTTGTGGTGTGGTACTCACATTAGGAGTGTTGGTCTCATTTTTATTGACAGCAATTGCAGGTTTATTTTGCGTTGAAGTGTTGGAGACAGCTGTATTTTGCTCTGCTTTCAGCGTTGGAGGCGCAATAACACTGATCGCCAATGCTTGTTGGGTATCTGGTGCTATATTTGTTTTTGTTGGAGCTTTGAGCGTTGGTGGTGTTGTAACTTGATATTGAGTGCTGGTTGGTAAATTCAACGCAATGTCTTTTTCAATCACAATAATCTGTGGTGTCAGGGTTTTTTCTTTTGCATTATTATTTGCTATAGGAGCTGGAATAGTGTTACGACCACGAGTTAGCGGCGTTCGAACTTGTTGAATGTGTGTTGCATTACCTTCTTTTACTTTAAGCAAAATATTCAGTTCAGATTCAACAATTGGACGTGAAGAGGTGATTACAATTACCCCAGTACCATCACTAGAACGACGTGTATAAAAGTTTAAATGCCCTGGTGCTTGAGCTGAAATACCAATATGTTGAATATCGTCTGCATCTGCCAAACCCACTTCTATTTTTTCATTTGGATTGGCATTGCTAAATTTCATTTCTGCGTACAGAAGATCCCCAGACCCAGATTGAACTTGAATCGGATCTATCGTAATCGCACTGATTGTTTGCGACGTCATGATGGCTAAAATGGCAATTTTTAATTTGTTATATACAGTCATCTCTATCCATTGCTCTGACAAAGTTCAAGGCATCCCAATGATACAATATTTCGCTGTAGTCTATATGTAAATTATTAACATTAGAGTTACATAAATATAGTTACATAAAAAAGCCGATCAAGATAGATCGGCTTTTTCAATGTTTAAGACTTTTTTGTGACTTTAAGCATTTTTATAGTCAATTAAGATGCGTAACATACGACGTAATGGTTCAGCTGCACCCCAAAGTAATTGGTCACCTACAGTAAATGCACCAAGATACTCTTTACCCATATTTAACTTGCGCAGACGACCAACAGGAACAGAGAGCGTTCCTGTAACCGCTACAGGTGTAAGATCTTTCATTGATGCTTCACGTCTATTAGGTACAACTTTAGCCCATTGGTTTGACTGACGAATCATATCTTCGATTTCATCAAGCGGCACATCTTTCTTCAATTTCAAAGTCAAAGCTTGAGAGTGGCAACGCATTGCACCAATGCGGACGCAGTGACCATCAATCGGAACAATTTGAGCATTGCCTAAGATTTTGTTGGTTTCAACTTGACCTTTCCACTCTTCTTTTGACTGACCACTTTCAAGTTGCTTGTCAATATAAGGAATTAAAGAGCCTGCTAAAGGTACGCCAAAGTTGGCTTTCGGGAAACCTTCACCACGTTGTAATTCAGCAATCTTACTGTCGATATCTAAAATTGCAGAGCGAGGATCATCTAACAAGTCTTGAGTATTGTTATATAAATAACCCATACCTGTAATCAATTCACGCATATTTTGCGCACCAGCACCTGACGCTGCTTGATAGGTCATTGCTGTCATCCATTCCACCAAGTTGTGTTGGAATAATGAGCCCATACCCATCAACATCAATGAAACTGTACAGTTACCACCGACAAATGTTTTGATCCCATTGACCAAACCATCTTTGATGACATTTAAGTTCACTGGGTCAAGTACAATGATTGCTTCGTCATCCATACGTAGTGTAGATGCTGCATCAATCCAATACCCTGACCAACCTTCAGCTTTAAGCTTTGGGAAAACTTCAGAAGTATAATCACCACCTTGGCAGGTAATAATGACATCCATTTGCTTCAGACTGGTAATGTCCGTCGCTTCCATAAGTGCTGGAGCAGTTTTACCACCAAAAGCAGGAGCATCACCACCTGCATTACTGGTAGAGAAATAGAATGGCTCAAAATGAGCAAAATCATTCTCTTCAACCATACGTTGCATAAGGACGGAACCAACCATCCCGCGCCAACCGACCAGACCTACTTTCATGTCACTTTGCCTCGGTGCGTTAAAAAATTAAAAGGGGTTTGAGTGTATCAAAAGGACGTGTAACTGCAATAGCATACACAATGAAAACACAACTATATTGTGCAATATATCTTGTTTATGATAAATGCAAAATTGATATTAATTTATGAATCATTCAAAAATTAAGAATATAAGAGTGACAAAATATGATTTGGATTGAAGTGCTTGCTGTAATCGTGATTTGGCTAAGCTTTTGGTCGCTGATTCCACGAGACGAATGGTGGTTTAGAGGGGCTGATTTTCCACGACTACAGATTTTATTTGTAGGTCTGGCAGCTTTGGTGTTGTTGCTGTTTTGGGGTGAGCCTTGGGATTTAACACGTGAGATTATTTTATTTTTATTGATCGCTGCTTTAGCTTTTCAGTTGAAAATGGTTTTGCCTTATAGCTTCATTTGGAAGAAACAGGTGCAACAAGTTCAGCGAGATCAACTCGATACGGATCAACAAATTTCAGTCATTGTATCGAATGTACTGACTCCGAATCAACAATATCATTTACTCATTGAGCAGATTGAAAAACATCAGCCTGATCTTGTACTGACCCTTGAAACGGATCAAACATGGCAAAATGAGTTGGTCAAGATTGAAAAAGACTATCCTTATCGCGTTCCTGTTCCTTTAGACAATCTTTATGGAATGCATTTGTACAGCAAATTAAAGCTGGTGGATAGCGAGGTTAAATTTATTCTCAGCAATGAGATTCCTTCAATTCACACCACCGCTATTTTACCTTCAGGACACGCTGTACAACTGTATTGTTTGCATCCAAAGCCACCGAGTCCGACAGAAGCGAAAGACTCAACTTTACGTGATGCTGAATTACTGATTGTTGGGGATCAAATCAAAGATCTAGATGAAAGTTGTATCGTGATGGGGGATTTGAATGACGTGGCTTGGTCTAGAACAACACGTTTGTTTCAGCGCATCAGTGGTCTACTTGATCCACGCGTGGGACGTCGATATATCAATACTTTCCATGCGGATTATAAGTTCTTAAGATGGTCATTAGATCATTTATTTCACAGTACAGATTTTGCTTTGGTTCATATGGAGCGACTGCCTCATATTGGTTCAGATCATTTTCCTATTTATGTGGTTTTACAGTCGAGTCGTATTTTTGAGCAAAGCCAAGAAGAGTTGGAACAAACTGAATCTGATGAGCAAGAGGCTCAAGAAGCTATTCAGGAAGGTATTGAAAAAGCTGAGAAAGAGGAGAAAATTGTGACAGATGAATTGGCACAAGATTATAAAATGGATATATCATTGTCGGACAAAAAATCTTGAAAATGGCGATTTTTTGTAAGCAATTTCTTACGTGGATTTAGTCTCTAAGCGGATAGTATCTGATCGTGAATCGTTTTAATCTTAACTCATCGACACAAGGAATGAGAACGGAAAATCTCACTAAGGAAGACGAAGTCGATGGAGCAATCATCAAGGATTTGATGTTGGAATGGATAACCACAGTAAAATAATAATAAGATTTGAAAGCACAACCTCATAAACCCGAGTTTTGCAGGACGCAGAACTCGGGTTATGCTTTATTTATAGTATATAATTTGTGATAGACAAGATCGAAAATAAAAATTGAGTCCTTATGTTGTTATCAAAAATCCAAGAATTTGCACTGAGTCTTAAACATTTTACGGGTTTAAGTAGTGATGCTTTGTTGATCTATGTAGGTTTAATCCTCTATTTTATTATGGCTGCGATACATAAAAGACAACTGAAATCTAATATCGCCATCCTTACCACAGTCATCTTTGCTTTTGGAATCGAGATTTTTAATGTTCGAGCAGATATTTTTGGCAAAGGCTATTGGCGGATTTGGGCCAGTATTCATACGATCGTCAATATGATTTTTTGGCCTTATGTAATTTGGGCAATGGCTCGTTTTCGAGTATGGAAAGGTTGATTTTTCCGATCTACAAATCATTTCTCTTGAACAATAAAATCAATGTGATCAATAGATTGTTTAATTATCTGAAGCTTACACTCCCACGCTTTATCTCTAAAGTTTAAATCGTTTTGCGCAGGCGATGCTTTACTTTTCAGAGATGAAAAGTAACAAAAATCTTCGTTTAACAGGGTCCTTTCGCTGCAAACAAAGCAGTGCTTTGTTTATGCTCATATACCCCTGCTCAACATGGCGACATCCATGTCGCCTCACGATAGCAAGATCATCTATGATTCAAAAGGGCAAAATTTATGAATGATCAAAATCTTCTAAAAGTATTGAATGTCAATGGTTTATATTAAGGTGTTTGTATGAATCATTAGACAGTTTGACTATAGTTAAATAATTCATATTTTAAAATACCAGTCAATACAAATGAAAACTTAATAAATTTTTTCATAACCTTCTGGACGGGTTTTAAAACGACGATGGAACCACATATATTGTGTCGGTGCGATACGAAGTTGGTTCTCGATGATTTTATTGACACGAACAGCATCATCCAATTCATCTTCACTTGGTAAGGGCTCGACAGCAGGTTCAATCAAGACATGATATTTGGGATTTTTAATATCTCCATGACGATAAAAATACAAAGGAATCGCTACAGCTTTTGATATTTTTAATAAGCGTCGATGTGCGGTTACGGTTGCCGCAGGTGTACCAAAAAATGGTGCCATCACGCCTTGTTTTAATCCAAAATCTTGATCAGGGCTGTACCAAATTGCATCGCCTTCCTTAAGGTGGCGAATCAATCCTCGCATATCATCATGATCAATCTGAGCTTTATAAATGGTTGCACGGCAACAATAAATCAACATGTCTAACAACGGATTGTTTTGTGGACGATACACCACATCAGGTTCAAAGTATTGGGCACATAAATAACCACCTGCATCGAGCATTGTACTGTGGGTACCTAAAAGCAATATTCCCTGACCTTGTTGTTTGGCCTGATGAATATGTTCTAAGCCTTCAATACTGACACGATTTTTAAACCATTGTGGTGAATACCATGCATTCAGCGTTTCAAAAACACCAATCATTTGGTCAACAAAGACTTGTCTTGAGTTTTCAAACACTTGTTCTGGTGACCATTCAGGAAAACAGACTTCCAAGTTACGAACAGTTGTTTCACAGCGTGATTTAAGTCGATCAAAGGCAATATTTCCTAAAATCGTCGCAAGTCGATGTTGAATCGCCCAAGGTAAAATCGCAAGCAACATTAAAAATACAATTGCAATCCATATTCCCCAATATTTTGGATGTAAAAATGTCCAATAAAATTTTCCAGGTTCGTATTGAAACTTTTTACTCATAGCAATTTTGTAAATTTGACGGTGGTTAAAACTGAAAGAAGTGTAGCATGAAGCCGTTTAAAGAAGAAAACTCAAGATGTTATTCGTCATCAACAATGATGAGCAAGGACGTAAAATGAAAATTATTCGATTAGTTCAAGGTGATATTACGCTGCAAAAAGTTGATGCGATTGTAAATGCGGCAAATACGTCCTTACTTGGTGGCGGTGGGGTAGATGGGGCAATTCATCGAAAAGGTGGAGTTGCAATATTGAATGATTGTCAGAAGATACGTGCTAAACAAGGTGGATGCACTGTGGGTGAAGCCGTGATGACTACAGCTGGACAATTACCCAGTCGCTTTGTGATTCATACTGTAGGGCCGACGTGGCAAGACGGACAGCATGATGAAGCAAAAAATCTTGAAACGGCTTATATCAATAGCCTAAAACTAGCTGAAAAACACCAATTAAATACTGTAGCTTTTCCCAATATTTCTACAGGTATATATCGCTTTCCAAAATTTGATGCTGCATCTATTGCGATCAAAACAACTACGGATTTTTTAATGCAAGCAGCGTATTTGCAAGAAGTCAATTTTGTCTGTTTTGATTTAGAAAATTTTAAAATATATCGACAGTATTTAGCTGAGATTGATCAAAATCAATTACAGATTTTAGGTATATAATCGCCATAAGCATCATATTAGATCATCTAACCATGAGAGATACTTACTTTGATAGTTGTAAGGCAACCCTTATATTTCTTGTGGTTCTTGGACACTTCCTCGAACGAATGATCGGATGGAATGATCCATTCAATCATGTTTTACTAGGAACAATTTATTTTATACATATGCCTGCTTTTATCTTTATTTCAGGTATGTTTTTTAATGATAAGAAATGGCTAAAAAATATTTTATTTTTTGTTTCGCTGTATCTGCCTTTTCAAATTTTATTCCCTGCCTTTGATGCCATATGGTCTGGTAAATTTCAGCTTAATTGGAATTTGTTTGAACGACCTTACTGGATTCTATGGTATCTGTTGGGCATGATTGCATGGACAACGCTTAGCCATTTTTTGATAAAAACAAAATTTGCATTATTCATTACATTGGTGTTGGCAATCGTTATTGGTTTAAGTCCTTGGAACAATTATCAATATTCAATTGGACGAATTTTTACTTTTTTACCATTTTTCGTTGCTGGTGCGTTGTATGGAAAAGGGCTTTTAGCCAAAATTCAGCAAAGTCGCTTTAGCCAAGTTTTGTACCTATCTCTTTTGGGTGGGATCGCTATTTTGGTCTATTTCACGCAATTGAATCCATTTTGGCTATATGGCTGTTTGAGTTATTCCCAACTTAAAGTCAGCATACCTGTAGGTATTGGAATGAGAGTAGCATGTTTGCTTATTTCAACGCTGGGTATTTATGCAATTTTTGCGGGGGTAAAAAGTTTAAATCAACACTTTGTACGTTTGGGGCAAAATACACTGGCTGTTTATCTATTACATGGATTTGTGGTGATGTTGGTTTCACGTTATTGGCAATTGAATTTCAATCTTTTTATTGAAGTGAGTATTTGTATCTTTTTATCTGTTTTGACCTGCTGGATTTTACAACAGTCTATGTTTGATACCGGATTAAGAAAATTATCTTTATGGCTCATCAAGCCTGCTGAAAAATTGGGGTTAAAGTAGAGTAAAAGTTTTGACATGATGTCTATCTATATTTCTAGCTATAAAAATTTAAAAGCTACATCACTGATGTAGCTTTTAAGCATGAGGATCATTGATTTATAAAGCGTTTATATTCTCTCGATTATTTAGTTGCAGCTTTATCCTCTACTTTTTTTGCTGTTGCTGATTTATGAGCGGCAGCATGATGTTTCTTTGCATGTCCAGCTTTATGCTGTTTTTGAACTTGATGAGTTTTGAGCGGTTGAGATGAGTGTTGAGCTGGTGTTGCTGCCATTGCAGAACCTGCAAAAACTGCTGTTGTGAATGCTGCAATAAGTAATGATGTAACTTTTTTCATGATCATATTCTCACTAAATAATTCGAGATCTGAACTAGATTCGATTGTTGTATATTCAGATATTTATATGGAAACATCATGAAGTGCTTGTAGCAAAAGTCAGTATAAGTGCAATGATATGGAGAGAGATGATAGGGGAATGGTAAGTGTTTTAATTTTTTAAGATTTATTTAATTTTAATGCTTAAAGTATTGCCTTCATTTTTGCCTAAGCGCATTATTTTAAATTCTTTGAGGTGTTGATCCTGATGAAAATGCTTACAGCGTAAAATATGCTGATCTTTTTAGAGGATAGCTTCAATAAAAAAACTCCGCAAATTTGCGGAGTTTTTTGGGAGGGAATATCTAAAACATTAGCCTTTGGTCATTTCTTCTAATTGATCCCAACGTTCCATTTTTTCCAACAGAAGATCATCAATTTCAGCCAGACGTTGAGATGCTTGTGTTGCTGCGTCGGTATCTGTGACAAACCATGAACCATCTGCAAGTTTTTCAGAGAGTTGAGTCTGTTCTTTTTCCAAGGCTTCAATTTCGGCAGGCAATTGTTCTAAAGCACGTTGGTCTTTATAACTCAGCTTTACCTTCTTGGCTTGTGTTTCAACGACTCCTGATGCTGCTTCAGCTTTGGCGATGGCTTTTTTTACATCACTCTTTTGGTCTACAACTTTTTGATCAGGACGTTGCTCAAGGTAATCTTGATAACCACCAATATACTCATCGATATTACCTTTACCATCAAATACCCAAGTCGATGTCACCACATTGTCCATAAAGGCACGGTCATGCGAGATCAACAACAAGGTCCCTTTATAGTCACTCAACATTTCTTCAAGAAGCTCTAAAGTCACCATATCCAAGTCATTGGTTGGTTCATCCATGACAATGAGATTGGATGGTTTGAGCAATAGTTTTGCCAGAAGAATACGATTTCGTTCGCCACCCGAAAGCGCTTTAACGGGTGTGCGCGCACGCTCAGGAGAGAATAAGAAATCTTGTAAATAGCTATAGATATGACGGCGACCACCGTTAACATCAACAAAATCTGAGCCTTCCGACACATTGGCCATGACTGATTTTTCAAGGTCTAGTGCATTACGCAGTTGATCAAAATAAGCCACTTCAAGTTGTGTACCTGTTTTAACCGAACCACCATGTTCAAGTTCACCCAGTATGGCTTTTACCAATGTCGTTTTACCGACACCGTTATCACCCACCAAGCCGATTCGATCACCACGCAGAACCAATGCAGAAAAATCTTTGATGATCGGGTAACCATCATATTCAACACGTAAATGTTCAATATCGAAGACTAACTTACCTGAACGGTTGGCATCTTGCGTTGCCATACTGACTTTGCCCTGCTGTGAGCGACGTGCTTTAGACTGTTCACGTAAATCTTTTAATGCACGAACACGACCTTCATTATGGGTACGTCGTGCTTTAATGCCCTGACGAATCCAAGCCTCTTCTTCAGCCAGCTTTTTATCAAATAAAGCATTTTGTTTTTCTTCTGCTTCCATTTGTTGTGCTTTTAAGTCAAGGTATCTTGAGTAGTTGCCTTCATAACTGCGTAAAACACCACGATCTAATTCAACGATACGAGTTGCAATACTGTCGACAAAAGCACGGTCATGCGAAATAAATAACAGCGTGAGGTTATTTTGGTCAAGTAAGAACTTTTCTAACCATTCGATACTTTCAACGTCTAAATGGTTAGTCGGTTCATCAAGTAATAAAACATCAGGTTGGGTAAGCAAAGCACGTGCTAATAAAACACGGCGTTTACGACCACCAGATAAATCTACCAAATCAGCTTCTGGATCTAAGCCCATTTTACTGAGAATAGCATTGACTTTGGTTTCTAAAGCCCAGCCATCAAGTAGGTCAAGCTTATGTTGCAAGTTGCCCATGCGGTCACAAGCATCCATATCACCTAATACACAAGCATCACTCGCTTCGTGGTATTCTTTGAGGACTTGAGCAGCTTCACCTGCACCTTCAGCGACAATATCCGCGACCTTGCCAGAGTCCATAGGGACATCCTGAGCAAGCATCGAAATGGTGATCCCGTTTTGTAAGGCAATTTCACCTTGATCGGGTAATAAACTTCCCTCAATCAGTTTGAGTAAAGTAGACTTACCTTCACCGTTACGGCCAATCAAACAGACTCGTTCGCCACGTTCTAAATTGAAGTTTGCGCCATCGAGCAGGGCAGGTCCACCAAACGCAAGTTGGACATCCCTTATAGTAATATAGGCCATACGGTTTCCTAAACATCCCACAGTGAGGACTAAAAATGACTAAACATAAAAATCTTGATGATCAGGCGTCATTTTCCGCACCTATCGAAGATTTGCAAGTCCGAATTGCATTTTTAGATGATTTAGTCGAACAATTAAATGATCAAGTTGTGCAACAGAGCTTGGAAATTGCTGATTTAAAAAAACAAATGCAATTACTTTATCAGCATGTGGATTCTGCTGATTTGTCAGAAGGTATTGCAGCATTTGATCCGATGACCAACCGTCCGCCACATTACTGAGCAGACAAAATGTAATCTGAATGTTGCTGACATGATTTAAACTGCTTATGCATTTACACTGTTATCCGTTACGCTGGCAAAGGATTTGCATAACGTCATCATTCAAACATTAGGTCAAGATGGATCATGAACTTAAAAAACCTTGAAGCATTTTATTGGGTGGTGACTTTAAAGAGCTTTAACAAAGCGGCGACTAAGCTTCAAACCACTCAACCTGCAATTTCGCAAAAAATTACTGCAATAGAAAATGACCTTGGTTTTAAAGTCCTTGATCGTAGTTCTCGTCAAATCAAAGCCACACATAAAGGAATGACCTTATTCAAATATGCTGAAAAATTTATGCGGCTTGAAACCGATCTGGTTGCTGAGCTTACTGAAAGCCAATATTTAACGGGCACAATTCGTTTAGGTGTTTCAGAAACCATTGTGCATACATGGTTAGTGGAATATATGGAACAAGTCCAAAAAGAGTTTCCCAAAGTTTCTATCGAAATTGTGGTGAGTCTGACTCCTGATCTGCAAGAGGGTGTTCGAGTTGGCGATTTGGATATGGCTTTTTTACTGGGACCAACATTACCTTTCGAGTGCATTGAACGTTCACTTTGTGATTTTGAGCTGAGCTTTTTAGCATCACCATCCTTTAAAGGAGGCATTGGGCAAATGTCATTGCGAACATTGATGTCGCATACCATTTTGACCTATCCACGAATTACCTATCCCTATAAAGAACTGAAAGCGAAAATGAAAGAACAGGGAATAGATGAACCACTCTCAATCACCAGTTATTCATTGGTGACGTTATTACGTTTGGCAGAGCAGGGTTTAGGTATTGCTGTTGTACCAACGTTGACCGCTTTAAAAGAAATTTTAGATGGTCGTTTGGAAATCTTAAATACTCCGATTCAGCTTAAAACATTCCACTTCACTGCAATTTATACACAGGGAAATCATACGGCTTTAAAGGAAAAGCTTACAGATTTGGCAGTTTTAACCTCAGAAAAAGCGATGAAAAAGTTGAATGATAAAATTAAAATTTAAGTAATTATTACTGTTGTACTTTATTTTTAACTCAGAATTTGATCTTTTAAAGCTCCAAAATTGTCACATTATTGATAATCAGAACTTATTAAAAGTCATAAAGAATCATTATTGAAATAATTTTATAAAAATAAAAATCAATAAATACATGTATTTGAGTTTAATTCTTTCATCTTAAAGCATGATTGTTCTGGTTCATTTCCTATGCTTTTATTTCAAATATAGATTTAGCACTTCACAGTCAAAAAAATCTTCAGGATTTAAAGGATAAAAGAATTTCATATTTTTAGAAAAAATGATGTTCTTTGTTTAACTTGAAATAGCGTTGATTAAGCTCAAATGGATGAGGAACGTATACATGTCTTTATTGAAATCTTCTTTCTTATCTGAGCGCCAATGGGCGATTGTTGCATCGATATTTATGATGGCGACATCGGCTATGGGGCCAGGTTTTCTTACGCAAACTGCTGTGTTTACAGTGAAATTAGGTGCAGCATTTGGTTTCGCCATCTTGATTTCAATCATCATCGATTATGTGGTACAGCAAAATATTTGGCGTGTGGTGACGCTAACTCAAATGCGAGCCTCAGATATTGCCAACAAAGCGTTGCCTGGCAGTGGTTATTTACTTGCATTTTTGGTCATTCTTGGGGGCTTCTTTTTCAGTATTGGAAATATTGCAGGTGCGGCACTCGGCTTAAATGCCTTATTTGGTTTAGATACCAAAGTTGGTGGTGTACTTAGTGGAGCATTGGCGATTCTTATTTTTGCTTCTAGAAAAGCCACATTGGTGATGGACAAAAGTATGATTATTTTGGGTTTGCTCAAAATTATTCTGATTGTCATTGTTGCCTTTATTGTCATGCCGCCCGTGGGACAAGCCGTTCAACAAACTTTTGCGCCAGATCAGATTGATTTTGCAATTATTACCACGATTGTCGGTGGAACCGTTGGGGGTTATATCTGTTATGCAGGCGCGCATCGCTTATTAGATAAAGGTGCTGTTGGTCCAGAAAACATTGATGAAGTTGCAAAGGCGGCAACCAAAGGTATCGTGGTTGTCGGGATCATGCGCTATGTTTTGTTCTTGGCATTTTTAGGGGTGGTGGTAAGTGGTGCAACAATTGACTTGGCCAGCCATGATGCCAATCCTGCTGCACAAGCATTTCAATATGCCGCGGGCACTTTTGGATTTAAGCTGTTTGGTTTGATTTTTTGGGCAGCAGGGATCAGTAGTACTATTGGTGCAGCCTACACGTCAGTTTCATTTATGTCAGCATTTAAAAAGAATCTCAGTGCTAAACAGACCAACTATATCACCATCAGCTTTATTTCTTTGGCATTACTGTTGTACGTGATTTTAGGCGCAACACCTGCTGGATTACTCATTTTTGTCGGTGGATTTAATGGTCTGGTTTTACCAATTGGTTTGACAATTTTTGTCTATGTCGCTGCATGTCGTAAAGATCTCATGGGCAATTATAACTATCCAAAATGGTTATTGATTTTAGGTGTTTTGACTTGCTTGTTGACATGGTGGATGGGATATATGTCATTCACAACAGTATTTAATTATCTCACCAAACTGTAATCAATCTAACACTCAATTAAAAAGGAATGACGCTGATGTTTGTCGATTTAAATAGTGACTTGGGTGAAAGTTTTGGCTCATGGAAAATGGGGCATGATGAACTGATTTTACCTGTAGTGAGCAGTGCCAATATTGCCTGTGGTTTTCATGCAGGGGATCCCTTGGGAATATTAAAAACATTAAAGCAGGCTGTGCAGTTAAATGTCTGTATCGGTGCTCATGTTGCTTATCCCGATTTAGTTGGGTTTGGTCGTCGCAATATGGATTTGTCTCGGGATGAGTTAATTGCCGATGTGCTTTACCAAATTTCTGCATTGGACGGACTCGCCAAAGTGGCTGGTTCAAAAGTGCAATATGTTAAGCCGCATGGTGCACTTTATAACACGATTGCTAAAGATGCAGTTCAGGCTGAAGCCGTCATTGCAGCGCTAAAAATGTATAACCCAGAGTTGGTATTGGTTGCTTTAGCAGGTTCTAATCTGGTCGAGCAGGCACGTCAAGCGGGTTTAACAGTAGTTTCTGAAGCATTTGCTGATCGTGCCTATAACCGAGATGGCTCTTTGGTTTCACGACGTTTACAAGGTGCAGTATTGCATGATGCTGATTTTGTAGCTAAACGTGTGGTCTCTATGCTGAAAAATGGCGGAGTTGAATCTATTGATGGTGTGTTTACCCCAATCCAAGCCGATACGATTTGTTTACATGGCGATACTGCGGGTGCTTTAGAAATGTCTGCTGCGATTAAAGCCGAACTGTTAAAAAATGATATTCAGGTTCGTTCATTTTGTGGATAAAGGAAGATACAGATGTTCAA
Organism: Acinetobacter bereziniae; assembly: GCA_009912575.1. Classification (GTDB taxonomy): domain Bacteria; phylum Pseudomonadota; class Gammaproteobacteria; order Pseudomonadales; family Moraxellaceae; genus Acinetobacter; species Acinetobacter bereziniae_A. The sequence goes on from WNDP01000011.1 coordinate 40,517, forward strand.
AAATATCAAAGTTGACCCAGCGCAGTTAAAAGCGACGCGTGAAGCAAGACAACAAATTCGTGCAGGTTTTGATCGACCTACGGCTGGTATGGCACCGGGTATAACCCAAGTGAATATGATTTCTGTACCCAAAGATTGGGCCTATGATTTCTTATTATATGCGCACCGTAATCCTCAAAGTTGTCCTGTTCTCGATGTTTTAGAAGAAGGTATTTATGCCACAAAATTGGCATCGGATGCAGATATTCGAACCGATTTTCCACGCTATCGAATTTGGAAAGATGGCGAAATGGTCGATGAAGTGACTGATGCGAGTGAAATCTACAATGCTCATCCTGATTTGGTGACATTTTTAATTGGTTGTAGTTTTTCTTTTGAAACAGCATTACAAGATGCAGGTATTGAAGTCCGTCACATCCATGACAAAACCAATGTGCCCATGTATTTGAGTAACATTCGTTGTGTACCCGCAGGTCGTATTTCTGGAAATTTGGTGGTTTCAATGCGCCCCATTTCTTCAGATCAAATTCCCGAAGCAGTAAAAATCACTGCGCGCATGCCAAGTGTACATGGTGCGCCTGTACATATTGGGCATCCTGAAAGCTTAGGAATCCAAGATATTAATCAACCTGATTTTGGCGAAGCATCTCGTATTGAACAGGGTGAGATTCCTGTGTTTTGGGCATGTGGTGTGACACCTCAAGCGGCGGTAATGAACTCAAAAATTCCATTTGCAATTAGTCATGCACCGGGACACATGTTGATTACCGACATTCCAGATCGTGTCTGGATGGGTTAAAAAAGAAAGGATCAGTAAATGCGATTTTTATCAGTAAATTCCGATAGTTTCTTGATTGAACTTGCCAGTTTACAAGAAACTTTGGCGTTATACAGCAAATTGCAAAATTTACACTTGAAAGGAATCAAAGATTTAATTCCTGCGGCAAAGACGATTTTGGTGTTTTTTGATGAGATCAACAGTGACTTTAAAACCTTATCAACCCTGATTGGTAGTTTAGATATAGATTTAGATGTTCAACAGCATTCTCAGCAGGTGATTATTCCAATTCGCTATGATGGTGAAGATTTAGAACAAGTGGCAGAGCTACAAGGCTTATCAGTTGCAGATTTAATTCGTAAACATCATCAAAGTACATGGGACGTTGCATTTATTGGTTTTGCTCCTGGTTTTGCCTATATGAACAGTCCTGACCAGCCGTTTACGGATATTCCTCGTTTAAAGACACCCCGTAAGAAAATTCCAGCAGGTTCACTTGGGCTAGCAGGACAATATTCAGGTATTTATCCAAAGGACAGTCCTGGCGGTTGGCAATTGATTGGTACAACAACTGAAAAAATGTGGGATTTGGAACGCTCGAATCCTGCACTTTTAAGACCCGGAATACGTGTGCATTTTGAAGATGTGACACATCATCCAGTATCTGTAAATGTGCCAAAACAGATCATCTCTGTAGAAGATACAGGCTCAAAACAGCCATTGTTTAAAATTATGTCATCTGGGTTGCAAACGACCATTCAAGACGAAGGACGTTTTCAACAGACCAATATTGGTGTTGGGACAGCAGGTGCGATGGATATTGATTCAATGCACAGCGCCAATCGGATTGTGGGTAATCCAAGCGAGACGCCAATCATTGAGGTTTTAAATGGTGCTCTAAAAGTAAAAATGCAGCATTCAGCGGTTATTGCTGTGACTGGGGCAATTTCAAATATTCATGTGAAATTTGCAGATGGTCAAAAGTCTGATTTTGAATGTTATCAGCCTATTGCATTAGAGTGTGACGATGAGTTTCACATACAAACCCCTCATGCTGGATTACGAAACTATCTTAGTGTTCGAGGTAGTTTTGACATTCAGCCGATTTTAAATAGCTGTTCTTTTGACAGCTTAGCAATTCTTGGTCCATCTCCCTTGACTGTGGGCGATGTGCTTTACCAAGGTCAAGTTGTCCCATCCAATATCACGATCAATGACGTGGCAAAAGCCAATCTCCCTAAACTTGGCGACACGATTGAGCTGGATATTGTGATGGGACCCCGAACGGATTGGTTCGATCAAGACAGTATTGAAAAACTATGTAATCAATCATGGTTAGTCACCCATGAAAGTAATCGTGTTGGTTTGCGCTTACTGGGTAAACAACCACTCAACCGCAAAGTGACCCATGAACTGGAAAGTGAAGGGACCTGTATTGGTGCCTTACAAATTCCACCGAATGGTCAACCTGTATTGTTTATGAACGATCACCCACTTACTGGTGGTTATCCTGTGATTGCTTCGGTGGCTAAACATCATTGGGATCTGGTGGCACAAATACCCGCAGATTGCCATATTAAGTTTAGAAAAATTGCCGAATTTGTAGAGATAGAGAATTGAAATGAACAAGCAAAATTATGCCAATGAAAAATTATTAATCGCCAATCGTGGTGAAATTGCTGTACGTATTATCCAAGCATGTCGTGATATGGGGATTGCCTCTATTGCAATCTACGCAGATGATGATATGAGCAGTTTACATGTTGAACTTGCAGATGAAGCATGGGGTTTGGTGGGGGCAACTGCCAAGCAAACCTATTTAAATATTGATGCCATCATTGATATCGCAAAAAAATCAAAAGCGACGATGGTACATCCTGGTTATGGCTTTTTATCAGAACGTGCTGAGTTTGCTCAAGCGGTGATTGATGCTGGTTTAAAATGGGTGGGGCCATCTCCAGATGCCATACAAAAATTAGGTGATAAAATTGAGGCACGTAAAATTGCAGCTTCAGTCGGCGCACCCTTAGTTCAAGGTACTCAAGATCCTTTAAACAATGCAGAAGAAGCTTTAGCTTTTGCCAAACAGTATGGTTTGCCTATTGCCATTAAAGCTGCTTTTGGTGGAGGTGGTCGTGGTCTCAAAGTGGTCTGGAAGCTTGAAGAAGTGAAAGAACTTTATGAGTCTGCGGTTCGAGAAGCCAAGGCGGCATTTGGTCGTGGCGAGTGTTTTGTTGAGCAATATTTAGATAATCCACGCCATGTAGAAGCTCAAGTGATTGCTGATCAACATGGTCATGTGGTGGTGTTGGGGACACGAGATTGTTCTCTACAGCGCCGTAATCAAAAACTGGTTGAAGAGTCACCAGCACCTTTTATCAGTGATCAGATTTATCAAGAAATCCTCAGTTCTGCAAAAAATATTTGTCAGGCAGCGCAATATGTCGGGGCTGGAACCGTTGAATATTTACTGAGTCAAAATGGCACGTTGTCGTTTCTTGAAGTGAATACTCGACTGCAAGTTGAACATCCTGTGACAGAAGAAACAGCACAGGTGGACTTGGTGGTTGAACAAATTCGAGTGGCATTAGGTGAAGAACTATCTATTCAAGACACACCAAAGGCACTCGGGCACGCCATTGAGTTCCGAATTAATGCGGAAGATCCAAGTCGAGGGTTCATTCCTGCATTTGGCACATTGAGTCTGTTTGAAGCACCTTTTGGTCATGGTGTACGTGTCGATACAGGTGTGCGAACAGGCTCGTTGGTTTCAAGCCACTTTGATTCTTTGATGGCGAAGCTTATTGTGACAGGCTCAACCCGTGAGATCGTTATAGCACGTGCAAAACGTGCATTAAAGCAATTTAAAATCGAAGGTGTTGCATCAGTACTAGATTTTCATCGTGCTGTATTGAATGAACCTGATTTTACTGAAGCGTTTAAGGTACATACTCGTTGGATTGAAAATGACTTTAAACAAATATTGAAATCTGCACAGCGGAGTATTCCTCAACATCAGCAACCAATGACTCTGAGCTATATTGAGATTGATGGAAAATTACACCGTTTGGGCTTGCCAGCGGGTATGTTCGCGCAAAGCACAACCGCAATACAACACGACATACAACAACATACATCGTTCGATGTTCAGCCTGAACATTTGCCTGCACCGATTAACGGAGCAATCATCGCATGGAAGGTTCAATCTGGCGAGCAAGTCAGTGAAGGGCAGGTGGTTGCGATTATGGAAGCCATGAAAATGGAAGTTCAAGTTGTTGCACATCAAAGTGGTCAAATTCAAATCTTGGCGGCAGTGGGAGTAACTTGTCAGGCAGATGATGTGATAGCCAGCATTCAATAGCATCCGATAATTTGAAATTCAATCTGACCATAAAATTGGAAATTTATAGTTAAATTTCCAATTTTATTTGACCTTTTACCGAAAGTCCGTTGTAATGCACGCCACTGTTTAATAGCAAACTTTTGACCATGCAGAATACAGTTGTCCTTTTCGACCTTGAAAATAATATGCCAACAGCGCACTTGCTGGGCAAAATGGTTGAGCACTACACCACCTTATATTTTTTCAATTGCACTGGGCATTTTCACTATTCGCTCGAGGATCTCACCGAGCTTTCTGGTTGGATCAACAGTGGTCAAGTGGTTATTTTAGATGTTCCTCAAGCAGCCCAAAAAGAATATGAATATGCCGTGATTGCGGGACAATTACTGGCATTGTTAACTCCAGATACGCAGATCGAAATTATTTCAGCTACGCCTAGCTGTGATGTGTTGTTGGATATTATCCGTAATGTACATCTCGACTGTCGTCTTGTTCAAATCGAGTCGACTGTTCAATCGCCAAGTCAAAAACAGCAGCTTCCAAGTATAGAAACAATTCAAAATAAACCATATTTGCAGATGGTTAAAAAGTATTGTGATGCTTTAGCTAAGATGACAGGAAAGCCAAATACAGTTGAAAAATTACGTAATTCTATCGTGAATACTTTGCAAGTTGTGTCTGACGAAGCACAACATTTAGTGGGTATGCTGATTAATTTAAGAATTGTAAAATGTTTTGACGAGCAAATAGTCTACCGTAAAAAAGTCTTAAAACAGTGGGTCAGTTTAGATATTGAAAATTCAGCATTACAAGACCAATCTGATCAACAATTCAATCGACAATCACATATTAAATTACACAAAATAGATCAGCTTCTTGAAAGCTTACACACTGATCCACAACATGTGATACAGGCAATAGATGAGCAACAATCTCTCGAAGCAGTACAACAGGTGTTGTTTAAAAACTTTGAACAGATTGATCCCGTTCAGATTGAAGTGATTCATAAGCTCAATGATTTAAAAACAGCTAAACCGAAAGACATTTATGCATTGCGTGATTTATTAGAGCAAATGTTTCCCAAGTCTGATATCCGTTTATTGCTTAAAGAATTGATTGAAAAAGGTTATATTTATTGGAATGGGCACGAAGTGATCTATAGCCATGAAATGTATTTGAATTAATCTACATAGATGGTTGACCTAAGTTGAAAACACAACTGTCTTGATGATCTAAACTCAGCTACAGATTATGATGTGTTTTTTCTGCTGTTAGATTTTTGATAAAATGTTTCCATCGAGAAATCATGAAAACATTTTCAATGGTGCTATTGAAAGGAAAGGTACAGCTTGTCCCTCTCTTCCAATATGCCCACTTCTCGAAAGTAATTATTTTTATAGGTTAGCAACACCACCATCTATCAATAACTCAGTTCCTACGACAAAACGAGACTCATCAGAAGCAAGATAAATAAAGGCATTGGCAATTTCTGTTGCTGTGGCAAGTCTTTGTAATGGGACTAGATTTTCAATACTGATTTTAAGCTGTTCAACTTCAACAGGGCTGGCCGCCACTTTATTCAGTGCAGGGGTAAATGTTGGGCCAGGTGAAAGTAAATTGAAGCGTATTTTACGAGTTAAAAGCTCTCGAGAAAGCGTTTTGACCAAGGAGCGCAAAGCGATTTTTGAAGCAGCATAAACACTGCTTTTCTCTAGCGCGATATGAATACTTGTCGAACCACATAGAATCACTGAACTGTTCGGGTTGATGATTGGCAATAGACTTTGTATCAAAAAGAAAGGGCCTTTGAGGTTGGTATTCAATACGGCATCAAATTGTTCGACGCTCCATTGCCCAAAGCTTTGATGATTAACATTGCCCGCATTGATATAAATGACATCGAATGTAAAAGCGGATTGCTGTATTTTTTCAATAAAATCATATTGAGCGTTTAAGTTGGCATGATCACATGGCAAACCCAAGCTTTGTGCTCCTAATTGTCGCTGTACTTGTGCAATTTGATTGATATTTCGCGCAGTAAAGACCACAAAAGCACCTTCTTCGATTGCACGCTGTGCTGCGGCAAATCCAATCCCACTGGTTGCACCTGTGATGAGAACAGTCTTGTCTTTTAATCTCATTTTTTCACTATAATGTCATTAAGAAACATTTATATTGTGAAAATTTATTTGTAGATGTAAGAACTTACCAAGTGGTAACTTAGTCGCTATTCAGTTTGAAATAGGCTGAAATCAGTCTTTTAAAAATGTAGCTTTATGTAAGGTAAAAAATGACAACTGTGCAGTATGAACAAAATTGCTCGATTATGCGATTCGTTGCGATATTTTCAGGCAAATGGGTCTTGCCCATAGTTTACCATTTGATTCATGCTCAACATCCAGTTCGTTTTAACCAGCTACAAAAAGCTTTAGCACCGATTCCTCAAAAAGAACTTTCAAAACAGTTAAAGCTTTTAGAAGAATGTCAACTGATCTCCAAACAGATTTATCCTGAAGTACCACCGCGAGTGGAATATCAAATTACTGAATTGGGGCAAACATTACAGGGTTCAATAGATACGTTGGGGCGTTGGATGGAGTTTTATGAGAAAAATAGAGATGAAAAATAAGAGATTAAACTGACCGTAAAAATGACGTTTCGTAGTATTTTAATTTTAAACTTGCGTTTTATATTCAGCTTATGCAACTCTAATATAGGAATTAAAAGGTGAACTATGGAACACACTGGTCTTTGGGTTGCGCTCGTAATCGTTGTTTTTGTTTTGGGCTCAATTTTTGGCTTACGCGTAAGCCCAAGAGAAAAGGCATTAGGTTTAATGCGTGAAAAAGCCCGAAAGATGGGTTTGCATCCGCGTTTGGTGGCTGCGCCAGAATGGACTAAAATCCCAATGGCAACCGAATCTCGTGCAAGTATGGTGGCTTATTATAGTGTACTTATTCCTGATGCACGTTTAGCGCTGATGCGTGCATGTGTCGAAGATGAAAAGCTTCACGTGATTCAAGGTGATGCGAAATTTAAAGATTTTCCCATTGCATTAAAGGGGATTTATGCTATTGATATGCAGGCAAATTGTGTAGGGCTATATTGGGATGAAGAATCTGACCTAAGAGCAACACAACTTGATGATATGAAAGCATATTTACTCAAATTGGCTGAAATTTAACTTAATAATAGGAACAGTGGTTTATTATGGCGAACGCTCCTCGGTCCACATCCAAAAGCACTACAGCAAAATCTCCTGATGCTGGAAAAAAGCGTGCATTAGTGATTGTGGAGTCGCCTGCAAAAGCGAAAACGATTAATAAATATTTAGGCTCAAATTACATTGTAAAGTCATCCGTAGGTCATGTCCGTGATTTACCTACAGGTGGCTCAAGTAAAACAGCAGAAAAAAAGCCAGCAACACGAACCAAGTTGACGGAAGATCAGAAGGCTGAAAAGGCACAATCCGCTCTGGTCAATCGTATGGGTGTTGATCCCGAACATGGTTGGAAAGCTAAGTATGAAGTGCTTCCCGGCAAAGAAAATGTTGTTGCCGAACTCAAAAAGCTCGCCAAAGACGCAGATGAAATCTATCTCGCAACGGATTTGGATAGAGAAGGGGAAGCAATTGCTTGGCATTTGAGAGAAGTCATTGGTGGGGATGATAGCCGTTACCATCGAGTGGTTTTCAATGAAATTACCAAAAATGCCATCCAAGAAGCATTTAAACAGCCGACACGTCTAGATTTAAACCGTGTCAATGCACAACAAGCTCGTCGTTTTCTAGACCGAGTTGTTGGCTTTATGGTTTCACCATTGTTATGGGAAAAAATTGCACGTGGTTTATCTGCGGGTCGTGTGCAATCTGTAGCTGTGAAATTAGTGGTGGAACGTGAACGTGAAATTCGTGCCTTTATTCCTGAAGAATATTGGCAAGTTTTTGCAGACACTAAATCTCAAAAAGACGAGATTCGCCTAGAAGCAGTGAAGCAAGCTGGTAAAACATTAAAATTACAGAATAAAGCGCAAACTGACGCTTTGTTGAAAATTTTAAAAGATGCTGAATATAAAGTTGCCACTCGTGAAGATAAACCGACAAAGGTTAATCCAAGTGCGCCCTATATCACTTCAACGTTACAACAAGCGGCAAGTACACGTTTAGGTTTCTCAGTAAAGAAAACCATGATGCTTGCACAACGTTTATATGAAGCTGGTTTTATTACCTATATGCGTACTGACTCAACATTTTTAAGCGATGATGCAGTCAGTATGGTGCGTCAGCACATTGAAACAGAGTTTGGTGCGAAATATTTACCTGCAAAAGCCAATCGCTATGGCAACAAAGCCAATGCACAAGAAGCGCATGAAGCAATTCGTCCTTCAAACGTTGGATTAAAAGGCGATAGCTTGGCTGGCGTTGAGCGTGATGCACAACGTTTATATGATTTAATTTGGCGTCAATTCGTTGCATGTCAAATGACACCAGCAGAGTATTTATCGTCGACGATTTTAGTGGATGCAAATGGCATAGAACTTAAAGCCAAAGGTCGTACTTTAGTTTTTGATGGTTTTACCAAAGTTCGTGGTCAAAACAAATCTGATGATGATGTTTTATTACCAGCGGTAAAAGTGGGTGAAATTTTAAAACTTGAGAAACTTGATCCTTCTCAACATTTCACTAAACCACCTGCACGTTTTACTGAAGCATCATTGGTTAAAGAATTGGAAAAACGGGGTATTGGTCGACCATCGACATATGCTGCAATTATTTCGACAATTCAAGATCGAGGCTATGTCAAGTTAGACAACCGCCGTCTTTTCGCTGAAAAGATGGGTGAAATTGTCACAGACCGTTTGGATGAGAACTTTAACAATCTAATGAATTACGCTTTTACAGCGGATTTAGAAGGTCAGTTGGATAAAGTTGCAGATGGCGAACGTAATTGGAAAGAGCTACTCGATAGTTTCTATGGCGATTTTAAAAAGCGTTTAACGACTGCTCAAGGTGAGGACGGCATGCGTCGTAACTTACCTGTAGAAGTTGCGGATGTTCATTGTAAAGAATGCGAACGCCCAATGCAGATTCGTACAGGGACAACAGGGGTATTCCTTGGTTGTTCGGGTTACAACTTACCTCCGAAAGAACGTTGTAAGGGCACGTTGAATTTAACCCCAGTAGAATCCTTGGCTGTACTTTCCGATGATGATGGTGCTGAAACTGCCGATTTGATGTCGAAAAAGCGTTGTTCAATCTGTGGTACTGCGATGGACAGCTATGTCATTGATGGTGGCCGAAAACTGCATATCTGTGGAAATAACCCAGATTGTAATGGTTATGAACTCGAAGAAGGTGAGTTCAAAATCAAAGGCTATGATGGTCCAACCATTCCTTGCGACAAGTGCGATGGTGAAATGCAGTTGAAAACAGGTCGTTTCGGCCCTTACTTTGCATGTATGAGCTGTGATAATACTCGTAAAGTGTTGAAGAATGGTCAACCTGCACCTCCACGAGTAGATCCAATCAAAATGGAGCATTTGCGTTCAGCTAAGCATGATGATTTCTTTGTGCTTCGTGATGGTGCTGCTGGTTTATTCTTGGCCGCAAGTAAATTCCCAAAAGTGCGTGAAACACGTGCACCTAAGGTTGCTGAGTTGCGTTCAGTTGCAGATCAACTTGATCCAAAATATCAATTTATTTTGCAAGCACCTGATCAAGATCCAGATGGAAATCCAACATTGGTGAAATTTAGCCGTAAGAATCAAGCACAGTATATCGGCTCAGAAACCCCTGAAGGTAAACAAACCAAGTGGTCGTTGGTTTACCAAGATGGAAAATGGGTTGAAGCTTAAGTTTTAAAAACACTTATAAAAAATGCTCACATCTGTGGGCATTTTTTATATCAATTATGATTGGAAGCAGTATGATAAGTGGATGAATAAAAAACTAAAAAATTGGGGATGCTGTGGAAAATACTAAAAAATTTGCGGTTTTAATTGATGCAGATAATTCATCTGTGAACTCAATTTCTTCGGTCTTGGAAGAGGTGGCCAAATACGGTATTGCCAGTGTAAAGCGTGTTTATGGGGATTGGAGCAGTGATTCTCTAAAAAAATGGAGAGAAGTTCTGCTTCCACATGCCATCACACCCGTACAGCAATTTGCATATACCAGTGGTAAAGATGCTACAGATATGATTTTGATCATCGATGCTATGGATTTATTATATGGCGGCGCATTGGATGGCTTTTGTATTGTGTCCAGTGATAGTGATTTTACCCCTTTAGCTTCAAGGATTAGAGAAAGTGGTTTAGTTGTTTATGGTTTTGGACGGAAGAAAACACCTGAGCCGTTTAAAAAAGCTTGTGATAAATTTATATCGATTGAAAACTTGATTGCTGACGAAAAAGAAGAAGAAAAACAGAGTATTGAAAATAGACATAGTGAAGAGAGCAAAAAAGTTGCTCCGATCGATAAAGACGAAAAACCCCCAATTGATAAAGCAACTTTAAATTTGATTTATAAAGCGGTAAAAGACAACTCAGATGATAATGGTTGGGCATATTTAGGCTCTATTGGTACATATCTCAGTACCGTTAAGCCAGATTTTGATACTCGCGATTATGGCTATACTAAGTTATCGGGACTGATAAAAGCTGTAGAGGTTTTTGAAACCAAAATAGAGGGGAGTCAAATGTTTCTTAAAAAGCGAAAAAAACAGAGCTAAATTGAATGTGGAAAAAACTTCGAATTGCAATTTTATTGGGCATTCTACTTATTGTGGGAATGAATGCTTGGCGAGATATGAATCAAGACTGGACAAAACCGATTGTGGTTTTACTACATCCAATCAATGCAGATGGACAAGTCTCTACATCCCATTATATGTACTAGCTCAAACCAGATCTGACAGTTACCCATTTTTTAGTGTGCCTGTCAGGTTAAATTTGAGCTAAATTCTTCTCAGCCCAAATTCGCTTCCCATCAAGTACTGTTTCCAGTGGTGTGCGACCACAGCACATTTTTCCCTGATGAGTTCGTTCAGTATTATAGAATTTTTGCCAAACGTCTAGATCAGCTTGTAATTCCTCTAATGTATTATAAAGCTTCTTCCTAAATGTAATTTGATAAAACTCCTGCAAGATCGTCTTATGGAAACGCTCGCATATTCCATTCGTTTGTGGGGATGCTGCTTTTGTTTTGGTGTGATCAATATCATTGATGGCTAAATATAGCTCATAATCATGTTGTTCAACCTTACCGCAATATTCAGTACCTCTATCTGTCAGAATACGCAGC
>WNDP01000110.1 GCA_009912575.1 Acinetobacter bereziniae
TCGACCATGTTTGCCTTTGGGGGGAGCGTACCATTGGGTTTTTGGATCAAACCAAATTGTTAAATTACCACGATTGATCAAAGCACGATTGTAGGATGACCAATTTGTTGTACGATAAATTTTAGGTGTAGGCTTATTCATCTGAGAATTATATTGCTGAGTAAGCCTTAAGAGGTAGGTTTATGCAACAAAGCCATTCTAAGTTCTAAAAATTTCTGTTATTTTCTTTCTATAGATGCTTTTGTTGAGTATTCAACTCCATGTTTTTCTAGATATTCACGAATTAACTGGCGAACAACTTGCGATGGTTTTAAATCTTGACGATTGCATAATTCTTCAAAAGCTTCTTTTTTATTTGGATCAATCAAAATTGTTAATCTTGCTGTTTTATTTTCCATACCCCATTTCCTTAAATTTCTTAGAAATAGAATTGTAATAACATTTAGAAGATTTTCAATGATAATTTTTTACTGACCAACACAAATAGAATCAACACTATCTTCATGAATTTAAACAACTTATATGCATAAATCTTTAATTTTTCAAATAAATCACTGATGAATTATTGTGAGTATTATCAAATATTTTCATATTAACCATGAAAATTATCAAAGTGGCTATTACGACAATACTGAAGTAATAGCCAATTCTTTATTTTTATGAAAAATCTAATTCTTTTTCGAAAATTCTGAGTTCATGTCTAGCCATCGCTAAGTTAGATTTTTGGCGATCTAATACTAAATATAAAAATAAATCACTGTTTTTCTCAAGCGGTCTGAGTAAGTGATACTGCTTCCCTAATGTAATTAAAATATCATCAATAGTATCACGTAAATTTAAAGCATCTGCTGTTTTCATTTTTGCACGCAAAACCTCAGTATTTCCTGCTTCTGCAAGCTCTAAGTCAATTCCAGTTCCTTTTGCCGCCAAAGAAAGCCCACTTGTACAATCTACAAGTGCCGAAGCAGTAAAACCGTCAATTTCAGTCAATGGTGTTAAGTCAATTTTAGCCATTTATATATACCTTTTATGAAGTAGAGATTATATGAGTCGCTTGAACATTGCTCTCGCCATCAAAAGTACCATAAAATTATAATAAAATATTATTTTATTATAATAATATGTGTTTTCTTAATTCAATTTATAAATTTAATCAGTATTTCTTTATAATTTTTTACTTTCATTGAGGATTTTCAATCTTAGTAAGTTTAAAAAACACCTATAAAATATATGAATTAGACAATAAATAATTTAAAGATATACACTCACAAAATGAATTAACTTCATAAAAATAAATAAAAAATATTTTATGAATTTGCATTATAGATTCAACAACAATTAAAGTATTTTTCATTTAAGTGTGCAAAAATTCATGCATCAATGCCTTTTATCGCCCAAATAATCAAGTATTTAATAGAGTTTAGATACTTAGTACTTATCCGCACAAAAGCACACTCAAATGAGTTCGCTGTGATGATTAGAATGAATTAAACATAAGTGAATTTAGGTAAAATATTACTATTTTTTATTTACTTGCTGTTATCCATATTATCTTAGATATTAAATCAGCACTCTTTGCACCGATCTTTCATTTTTAAAAATATAACTTTCACTCTTAAATTAACTCATTTCGATGCTCTAAAAATGCAACGTACAATTTCATACTCTATTTGTAAGGTCTATTATTTTTAGCTTATCATAATAAGATCGCTTCTTTAAAATATGATATTCATGTTTTAAAGGATTCAACATTTGGATCATTTAATAACAAAGAATTCTCTGAGATATATATCACATTTCTCTTTTATAAATTATTGATTATGACATTAATACTCTTTAAAAGTGAGCCTAGGGTTGATTCATAATTTGACTTAGAATATGTATTATAAGTTTTTAGCCTGTGAAATATCTTGATCTTCTAGGCGAATTCAATCTGAATAAAATCAAAATTGAGAGCAACGTCATAGCGACTATATTCCGAATGACATGCCCTGCTCATCTTACTCACAAAGCTAGATAACCATTAAGAAAGGTATGATGACACTATGTGAATAGTAGAAAGCAGATCAAACTGAAAAAGCAGTTACTGTTGGAAAAGTAAATAATCAAAAACCATTCACCAATATAATCAAGGAGATAGTTCAAATAATTTCACTGATAAATTTAACTTAAGCATGAGTGAAAATAGATGAATCACGACCAATGATTGAAAAGTATAGGTGTAATTTTAAATGCTGAATCTAACATAGACTCAATCATGCTGAAGAAACATCTGTTAAAAATAGATGGATTCAACTGTGATGACTTAGATGTAATGTTTAAGATGCAATGACTAAAATAAGCTCTTCTAAACTCATGATTGGACTGTTTAATTATCTATAAACTTAATTTCGAAGCATATATACTCAAACAGCCCACTGGCATTTCTATCGAGCTTTTTTCTTTGCTTTTTCTTTGGTTAAAATAAATAGATCATCATTTAAGTATGTAAACCGTTCTACTAACCATTCATGAGTGTCATTTAATGCTTGATTGTAAAAGTGAGGTCCAAATTCTTCGACAATTAAATCAAATAAGAATTGTGCTGGAAAATTACCAAGATCTAATTCAAGTTCCTTCAACGCATACTTTTTCAATGATTGAATAAGTTGTTCACGTGTAAACTCATCAAAGCTAATGATTGACGTATTGGACATCACCTTAATTCCATCAGAAAATTTGGGTTTATTAAAATATTTTCTACGCTTAGATTCAATAGCCGTGCGTCTTATAGTGAAGCTCTATTGAAAATCAGAGCATTTGCATATCGAAACTAAATTTAAAGACGATATTTAAAGGCTATTTGGACGCATTTAAAGAATCTTCATCCTGAAAAATTGTTTCAATCGATAAGCCAAAAAGTTTAGACATCTTAAAAGCAAGTGGCAAACTAGGATCATAACGTTCTTTTTCAATTGCATTGATCGTCTGCCGAGAGACACCTAAATATTCTGCTAATTGCTGTTGAGACCAGCCGTGGCTTGTTCTTAACTCTGACAATATATTCTTCATCGATATCGCCAACTTCCAATTGCCACACCTAATCCCCAGAGCATGGCCATCAAGGGCCATACGAAAAACATAGACAATGAAGGAAAACCTACATTTTCTAAAAAACCATAACTAAATGTGATGAGTGCAGTCCCAACAAAGGCCAACGCAAAAGCCTGTAGCTGAATTTTATGCTGCATTTCATCTAATCTTGCCAACTGCCTGATAACACTCCAACCGACCAATACACATGGAATAATTGGTAATAAAGTCAAAATAATTTGAATAGGATAATCAAAATCATTATTTTTTAATAGCTTGAGAGAAAAAATCAATATTACAAGATACAACAAAATCGCGAAGCCGAATTCAAATAGATATTTAAATTTTTTCATATGTCACTCATGTAAAGTAAGCTTTACAGTAATTTAATTTAAACAGCCTTAGATGTAAAGCTTACTTTACAATTTATTCAGATCTTCTACTTTGCCCCCATAAAAAACCCCACCAAAAGGTGGGGCGATATCATATTTATACTTTATTTAACTTCTTTCACTGATAAAGACTGATCTTTTGCAAGTTCGATTGTTGCTTCTTCACCTTTCGAATGAATTGCAACACCATTGTCTCCTTCAAGTCGCATACCACTTCCAGCTGGTACTTCTTTCAACGAATAGCTATGTCCATCTTGATCAGTCAATGTCGCTGTTGCAAAATTATCGCTGGTCTTCAACGTGAATTGCTTTTTATCTTCAGTTTCATATTTAACAGTTTTCTCATTAGATTCATTTGCATCGACCTGAGCAACTGGACTACTTGCTTCTGCTGTAGTCGTGGTGTTTTTATCTTTGTCTTTTGCATTACACCCAACTAAAAAAGCCACGGTTAAAATAGATGAAATTAATAATAATTTTTTCATGATTTATCTCAAAAAAATAAGGAATGTAAGTTCTAACATAGCAGTTTAGAGTAATCCAACCGCTTATTGCCAATTCACTACTTGTTCCCTACATAAATCATAAACATCTTTTAAAATGTTATACATTTCAAATTTGGATTGTGTTGTCCAAAATATAATGCATAACGCATCTCATTAAGATTTATTTGAATAATAGATCAGTGCAATAATTGCGATTACCACGATGCCGATTTGTATAAGCAAAGAAAGCATCTAATCTCCTATTTTTCCCAATCGATGGTGATCTCGACTTCGAAAATACACGAACTCGATATTAAAGAGATGTCTTAATATAGTTGCCATTTCGTTTTTATATTTCTCATTTTCCCACATTTTCGGCATTCTTTAACTTTACATAAGTCTGGATATTCAAAAATATGTCGACACAACAACTGTCTAATTCGAAACATAAAAGGCGTCCTAAAAAAAGCCCACATGATTGGATTATGTGGGCTACTACATGAAAAGCTTCTATTAGGTAAAGCTGAAATTACACAGTAACTTCTGAATGTAATTTTAAGGCATAAGTGCTCATCAGCATTGGCATTTAATGCCAATTTTAAACTTTTTCTTTTAAATCAATGCTTAACATTAGAAATTCTACACAATAAAATACAACTATAAATCCTGTTTAATAAATAAGCGATGTTTAAATTATGCAAGATATTCCTTTTGACACCCATCAATCCACAAATTCAATTAAAAAATTAAATAAAAATAAAGCCTTGTATAACAAAAAACTCCTTAATGAATGAATTACATCCAATAAGGAGTTTTTAACTTAGCTTCGAAGTTTGCTACTGTTGTACATCCTTTTCGTTTTTATCGCTTTTACTCGTCTTAGATAAGCTTTTCGCTTTGCTCTTATCAGAACCATTTTTGTGCGACTGGTAGTAACATCCAATTGCGATCCCAGTGCCTAATAATGCTGCAGTTTTAAACATAACATTCCTCGTACTGAATTAAATAAGGTGCAATAGGAATAACATCAAATTTCAGAACAAGTATTTCAGGATGTTAGTTATGCAAGATTATGTGAAATTTTATAACATTAGATTTCAAAAAATTTAATAAATTTATATTTCTCAAATACTTAATTTTAGATTTTTTTTTGAGTTTTAACAGAACTGACACAGTTTTATCGTTCTTTAATTTTTAACAAAAATTTTGGTTCAGAGCTAACAAAGTTTTTAATTTTAGAATCATTCAATAAAAAGCCCATCCTGAGATGAGCCTTCTAATCCATCTACATTATTTGAACATCCATGCCCCTGAAGGCATATTTCCAAACAGATGTACCAATACTGTAAGAACAACAAACATAAATAAGAAAAAAGCGATGTTTATTGATTTATATATCATGTGATCACCCTCATTTTATTGTTGTACTTTTTTTATACACGAATAACATAAAACTTTCAAACTTTTCGATTCTTAACAATCTTTAACTTAAATGTGCATTTATGTATCGAAAAATCATCTAAGCCAATAGCTGACTCATTCTTCTTTAAATTTTTTGTTCATTAGGCTAAAATTTTTCTATAAGAAATTTACAACTGCTTACTGATTAATTTCGCTTTCTAAGCACTTTAAATCGTTTTCTTTATCTTGAAAATTAGCAGATTGATTTAGATTTAAATAAGGTCTATATCCTCTATCAAAATCACATAATTTTTAGCCAATTTTGATTTCTCACCATTTAGTCGTACCAATGTAAAATAATGCTTTAAAAACAGCACATTATTCAGAGCCACAGTAACATCAATCAACTTATTTTTTCAACAATTTAAATTCTGATTTATTGGGAAAGTGTTGGCTTTTTTAATTCTTCATTCTTTTGATTTAAATCATGAATATTATTCATCCTAAAAATTAGGTTCACATGAAAGCGACGATATGCTTTAACAATCGCTACCAGCCTAATTTAATTCATGTCTTATGTTTCAGCACATTCAATCAAAAAATTCCCAGTTTAAAAGGCTTCTAAATGTTTTAAATTCTGAATTAATCTCACCAATTTAAACTAAGAAAACGAATCTTATGACAACTACACTAGATACTTGGTTCATGTAACTTGATTCATATAAATAATGAATAGCATTTTTATATCAATCAGTGGATAGCCCCCTAATTTATAAGCTTCTCCCAGAAGCTTATATGTTCTCTATGATTTTGAGAATACTTCATTTTCATACCTGAGCAGAACTGTTCTGATTGTGGAAATTCAATATTCTCAGTAGATCAATCGCATAGCAATGAGTATCAAATTTATCCAATTTGGGTACGCCAATCTACTTACTAGAATAAAAAGGATCAATACAGTCACCAATAACGATAATCTGTAAGGCAATAGTTGGAAATTTATTTTTAATATATAGAATTATTTTAAAATTTATCAAAGTTAAAAAAATGAACTAAAATTCAATACAAGATTGATTCTTCGACGAAATCAATACACTTTTCTCAGAATTATCCACTTTTTATCAAAAAACTGATGACATTGTCATGATAAAATAATTATTTTCAAAGTTGCTCAATCGTATTTAGGCAGAGTGTAAATGAAATTTTTAGTGGTTTTATCTACTTTTACAGTATTACTTTCAGGTTGTACTGCAATGAGTGTTGAGCAATGTAAAACAGCAAACTGGTTTAATGTGGGCGAAAAAGATGGTTCAGCAGGAACCAGCCCACATTTAGATAAATACTACTCTGCCTGTCAAAAAGCCAATATTGTTCCTAATCAAAATTTATATGAAAAAGGCTATCAAAAAGGCTTAAACTCTTATTGCCAAGCTGAAAACATTTTTTATGAAGCATTAGAGGGCCGAGGTAATTATCGAATCTGCCCAATAGAAAAACGTGAATCTCTTCGTAACTATTACCAAGTTGCTTATCAATTTTATACAGCAAATTCAGACTTCAATAAGTCTCAAACTGACACCAATTATTATCTTGAAAAATTAGAGTATAAAGATCTTTCTGACAAAGATCGTGATAGCTATAAAAAGAAATTGTACGACCTGCGAATTAATAGTAGTCAGGTGCAATCTCGTTATCAAAGCGCTTTACGTAATCTGGAACGTTTTAAGGCTGAACATGGGCTAGATTAAATAATTATTCAATGAACAGCACGATGAATATATTGCTTTAGGCTCTTTCTTGTTGTTCATTGCGTTTTATTTTTAACTTATATTAACTTAGTTTAATTTTTTGCATTTTGAGATATTTCTATAAATAGGAAAAATATATTAATTTTACCTAATCGGAAAATTTCATTTGCTGAATGCAATGCATTTTGGGAGCAAGAGGAATGATCGTTAAAAAATAAATAAGAAATTCATTCTGCCACTAATATGTTTTATTTGCCTACAACCCACTGGTTTTACCATTTCAAATCTTGTCTATGCTGAAGGCAATTGTCCTTCTGACGGTTATCCAATTGATGGATAAGGCATTCAGGGCTTCATCCCTATATCAAGCAGAAGTGCTAACAGTAATTATGTAGGCAAATACAGCTAACTATCGTATACATGAAGCATAATCAAGAACAATTGCTTAAGGCTAAAGCAAAGTACTCACTAAATGCACGACAAACAGTTTATAAAACACACCAATCATCAAAAAAAGCTACTCAAGCAAGTGCTATAAAATCATGCTAAACAATTGGTGTGGTAATAAATAAGAGGTGATTTAAACATATAAAGAGGTTCTATTACCTTTGCTAATCATTTTTCCCATCGAAATTCTAAAGAAACGGCTCTACTTGTCTTCACGCTCATAATGTTTTCTTCCATGCAAAAAGAATAGACGATATTTGTCTAGGAGAGTCATGACAGTCAATATATCAAGCTACTTAGATCTTTTGAATCAAAGGTAATTAAAATAGTTACGGAAGATTAAGCCTGCGACAATCTTGGTAGATAATTTTACATTGGGCTTCAGCAAATCCATCAGCAAGGCAAGCTTCTAAAACTTTTTTGCGTCCTAAAGCTTTTCTACTACCAGGTACTAAAACTGGAATAATATCACGTACTTCTCCAGATGTAGTACGTGCTTGATATAATCGATTTGTTCCTTCAACTTGTCCGACTGTTGCACAATGGTTGTCATCATAAGTAACCAAATTTTGCAACCTGTCCCTCCCTTCTTTTCACAATCTTGCAATGCTTTTTCCTCAAGCTTGGCGCGGAAAATTTTTGCAGTAGCAACTCCAATTACACCATTTGTACCTGCTGCAACATCCCCTTCTGTGGTTGGTGAACGATAACTTGGTGCAGAATAACCGCCACCCCCTCCACCATAATTTGGAATAGGGCACAGCCTTGCACACCAACAGGATAATAACCCGGAGGGCAATTGCCTTCTGCCTTTGTAGTGCTGGAAATAATAGAAAATAATGAAAGACAAATAAATGATATAAAAAGTTGTATGCGCTTTCGCATATTATGTTTAGTCATAATGGTTACACCTATTCCTGTGAATTATTTTATGAAAAGTCTATTACTTATAGATTATATTTTGATCATTTTAAATCATAAAATATTTCATTCCTAGACTCAAATTTTGAGTGAGCATCGCATTTTTCAAGACATCATATATGTTAATTTTTAAATGACATTCCCACAAATATCTTTAGAATTGGTCGTATAATTCAAAGATGTTTGGCTACCATCAAAAATTATCGTTTCGCTCGGTTGGAAAGTATTGGGTAAAGTTGTTGAATACCCGCCAACAAGACCGAACATCTGAAAACTCATTTGTGAAGCGGATTCTGATAAGGGAGTATTGTTTATAAAACCTTTATCCAATCCATTTAAATTGATACCAATTTGCTTTGTATCTTGATCAAAATATAGTCCTATTTTATAGTTATTTGCAGTATTATAACTAATCTCATATTCTTTTCCATAATTTGCTCCTGATCCTAAGTCACTAAAACTTATGAATACTTTTTTTGTTTTATCCTGATCTGAATTACTTACCCATAAAAATCCTCCATATTTTAAATTGCCATTTTTTATGCCATAAAAATTATATCCCAAAGTAAATACTCCACTTTGGTTACCAACATATGCCCCAGTAGGTATATCTGAAAAATTATTAATTTTTAACTCAACTACATATCGTCCATTATTTGTTAGGTTTTTATCACCTACTATTGTTGTACTTGTACCATTCATATAACGACTAAGGGATTGTGCGAATGTGGAAGTGCTTGCAAGATACTGATATGCATTATTTTCTAATGTAAAAGACCCAGTATTTGCATTGAGTATAGGAAACTTTCTAACTGGTGGCACTGCACCTGTATTGGTTTGTTGTATTTCTAGATCAGTTGCATCAAAGTTATAGGTACAAGCACCCCATCCACTCATACTGCTCAATCCAAGTAGTACAGTTATTGTGAGTTTTTTCATTATCTATTTCCTATTATTTTTAAATTAAAAATATAAAACAAAAAATAGTTAATTCGAAATAAATCCGATAAAAAATTATTTACTATTCAATAGAAATTCTAAGAAAGTGCAACTCAACACTTACTATAGCAAGGCAATTTTAGGAATTTAGACTATTAATGACTCAATATAGGCTAAGCTCTAACAGATGATTTAAAACGTGACTATAATTTATGATCCATCTTACTTCTACGAATCGATTTACTTTGATCTTTGAACGACTTTATTAAAATAATGTAAAGATTCAAACCACAGTTATTAAGGTATTTAAACTCAACACATAGTTATAACTCTCTACTTGCTTAGACATCCCCAAGCACAACTCAATAATCATTAAAATCAGATAAAGAATGCCATTTATATGCCTTTTTCAGTCTTAGACGCACTTCCATCTTGTTCCTATGAAAAAGGCTATATGACTAAATAAGAAGCCTGTATTTTAGATGATCAAAGCGTAGGTTGTGGAATTGGAATGTCTCTTGATATTTTCTTAGCATTATTTAAATTTAAATCGCAACGAGAGTGCCCCCACTTCACTATGATGCCTTTTTCAAGCATAAATTTCTCTTCACAATAACGCCCTGGATGAACAAAAGTTTCATAAGAAATCACTTTACTTCCATTCGTTAAAGTATAGCTTTTGTCTGGGAGTCCCCATTTTTTGATTAGTTTTTCTTCTGATGAGCCCACCCATGATTGCATAAGATCATTAAGTGTTTCATATCGCTGGGTACTTAGACCCGTACAAGCTAAAAGGGTTTGGCTAATCACGATAATTAAAAGTATTTTTTTCATTGTACATATCCAAAAAATATTAATATAGATCAATACTATACCAATAGATCTATTTTACAAAGATTAAAAGTTAAACTATTTCATATTTATTGAAATGTAGTATTGTTTTAAATACTCATAATTAAGCTGTCTGAATATTAAGATGTTTTCTTAAAAAATCTTTTTTAGCAGGATTATTCCATTTCTACTTTTGAGTTCAATTATTTTGAGGGGGAGATTACCCAACGATATCTATATTTTATAACGATTAAAAGAATCGATAAACAAACTATAATTTTAAAAATTTAATTTAATATTTGACAACTCGTTCCATAATATCTAGTATCCCTCATAGTTCATTCCCACTCAGGCTCATCCATGAGTGATGACAAATCCAATTATCCAGGCCGTCCTAGACAGTTTGAAGATAAAGAAATCATTGATGCAGCTATTACTGTATTTAGTAGTAATGGCTATGCAGGTACTTCAGCACAAAATCTATGTGATGTTACAGGATTAGGGCGCGGAAGTTTATATAACGCCTTTGGTAGCAAACAAGCTTTATATGAACAAGCTTTGTTGCGTAGCCATGAACAAACCATGGCTGCTCAATTATCCATTCTCACACAGTCTGGGCTGCTCAAAGAAAGATTACGATCCCTTTTACTATGGGGGATTGCTGAGGATCTTTCACAATCTGAACAGCATGAAGCCATGGTCTTATTCTCTGCGTTAGAAATGGGCGATAAAGATCAGGTTGTCTCTAGCCTGAATCTAGAATATCGACAGCGCCTAGAGAACTCTCTCCTCACAGTATTTGTCGAAGGTCAAGCAAATGGGGAATTCAATACCAAAGCCTCTGCCCTTGAAATGGCTCGAGGATTTTTAGCTAGCTACTACGGTTTACGTGTTCTGAACAAAAATATTTCAGATAAAAGCTTTCTGGAAGATGTAGTTAATGGCCTCTTAGCTAATTTGTAACCGCATTCTTAGTGCTAAAGAAATTACCCTTTAATTTTGTAATGAACATTCAAGAAATAGGAATTTATTTAAAAAATGCCATTAGCAGTATATATATTAGGTCTAGCGATTTTTTCAATTGGTACAGCAGAATTGATGGTCGCTGGTATGACCGCCACTTTATCCCAAGCCTTTGGAATCAGTGTAGGTGAGGTTGGACATTTAATTTCATATTATGCCTTTGGTGTTATGTTAGGTGGACCTGTACTCACCTTTTTCTTCCTCAAATATAGAGTTCAGTATCGTAAAGTCTTACTGATTCTCTTTGCACTTTATGTAGTGATCCAAGGTCTAAGTGCCTTTAACTCTAGCCATGTTATTTTGATTGCAATCCGTTTTATAACTGGCGTTTTATGTGTTGGTTGTTTGAGTCTTTCACTTGCCACGAGTATGGCCATGGTTCCAAATCATAATCGCCCACGAGCAGCAGCTATTGTTATAGGTGGTTTTATGATTTCCAATGTGTTTGGTGTACCACTTGCGACTATGATTGACCAACAATGGGGCTGGCGTATTACTTTTGGTTTAGTAGCAGTATTGGTTTTCATTTGTCTGATTGCTCTATTACGTCTTTTACCTGAAGTAAAAGGCAGTGGGCAACTCAGAATGGAAGAAGAGATTAAAGCTTTTAAAAATAAAGCTTACTGGAAAGCATGTGCAACAAGTTGCTTAATTCTTGGGGCAAGCTTTGCCGCATTTAGTTATTTCGTTCCTGTTTTGGTCGATATTACTGGATTTAGCATGCAAGTCGTTCCATTCATTTTAATGGCATTTGGTTTTTCAAATATTGTGGGAAATACTATTACCGGTCGTTTAGCACATGACCATAGCCTAAAAATTATGCTCATCGGATTAACCGTATTAAGCGTATCCTTATTTACTTTTGCAATATTTGCCGAATATAAAACAATTGCAATCATCACAATAATTTTGATTGGATTATCTGGTGTTCCAATGAATCCAGCTATGATGGCAAGAATTGTCAGTGTTGCTCACCCAGGTCCTATGGTCAACGCAGTACACACCTCAGTAATTAACATAGGTCTAGGTGGCGGTTCATATATTGGTGGCCTAGCAATTACAAATGGTTATGGCTTACGTTCAGGCTTATGGATTGGCGCAGTGCTCGCAGTATTGGCTTTAGCTTCACTTCTCCCTTACATTCGTAATCGTCAAAAAGGTTGGTCTTGATGCAAATTTATTAGAATCATGAATTATTTAACATAGCAATACAATATACCCCATAGTAGCCTAGCCTAATTATGGAGGTTAAAATACAAGGAGAGAGAAAATGTTTCCTCCTTGTTCTCTTACAGCTTTGGGTGAATTCATGTTTGATATTAATGATGAGTTAAGAAAAATTGAAAATACTAATTTTTTCTCCAAGATGGGTATTAGCAACATCAATGATGATCGAGTTATTTTTATTGAAAATGTAGAACAAGCCTTTGTAAATCCTTTAGATGCAAGCTTTCAGGGAAAATATAATAAACTTAGATGGTTGCCATCAACTACTTCCCAAGAAGATCCATTTTACAAGAGGCATAAAAATACACCTGAATTATTGGATTTGAGAAAATGTATTAATAAAAAAATATTAGAAGTTACAAGAGATATCAATAAAAAGCAGTTCATCATACCGCCCCATGATTTTAGTCTAGTCGCTCGAGATTCAATTTGTTTCTGCTTAAGACAATTAATGACTGAAAGATATTTTAAATTAGGTGATAAATGGGAGTTTATTGTTGAGTTATATTATTCTGGTCATTGGCCGATTGGATATATTGAGAATAAAATTGTAATTATTTAGACCGTATTTGTGATATTCCCCCGCTATCTTAAAATACTAATATTTATAAAAAAATGAATTATAATTTTTAAAAAGTTTAGCCATATTTGCTACGAAGTTTGGCCAAAGTAATGTTTTGCGTATATCTTAAACTTTTTAGTTTTCTATGTGTAAACTCTTCACACTCCCTAATAAACTCAAAAAACCAGTCTCCATCGGCTATCCATCTAAAACTTGAAAGAAATAACACTTTCAGTTTTCATGAATTCACGAGCAACTTGTTCAAATGTATTTGCCAATGCATTTTTGGCCTGATCTTCTTCACATTTCTTTTCAACAGATGGATCAATATTTTAGGCCAATAGCTCTCGATATTCATCACGCATTTTACGCGCCATCGCAAGTGTGACAATTGGATAAACACCAAGGCTCATTGTTACGTATTTTTTTGAAACTAGTCTTCTGAAGTTAAAGCGCCAATAGGTTCGACTTGCACTATCAATATAAAGGTATAAACCGCCACCATCAAAAACCTTTTTGGCTTTATCTGCTTTTTTCTTATGAGCTGATATTTCTGCCCTAAGCTTTTTATCTGTCAGATTTACTATTAATTTTGCCATTTTGAGGGTACATTTTTATTAGGTTTTACAGCATACCCCCAAATGTACCCTTATTATGAGGGTATACAGAGGAACAAACTGAGACAATAAGAATGTCTAGATGCTTTTAATATAAAGGGTTTTGAGAAAAATTAGAACAAGCTTGTGCAACAAATTTGGTACGCCCAGCGCTCTTCTAAATAAGAAATCAATATACTGATAAATATAAACTAATTTATTTATAAAAATACTTGTAACGCAACCTGTAACGCAATGATTGAAATCACTCTATTTTTTATTCTTTTGCTTAAAGCAAGTTTACCATCTTTATAAAAGTCGCTAAAGGAAAAACTAAGCTTCAATTCATGCAAAATAAAAAACACATAATTTAATTAATTGGCCATGCTTCAATTAATTTTTCTTTATCAACTCGCTCTGCATCAGCTCGTTCTGCCATCCAGATATATTCTGCTGTGCAATTTTCAAGTAACTTGTTTGTTGATTCACTGTAGCTAATGATGGTTTCTTTGGAAGCGCTGGACAAGCGACCGCTTGCAATTTTGAGTTGCTTTGACAAGCTGTTAGCATTGGACTGAGCAAGATCAGCATCAAACTTAATTTGTTTAATCTTAACATTGTAGTTTTGCTCCGCTTTTAACTGTTGTTCAGACCATTGTTTTTCTTTAAGTGCTACCGAAGCTTTAGCTTGTTCTGCAAGCGCTTTAGCTTCTGCAACTTCTGTTTTATATTTTGCATTCAATAATATGTATTCGCTTTTAAAGTGATTAACACGCCATGATTGAAAACCCAAAGCCGTTATGACCAACAATAAAAAAACCGCCATAACAATAATGACAGTTTCATAGAATTTTGATAAGAATGCCTGCATTACTGCACCCCCATACATTTGTTATAGCGATCAAGTTGGCGTGTCCAGACACCAAAGCAACCATTTGAGCGGATACTACAATCACGCTTTGCAACATATTTGTATTTCAATAATGATACACAGGCTTGCTTATACTGTCCTGCTTTGAGGTTACGAAGAATTGATGAATTGCTAAAGGCTCTCATTCCATACTGATATGAAAAATCAAGGAATATGTCATATTCTGTTTGAGATAACTTCACTCCTTTTAAGAGATTCTTATAAGTTACCTCAAGCTTTGAAACATCATTTCTAAGCCACTTATCTGCCGTATCCCTTGAAATTGGTGGGTCATTCATCTTAACTGGTACGCCATTCGGCTTGACTGTTGAGCCGTGTCCTTGAGTCGGCACATCCCCTTTTACTGGAATTACAGGTTTAGCTGTATAGCCCTCATCCTTTTTGACAGCCACAAAAAAAGCAGCCGAAGCTGCCAGTAATACTACTGATATTTTAGTCTTGTTTGACATTGCATTCTTCCCTCAATTTTTTAACTCGCAATAGATGCTCTTCTTTACGCATTTCATGCTCGGTTTTTTCACGGCGGTTTTTAGCAATCGCAAAGTAAAGCTGAATAAATAAACCTATTAATGCGACACATAGACCAGCCCAGGCAATAACATCAACTTTTGCTAGAAATGCAAAGAATGATGTTGTACCGCTTGCAAGAGTAACTTTCTGTGTTATTGCAACTGCGC
>WNDP01000111.1 GCA_009912575.1 Acinetobacter bereziniae
TGCTAAGAAATGGACAATGCCAATCCACAATTGGCGTTTAGCAATGAACTGGTTTATGATTCAATTCGATGATCGATTAAAAGATCATTTATAAAAATGGAACTTACACAAAATAATGTACAGGCTCGGTTATTTTTTATGGGATGAAAATACAGAAATCTAATATATCTTCATTTTTACTTACTTCGGTTCAGCATTACACAAATCCTGAAAAGAATAATGAAGCTCTCATCATGTGTTTGAGAGTTTCATTCTAAGTCAATAATCAAATTGCGACTAAATCTCGAATTCCCTTTTCTGGCATTTCTTCACCGATGCCATGTGCTACCACTTGACCTCGAGCCATCACAGTATAGTTATCTGCCAATTCCTCAGCAAAATCGTAAAATTGCTCGACCAGTACAATCGCCATTTCACCTCCATCTGCCAATTTTCGAATTACTCGTCCAATATCTTTGATAATTGAGGGCTGAATTCCTTCAGTGGGTTCATCTAAGATCAGAACTTTGGGTTCGGAAGCTAAAGCACGTGCAATGGCTAATTGCTGTTGCTGTCCACCAGACAAATCTCCTCCACGGCGGTGTTTCATCTCATCAAGGATTGGAAAGATTTCATATAAGTGCTCAGGAACTTTACGGGTTTTCGCACCAGAAAATTTTGCCATACCAATCAAAATATTTTCCTCTACGGTGAGTGTAGAGAAAATATCTCGCCCTTGCGGAACATAAGCCAACCCTGCTCTCACCCGTTGTTCAGGGCTCATTTTTGCAATATCTTGACCATCTAGAAGAATCTGTCCCGACTTAATTGGCAAAATCCCCATCAAACATTTTAATAAAGTGGTTTTTCCTACACCATTTCTGCCCAAAACCACCGAGCATTCACCGATTGGCGCATTGAGGCTAACATCACGGAGGATATGACTCCCCCCATAGAACTGATTGATGTTTTTAACTTCCAACATAATGCATCCCCTTTAGCGCCCTAAATACTTTTCAATCACGTCTTCATTGGCTTGTACTTCTGCCAATGTACCTTCGGCTAGAATTGCCCCTTGTGCAAGTACAGTGACTTTTTCACTGATGGTATCGATAAAGCTCATATCGTGTTCAACCACAATTAAGGTATGATTCTTTTTTAACTCCAGACACAATTCAGCAGTACGTTCGGTTTCTGCATCAGTCATACCTGCAACAGGTTCATCGAGCAAAATTAGCTTCGGGCGTTGCATTAATAACATCCCGATTTCAAGCCACTGTTTTTGTCCATGTGACAATAAACCTGCTGGTTTTTGAATAAACTCTTGTAAGCGAATTTGCTGCAAAGATTCATCTAAGGCCAACTGTGCGTCAGGGCTTAATTTACTAAAGAAACTTCTTTTTACCGTTTTATCTTTCGGTGCTGCAAGTAACAGGTTTTCCATGACCGTAAAATTTTCAAATACAGTTGGTTTTTGAAACTTACGACCAATACCAGCTTCAGCAATTTGCTCAGTACTCATTTTGGCTAAATTATAGTTTTGACCAAAAAAAGCCGAACCCTCTGTTGGTCGTGTTTTGCCTGTGATGACATCCATCAAGGTGGTTTTCCCAGCACCATTCGGACCAATGATGTAGCGTAATTCGCCTTCTTCAATGTAAAGTGATAAATCATTTAAAGCACGAAAGGAGTCAAACCACACACTGACTTTTTCTAAGTACAGTGCAATACCATGGCTAAAATCTGCGCCTTCGGTCTTAGGACGACCATAGCCTTCACCAATTTGACCACCGTGTTGAGCATTTATGCCCAAGTCTGATAACAGTGCTGACATTAGTGATCTCCTTTTTTAAAGCGTTCAAATAATCCGATCACACCTTTCGGTAGGAAAATGGTCACAACAATAAATAATGCGCCTAGAATCAATAACCATGCTTCTGGGTAGGCAACTGTAAAATAGGTTTTTACCCCATTAATTAACCCTGCTCCAAGGATCGGACCAATTAAAGTACCTCGTCCACCTGCGGCAACCCAGACTGCCATTTCGATGGAATTGACAGGGTTCATTTCGCTTGGATTAATAATGCCTGCTTGCGGTACATACAATGCACCTGCAATCCCAGCAATTACTGCTGAGATGACCCATGCAGACAGCTTGTACCAAAGCGTTCGATAACCTAAATATTGCAAACGGTTTTCACTGTCACGGATCGCTCCCAATACTCGGCCATAAGGTTTATTCATTAAACGACGTAAGCCTATAAAACTAAGAAGTAACACCACAGCCGTCAGAAAACATAAGCTGGCTCGCATAGAGGCAGAGGTAATGTCCATTCCCAGAATCGTCTTAAATCCTGTAAAACCATTGTTGCCACCAAAGCCTGTTTCATTGCGGAAAAACAGCAATGCCGCTGCAAAAGTCATGGCTTGGGTAATAATTGAGAAATACACCCCTTTGATTTTGGAACGAAAAGCAAAAAATCCGAAAATAAAGGCAATCACACCCGGAACTAAAACAACCAACGCCAAAGCCCAAACAAAATGTTGAGTTCCGACCCAATACCATGGCAATTCAGTCCAACTCAAGAAACGCATAAAATCGGGGAGTTGGTCTCCTGCCGACTCTCGCATTAAGTACATACCAAAAGCATAGCCACCCAAAGCGAAGTAAAGTCCATGCCCCAAACTCAGAATGCCGGCATAACCCCACACCAAATCCAATGCCAGTGCAACCAAAGCCAAACACATGATTTTGCCGATCAAAGTGACCCAATAAGCTGAAAGATATAAGCTTGAATCCTGTGGCAGTAAATGAAACCACGGTAAAATCAACAACACTGCAAAGCATATTGCGATCGCGATTGCACTGTAGGGTTTATCTGAAAGTAATGCAGTGATTTTCATATATTTACTCCACAAAACGGCCTTTAATGGCGAATAAACCTTGTGGACGTTTTTGAATAAACAAAATCACAAGCACCAAGAGAATAATTTTAGCAAGCACAGCTCCCATACCAATTTCGAGAATTGTTCCACTGACACCAAGTCCTAGTGCGGCTAAAACAGCTCCCCAAACCTGTCCGACACCACCAACCACAACGACAAGGAAAGCATCAATAATGTAGTTTTGCCCCAAATCTGGCCCCACATTTCCCACTTGTGCCAAAGCACAACCTGCAAGTCCTGCGAGCCCTGAACCTAAACCAAATGCCATCATGTCGATACGTGCCGAGCGAATCCCAACAGCCCGCGCCATTTGACGATTTTGCGTAACTGCTCGAACAAATAATCCAAATCGAGTTTTATTGAGTAGATAGACCAGTAACAGCAGTACCGCAATGGTAAAGACGATAATCGCAATACGGTTGTATGGCAGCATTAAACTTGGTGTGATTGAAACACCGCCTGAAAGCCATGAAATATTAGAGACTTCAACATTCTGAGCACCAAAAATCATTCGAACCAATTGCATCAAGATTAGACTTACACCAAAAGTTGCCAATAATGTTTCTAGTTGACGACCATATAAAGGGCGAATCACGGTTCGTTCTATCAACATGCCAATCAAGGCACTGACAAGAAATGCAGCAGGGATTGCAGCAATCAAATACCAATCCAGATATGCACCTAAATGTGTTTTAAAAAAGCTTTGCACCACATAAGTAGTGTAAGCACCGATCATGATCAATTCACCATGCGCCATGTTGATGACGCCCAGTAAGCCATAGGTAATCGCAAGCCCAAGAGCAGCGAGCAGTAAAATACTCGCAGTGCTTAAACCTGAAAAAACATGTCCAGTCCATTCACTGGCTTGGATTCTTGTTTTGATACTGCTTTGTGCACTGACCAATACTGATTTTAATTCTGGATTTAAATTTGGCTGGGTGAGTGCTTGCTCGACGATGGCTAAAACATCTGGGCGGTTAGAATCTTGCAGGGTTTTTGCAGCTTGAATTTTGGTCAAAGTATCAGGACTATTAAAGTCCATTCTAGCCTTTAACTGTGCTAAACGTGCTTTGACTTTATTGTTGTTTTCATTCAAATAAAGCTGATTAATCATTTTAATATCCAGCTCATCTAAATTGTTTTCTAAAATATCAATTGCTGCGAGACGCTGAGCAATATCTGTAGATTGTAATTTAATCTTTGCTTGAGCAAAATTTAATGCTTTATGCAAGGTGTTGACCAAGGTCACCTGATTTAAATCTCCAGGCCAATCCGTTATTGCTTTCTCATCGGGATAACTGAATAATTTATCCCCCTCTTTCATCAGATAGGTATTTCCTGAACTATCGGTGTAGAGTTGATCTTTTTCAACATAAGCAACCAATTGATCAAGTTGCTCAATACTGGCAGGCCATTGATTGAGCATTGCACGGCGGCTGGTAAAATCTCCACGTACAAATTGTTGGATTGCATCTCCTTGGGTTAAGGTTTTTTGTGTGACCAAAGTTGATACAGATTGCTCTGTATCTGGGGATTCAGCAGAAATAGTTTGAATCAAAAATAATTGGAAAATCGTAAAAAAAAGTGCTGCAAATTTCAGTCTGATCGACATGCGCAACTCCCCCTATTTTTGTTTAAATACAGAGACGTTTAAGTCTTGATCATGAGTTAAGCCTGCAAAAACAGCAGGCTTGTGGGGTCGTGAGGAGGTTATTTTGGAATGTATGGACTCCACGGTTCTGCCTTAATCGGTTGTGGACTCTTATAAACCACATCAAATTGCCCATCAGCACGAATTTGTCCAATCATGACGGGTTTATGTAAGTGATGATTAGAAGTATCCATACTTAAGGTATAGCCAGATGGTGCTTTGAATGTTTGGCCTGCCATTGCATCACGCACTTTATCTACGTCCGTCGTTCCTGCTTTTTCGACTGCTTGTTTCCACATATTGATACCCACATAGGTTGCTTCCATTGGGTCATTGGTCACTAATTTGCTTGCATTCGGTAGTTTGTATTCCACGGCGTACTGCTTCATTTTATTTACGAATTCAGTATTTACTGGATTCTTCACCGACATGAAGTAGTTCCACGATGCCAAATGCCCGACCAAAGGTTTGGTATCAATACCTCGTAATTCCTCTTCTCCGACTGAGAATGCCATCACTGGAATATCCGAAGCTTTAATTCCCTGATTGCCCAATTCACGATAAAACGGCACATTGGAATCGCCATTGATGGTTGAAATTACAGCGGTTTTTTTGCCCGCAGCGAATTTTTTGATATTTCCAACAATGGTTTGATAATTACTATGACCAAAAGGCGTGTATTCTTCCATAATGTCTGCATCGGCGACGCCTTTAGACTTCAAGAAAGCACGCAAGATTTTGTTGGTGGTGCGTGGATAAACATAGTCTGTACCCAACAGAACAAAACGTTGCGCCTTTCCACCTTCATCACTCATCAAATATTCAACCGCTGGAATCGCTTGTTGATTCGGTGCGGCGCCTGTATAGAAAATATTTTTAGATTGCTCCTGACCCTCATACTGAACAGGATAAAACAACAAACCATTGAGCTCTTCAACAACAGGTAATACTGACTTACGTGAAACGGATGTCCAGCATCCAAAGATCACCGCCACCTTATCTTGAGTAATTAACTGACGTGCTTTCTCTGCAAACAATGGCCAATCTGATGCTGGGTCTTACCACTACAGGTTCAAGCTTTTTGCCCATGACACCACCGTTTGCATTGATTTCATTAATCGCCATCAATGCTGTATCTTTGAGTGATGTTTCAGAGATCGCCATAGTTCCTGAAAGCGAATGTAAAATACCGACTTTGATCGTGTCACCACTTGCAGCAGGTGTCTGATTTTCTGTTGCGGGTTTAGCTTCAGTTTTATCTGCAGGTTTCGAACAACCCGTCAATACCATGCTCCCCATCATTGCAGCAACTAACAAAGTTTTTGAAAACATTTTTTGTTGGAACATGATTCTTTTCTCCAAACCTTTTGGTGCATTTTTAAATGCATGATTTTGTTTATACCTGAGAGACTGGATTCAATTTCTGTGCCAAATGCAAAATTTATATTTTTCGAATGCTTTATTTTCCAAAATAAATATATGAAAATAAATGAATTTATAGATGTTATTTTTTCTTTTGAATAGGGGTATTATGATCCCCTGATCACTGTCCACACGCCATAAAAACAGCATATCCATAATCTAAAAATGCGAGATTAAAACTCACACTGATCAAATTAAGTGCGATTTTTTTCTTTAAAAATGGGCAAAGAAAGTGCAGATTTTCCGAAAATACTTAAGCCGAAAAAAGGTGGTATTAGGAGATAAAGTTGAGTTCATACGAAAAAAATTAAAAAAGGATGATGCCTTTTAGACATCATCCTTTTTGATAAAGGCTGTTGAACCGCGCTTTTTCAACACTATAAATTTTTAATTAAACAGCAAGATCCGCCAAATTGCCTTTTTGTTCAAGCCAATCTTTTCGATCACTGGCACGTTTTTTTGCCAGTAATTTGTCCAATAAGCCTGTGGTATAATGTGCATCATCTAAATCTAACTGAACCAAACGACGTGTATTTGGGTCTAATGTGGTTTCACGCAATTGGCTTGCATTCATTTCACCTAGACCTTTAAATCGAGTGATTTGTGGATTTTTAGACTTAACTCTCTTTAAGATAGCTTCTAACTCATCGTCATCTAATGCGTAATAAACATCCTTAGCATCATCGATTCGATAGAGCGGAGGCATCGCCACATATAAATGCCCTGCATCCACCATCGCTGGGAAATGTTTCACAAACAATGCACACAATAAAGTCGCAATATGCAAACCATCTGAGTCCGCGTCGGCAAGAATACACACTTTGCCATAACGTAACTCTGAGAGATCATCACTTCCTGGATCAACACCAATTGCAATCGCAATATTATGAACTTCCTGAGAAGCTAAAACCTCATCTGAAGACACTTCCCATGTATTTAAAATTTTGCCACGTATCGGCATAATGGCTTGGAAGTTTTTATCACGTGCCTGTTTGGCAGAACCGCCAGCCGAATCACCTTCCACGATAAAAAGTTCTGATTCTTCAAGGGTATGTCCAACACAATCCGATAATTTCCCAGGCAATGTAGGCCCAGCGACGATTTTTTTACGTTCCACTTTTTTTGCAGCTTTTAAGCGTCGTCCCGCTTTGGCAATCACAATTTCAGCCAATTGCATGGCAACTTCAGCATTCTGATTCAGCCACAGTGCAAAAGCATCTTTGGCAATATTCAAGACGATATTAGACGCTTCACGACTCGAAAGGCGCTCTTTGGTTTGACCAGAAAATTGCGGTTCTTGGAACTTAAGTGACAAGATATAATTCACCCCATCCCACACATCTTCAGCTGACAGTTTCATATTACGTGGCAGTAAGTTACGTAACTCACAAAATTCTCGCATCGCATCGGTAACACCAGAACGTAAACCGTTTACGTGTGTTCCCCCTTGTGCAGTTGGAATCAGGTTGACATAACTTTCTTGAATCTGCTCACCGCCTTCTACATTCCAACAAATTGCAAATTCAGCACTGGCACGTTCAGCTTCACCCGTTGCAACGAAAGCAGGTTCTGGAATGATTTCACGATCTTGCAATTCATCCATCAAATAGTCGACTAAACCATTTTCAAATTGCCATTCAATTTTTTCATCATTGATTTGATCGATATAATTAATTTGCAAACCCGCAGCCAAAACAGCTTTCGCTTTTAAATTGTGCTTTAACGCTTTAAGCGCAAATTTAGGCGAATCAAAATACTTAGCTTCAGGCCAAAAACGTACTGTTGTTCCTGTTGCACGTTTGGCAACTTTACCTTCTAGAACTTCTAAAGGTCCAACAGGTTCACCACGCTCAAAAGCCATTTTATAGAGATTGCCTTGGCGCTGAACCTCAACCTCGACACGATCAGACAAGGCATTTACGACAGAAATTCCCACACCATGTAAACCGCCAGAAAACTGATAATTGTCTGTACTGAACTTACCACCTGCGTGCAGTTTGGTCAGAATAATTTCGATGCCGCTTTGTCCATACTCAGGATGAATATCGACAGGCATACCACGACCATTATCCTCAACAGATAAAGAGCCATCTTTATATACCGTAATGGTAATTTTATTGGCATGTCCTGCGAGTGCCTCATCGACCGCATTATCAATAACTTCTTGTGCCAAATGGTTTGGACGCGTGGTATCTGTATACATGCCTGGGCGACGACGTACAGGGTCTAAGCCAGATAATACTTCAAGTGATTGGGCCGTATATTGAGACACGTTTAAGGTTTTCCTTTTATTTTACGGAGTAAGATAAAAACTCCACAATCATGGGAATTTTATCTGCAAAATCTTCCATCGCATGATTACCATGCATTTCAGTCATGATCAACGATGTATGTGGAGCTGTACTATAATACTGTTCAGCATCACGATAATCTAATACTTCATCGCCTTGTTGCAATAACACCATTATTTTGTCTGCATCTTGCACAAACGGTACAGCAATGCCTTCCAAGTAATCCAATTGGGCATCATCCAATGTCCATTGTTCAGTCACTTGATAAGGCATATATTCCGTTCCAAATAGACGCCGAAACAATTGCCATGGTCGCATAGCTGGATTAATTAAAACAGCGGGTACACCATATTTTGCGACCAACTGTGTCGCGTAAAAACCACCTAGACTGCTGCCAACCAATACTACATCTGGCCATTGCTCAATATAAGCAGATATTTGTGTTAAAACATCCTGTGGATGCTGATTTAAATCAGGTAAATGTACACTATGCGATGAATGGCACCGACAGTAGTCATCTAATTGTTGCCCTTTAATGGACAAAGGGCTACTTTTAAAACCATGTAAATAAATAATATTCATTGAAAATGGATTGCTTTTTCACCACTAATGTTTTAATTTTTAATGTGACTTAAATCACATAATTGTTTTAATTTGTATGTTTGGGGATATTGTCAGACAAAAAATTAAAACTTTAACGCAATTATCGGTATTTTAAATAGTGTTCAGGATGAACAAGATAAGATGATTGCCTATGAATTTATACATGGATCTAGAGCAAAAATAAAGTCTTTGTTCCAGATCAATATGGATGAGGAAATAACAATGCCAAGTTTAACCCCTTTACACGAAACCTATTGTAAGTGGGATCGCTCGCCTCCAAGTCAGGCAGACGTACTAGAAGGCTTAGCACAGTTAGTGAGTACACCGCTTAGTGGTGTCGTTCAGGACTTCATCCAGTCGATTCAGCGTGAAATGTTATTGAGTATTTTTGGTTTAAGTAAACAAAAAGCCAAACACTTTCAATCTCGACCGATCGTCGATAAATTCTATCAATTCGGTTATAACGCATTACAAAATTATGGTAGCCATCTTTTGGCACCTTTTTTACGTAAAACTATTGAACGTTTTCCCAACTTGCATGACAAACAGCTCAACGCACATATGACCTTTCTGGTCAGTGCTTTAAATGGTGTGCTAGGTGATTATTTGTTGGCAACGCATAATCCATTGGCACTGTCGCCTGTACTTTACGATCACTATGGCGCATTACAACAAGGTGATTTAGCTGGTCGTGTGGTGATTTTTGCCCATGGTCTCTGTATGACTTATCAGGATTGGAGCAATCGGGGTAATGGCGGTATCGGGGAAAAATTACTGGCACAGCGTGATAACAACACCATGTTATATTTCCACTACAATACTGGGCGCAGAATTTCTGCCAATGGACAATCTTTAGCGAATCTTTTAGAAGACCTGATCAAGCGTAATCCACGCATCACCAATATTGATTTAATTGGACACAGTATGGGAGGCTTGGTCTCTCGTAGCGCCTTATTCTATGGTAAACAGAATATGCACCAATGGTTCCATATGGTTGAAAACCTAGTTTGTATTGGTTCTCCCCATCATGGCGCTGTACTGGAGCGTTTTGGTTTTGCAATCCAAGAAAAGATTGGACATTTCCCCATTGTCAAAATCATCAGTCATGTTGTAAATATTCGTAGTAATGGGATTTTGGACTTACGTTATGGCAGTGTTCGTGATGATGATTGGGAACACAATAATGCACGAATTGGTCTTATGGACGATAACCGTAAACCTGCGCCACTGCCCTCACATATCAACACCTTTTTAATCGCAGGAACCTTAGAGTTTGAGAATCGTAAAAATCGAACTTTAAAAGTGATTGGCGATTATCTGGTCAGTGTAAAAAGTGCTTTGGGTGAACATCCCAATCCACGTTTTCAATTAAAATTACCAGAATCGCACAAAGCGGTGTTCTATGGCCTTAACCATTTTGATATTCAATATCACCCGTTGGTTTCAGAACAGATCGCCAAGTGGTTCTACCCACGCCATGATGAATTGGCAGAAGAACAAATCCGTAAATATTTGATTAAATTAGAAAGCATGCAAGGCATTGTGGAAACCTAATGGTATAAAGCCTAGGCCTAAAAAAAGCTGATGTTTAATCAGCTTTTTTTAGATTATTTGATTTCGACTCGATAGGACTTGTTTTTCTTAGGATCAAGCATTTCACCATATTCATCAAAATTTGATTTTTCTGTACATTGTGTATCAATGAATAATTTTTGATTTTTTGCAATCAAGCCTTGTGTTAACTCACAGGTCCAACCTTGATTATAAAACTTCTGATCAACTTTTTTACCATTTAAGTCAAATTGTGTCACTTCAATCAAAGACTGTGCAAGTGTTCTTGCAGGATGACTCTGAGATACAGATAACACATAGTATCGACCACGATGTAATTGGCAGTCTTCAACATGACTCAAAAAATAATCAGGATTGGACTTAAACACTTTAAAAGGTTGGGCGCCAAATTTGACATAAGAAACATCTGCTGGGATGGTGTCGTCAAATTCGGATTTAAAGTGACAGGATACATCTTGACTGGTAAGTGGTGGTGTCTTGGCTAAAACGGGTGTAGATACCCAAAGCGCAATTGCGCCAAGACAACTTAAATATATTTTAGGCTTCATCATTTTAATAAGACGATATTGACTGTGATTGTAATGAAATAAGATCATAAAAAAAGAGCTGGTCAATACCAACTCTTTCTTATTGTATTTTTAGTACTTTCTAAACAACTGCCATAAGCTAATCAGTGCCAAAACACTAAAGAACAATAATGACCATACAGGTAAAGACTGACCTAAAAAGGTCCAATCTACCATTGCACACTCACCAGAACCTTTTAAAACATTTTCAAAAACGGCTTTTAAAGGCAAAGTATCTACCCAGTAATCCAAACCAGGACCACAACTTAGCACTTGATCCTTCGGTAAGTTTTGCAACCAAACATGGCGAGCAGCAACACCAACTGACCAAGAGATTGCAACTAAGCCCAAGAAACTATAAATGCGTTTAAATACATTGTTTTTAGGATGATGTAAAAATGCGATCAAAGAAATCAGTCCAAGACCAATTAACCCAATACGTTGAAAAACGCAAAGTGGACATGGTTCAAGCCCTTGCACATGCTCTAAATAGAGTGCAAAAGACATCCCTAGTACGCTTGCTAAAAATAAAAGACCACTTACGAAGCGATAACTACGCCATTGCATGGAGCTTCCTCGTTAATATAATCAATGCCTTATCTAAATTTACTCAGATAATCTTCAAAACTTATACTTGTATCTTGTTCAAGTTGCTGTTGTTCTGCGAGAGAAGTTTGAGTAAGACCCTCAAAATACGCTAAAGTTTCAGGACTTAATACATGTTGTTCGTAACTTTCGATATGCTGATTTGCCATATAACTGCCAAAACCCCATGTCCCACCTTGCTCCATAGTATCGGCAATCACTTGTGCAGATAAGGTCTCATCAACGTCATCAATCCGTGTTTGCATCACATCCAAGGCCTGACGATATAAATCGGTTGAATAGCTTTGATTCAGTAAAGCTGCAAGTGGCTGCATGGCATTGAGATGATGCTGTAACCATTCTAACAATGGATATTCTGTACCTGCCTCAATAATTTTGGCATTCGGTGCACGTCCACGATTGACCACTTCGGCTTGGTTTTGTTCAATAATATCTTGTTCTTCATCCCATAAATCAGGGCTGTCTTGAAGTAAGCAATATAAGGCAACAACTTCCAAAAAGCCTGCGGTATCTTCATTGATACCAATTTCGCTGTATGGATTGACATCTACAGCACGTAATTCAACATAGCCAATACCACGATCTGCCAATGCTTGAGATGGGGTTTCCCCTACTCGTGGAACTTGCTTAGGTCGAACGAGACTATAGTATTCATTTTCAATCTGTAAGACATGGTCATTGATTTGGATCGGCTCACCTTCGGCATTGTTTAGCCCCAAATGACTAAATTGCGCATAAGGTGAATTCACCGCTTTCTGCAATTCAGCCACATAACTGTCTAAATTGTTATAGTGAATACCTAATTGTTTTTGTGCAGAATTTTGATAACCAAAACGCCCCATACGCAATGCAGTCGCATAAGGTAAAAATAAAGTGCCCTTGATTAATGGCAATAACTGATGCTCACGCCCAGTCATAAAACATTTACATACTGACGGACTCG
This sequence comes from Acinetobacter bereziniae, assembly GCA_009912575.1. Classification (GTDB taxonomy): domain Bacteria; phylum Pseudomonadota; class Gammaproteobacteria; order Pseudomonadales; family Moraxellaceae; genus Acinetobacter; species Acinetobacter bereziniae_A. The sequence goes on from WNDP01000111.1 coordinate 12,580, forward strand.
CTCCCACCAAATACATCACTAATGGCGTTAAACGAATAAAATTACGAATTAAACCCAAGTAACGATGGCTTCGATAGTCTTGTAAACTCAATGCTTTTAATGCATCGTCTTGTTCATGCTGTTGTAATTGTTCAAATACAGCATCAGGAAACGAGACATTATAATGCACGCCTGAAATCGTCTGCATACGGCGACCGTAGCGAATACCCAAACCATGACGATACAGTGTTTTAAATTTACCGATATTGGATGTGCCGTATTGAGCCAAACGAATATTTTCTTCTTTTTCATCCAACATACACGGCATAGACAATGTCCAAAGCTTTTCACCATTTTCTAAATGGCGATGGACCACAGCATGTATATCCGTTAAAAAATTTAGTGCTTCAGGAATACTTTCTTTGGGAGGCGTAATAAATTCCATCAACGCTTCCGAATAATCTGTTGTGATATGCGGATGTGTTAAAGCAGAACCTAAAGACAGTGGATGATCGGCTTGTGATAAAAAGCCATTATTTTGCATACGCAGGCTTTCTCGCTCAATGCCACGTAACATCCCTTTGAATAAGGTAGAATCCACCCAATCTGGCACAATAAATTGGGAAATCGTTTCGGGTTGACTCATACTTACTCACTTATCTTAAAGAATTTTTTAAAATAAAATATTTCGATGCGCGCAGTATAACGTTATTTATCGATATACACGTATAACCATCGTTGTTTTAAATGAATTATTCATTTTATTTCGGAAAAGTTTTTATCACAAAGTTCGACTACAAGACATCTAAAATTTGTGTTTGTATAGAAAAATCACCATTAAAGAATTGTAAACATTATGAATTATCAAGAAATTATCGATTTTTGGTTTAGTAAAGAGACCCAACCTTTTTGGTTCGCCAAAAGTGATGCATTTGATCAAACCTTAGATGAACGTTTTGCACATACATTAGACCAAGCCAAACAGTGTGAATTATGGACTTGGCGGACAACAGCCGAAGGTCGTCTTGCTGAAATTATTGTTTTAGATCAATTTTCTCGTAATTTATATCGCGATCAAGCCAATGCCTTTGCACAAGATGCTCTGGCTCTGGCACTGGCACAAGAAGCGATTCAGCTTAATTTAGATCAAGCGTTAAAGCCTGAACAACGTTCATTCTTATATATGCCATTTATGCACAGTGAATCGAAAATCATTCATGCTCAGGCTTTACAGCTTTTTGAAACGCTAGATAATCCAATCAATTTGGACTTCGAGAAAAAGCATAAACTGATTATTGACCGCTTTGGACGTTACCCGCATCGTAATCAAATTTTAGGAAGAACCTCAACTGTTGAGGAAATTGAGTTTTTAAAGCAGCCGAATAGCAGTTTTTAATCTAAGTGGTTGATGTAAAACTCATATTACATCAGCCACTAAAAGCACCGCTCTGATTCATGTTCAACTTAAGTAAAAGTAAGAAAAGCATTAAATGACGAATAAACAGCTAAACGCATTCGAATCCTCCTCTTAATCAAAGATGCTTGAAACAAAAAATATGTTTTAAACAAGATGATACTTTTTAAATCAATCAATGATTCAAACACTAAGCATACATTGTTTAATAAAAATACAAAATCACAATATATCCACTAATAATGCTCAGATATTGTCATTAAACAAAAAATAATTTTCCATCAAAGCGAGCAAAAAAAATGCCACAATCTACAATTGTATTGGTCCACGGTTTTTGGGGAAACTCATTACATTGGCAACATGTGATTCCATTATTAATTCAAAAAAATTTAAAAGTTAAAGCTGTCGAAATTCCATTAACGTCTTTAGCTGACGATGTGGAAAGAACCCATAAAATGATTAATCAGATTGAGGGCCCTGTATTGCTTGTGGGACATTCCTATGGTGGGGCTGTGATTACAGAGGCTGGTAATAATGAAAAAGTCGTAGGCTTAGTTTACATTGCTGCATTTGCCCCAGATACATCTGAAAGCCCTGGATTGATTACACAACAGCACCCACCTGAAGCTGCGGCCAATCTTTTCCCCGATAGTGATGGATATTTGTGGGTAAAAGAAGAAAAATACCATGAAAGTTTTTGTCAGGATCTTGATGCGTCAGAATCAATTGCAATGGCGATCGCGCAAAAAGCTCCGCTTGCAAGTACTTTTGGAGATGAGATCAAAACACCTGCATGGAAAAATAAACCATCGTGGTATCAAATTTCAACCCAAGACAGAATGATTGCCCCAGAAAATCAACGAAAAATGTCGGCAAGATTAAATGCAAAAGAGATTATTGAACTTGATGCAAGCCATGCTTCTCTTGCATCAAAACCTGATGAGATTGCTAACTTTATCATTAAAGCACTCTCTTCTTTTTAAGCATTCAACATCGCTAGCGAAGTCATCCCTTGAACAGTTCAATCTAGGGGAATTTTGATTAAAATATTATATTTCACATGAATTAGTTGTACTAGCTCAAACCAGATCTGACAGTTACCCATTTTTTAGTGTGCCTGTCAGGTTAAATTTGAGCTAAATTCTTCTCAGCTCTCAGCCCAAATTCGCTTCCCATCAAGTACTGTTTCCAGTGGTGTGCGACCACAGCACATTTTTCCCTGATGAGTTCGTTCAGTATTATAGAATTTTTGCCAAACGTCTAGATCAGCTTGTAATTC
>WNDP01000112.1 GCA_009912575.1 Acinetobacter bereziniae
CAAGAAAATGAAACGCGCTATTATACGCACACAACCTCTCCCGAGGTGGTGAAATTGGTAGACGCGGTGGACTCAAAATCCACTGTCAGCGATGACGTGTCGGTTCGAGTCCGACCCTCGGGACCAGAATATAGAATAGCAATATTCTCCAAAACCCCAAGCCTTGTAAATCAATGGCTTGGGGTTTTGTCGTTTTATAATGTGATTTTTTTGATACTGCTATTTATATGCTTTTCTCAAATGAATTTGAAAGAAAATTATTTTTTTGCCCATTAAAAAACAGTATTTCGAATAAATAAAATACGCCGTATAAAACTATAAAAATAAAGCATAATAGGCTTAAATTTAAAATAAACTTGAGTGCTTTGTAGGTTTTAAAATTCTTTTCACGGAACTGTATTGAATACTGTCTAAATGGAGCAAAAAATTTAAAAAGAGCACTAAAAACTCCTCTTTTATCTTCTGATGCATTTGGAACAACAGTGCCTTTTACAAGAATACGATAACCAATGTTAAAAATTCGTCCAAATATGTTCATAGGACGTTCCACATCGCACATTAAAATTAAACGTGCTGAGTTTGTATTGTTATAGGCAAAATGCGGGTAAGTTTCATCAAACACAAAGTCTTTACCATCAAACCAAGTTGTGGTTTGTCCATCAATATTGATTTGGCAATTCTCAGAATTAGGGGTTGCCAAACCAAGATGATACCTCAAACTGCTACCGATAGGATCAGCATGAAAACTAAGTTCAGAGCCCGCTGGTAAAAGCGAAAACATTGCACCACGAATCTCAGGCACTTGATTGAGTAGCGCTAATGTCTTGGGACATAATCTCTGCGCAGAAATATGGGTTGTTCCATACCATTTTAAGTAAAATTTACTCCAACCTCGTTTATAAAAAGTGCGAAAACCAACATCATAATAACCATCGGCTCCCGGTGTCTTGATAACATCAAACAAACCAGATGACTGTAAGGCTATTGCCTCATCTCGAATTATTGTCCAATTCCCCCGAATTACTTGAATATTTTTCAAATATTGAGCATCTAGGATGGGTTGCCTTGCTGACTTGTGTGTCGTCATATAAAGAAAACAATTGAATGGTGCGAAAATTGGCCAACTTTTTCTTAAATATTGTTTAAGTGAGTCATAACGTACTTTCCCTCTCCAACGGTAAACATAAGTCATGGCAGCGATTGAATATATGATTAAGCCAATGACGATGATAATACTTAGATTCACTATAATATTACTCCGATTATGATGGATGTGTATCTATGGTTTGAGCTTGTTTTTCCTATAAATAAATTCAATCCAATTCATATTAATAATATGTATTTAGATTATTTTAATTTCCTTGAAAAATACGATAAAAATCAGATGGTTTATATATTTTAAAATTATTTTTAACTATAACTAATTAATATTTATATAGGTAAGAAATATGTACACCTTTGGTTAAGTCTTGAGTAATTGACTCTCGCAAAAAATAACGTTTGTCCTACTGGACATATTTTTATTAATGAATCATCTAATTATGATTTAAACGGTAAGAACTTATAAAATATTTTAGGCCTCGATCCTTACAAATTTTTTTCCAAATTCTAAGGCCATCTATCATCTTATAGTGTCATAGTTGATTCTACAAAAGTCATAGGTACAAACAGCATGCTTTTTTTTGCTTTCTAGCAATTCATAAAATTAAACAGTCTTGTGACTCAGTGCGCAGCATTGGATTACAAAAACATGTTTTTTTAACTTTTTTGTTTTATTTAAATGTATTACTGCTATAGTGTTTTATGTGAATATTTGTAAGTATATTTTTTAAGCTTTTATCTATTTTCGAATTAAGTTTTATCGATCTTGAAAAAATTATTATTAAAAATTGGCGTTTTAAATCAATAGTGTGTGAGCTAAAAGTGAAAATGAGGTCAACATGAAATTAGAATTCTTAGAGTCTCACCAAACAGAGCAGCTCAGCGCATGTCGATTGTCACTGATTTTAGGTGTTTATACCCCAGACAATAAAATTGAGCGCTATCTGAGAGTCGCTCGTGCCATATTGAATGTCGAGAATGCTTTTTTTGCATTTCATAGCGAACCTTATGCTTGGGTCGCTGACTGCGATTGTGACTTTGTTGCCGCGTATACCTCACAAAAATCAGACGATTTACCGAATTTTCAGAATGACTTGATTGTCGAAAATTCCCATCCAAATTATCAGGAGTTTTCAAGCTATTTACGGGAGCTAGATATTCAGCACAAACGCCTGATTTGCTATGACTTTAAACTTGATGACAATCAGTCTATTGCACATGTTTATTTTTATGATGATGGTTTTGAAAATTTCACCAGTAAGCAGGAACTGTTACTCGAAGAGTTAAGTTCAGGTCTTGTGACAATTTTACAGCGCAAATCTGAGTCTCAAGATTATTATGAACTTTATGAACAAGAACGGGCACTTAACTTTAGCAAGACTAAATTCTTTCAAGTCATTGCCCATGATTTACGAGCCCCGTTTCATGGATTGATTGGCTTTTCAGATGTTTTAGCCAATGAGAGAGAAACCTTGGATGAGGACAATATACACAATATTGCACAATATCTGCATGATACCTTGCAGTCTACCTATTCCTTACTCGAAAATCTGTTAAATTGGGCAATGTCAGAAGGAGGGCGTTTTGTTTACCATCCGATTAATTTCAAGCTCAAACAAACGACTAAAATTGTTTATGACGTATTACAACCTTTAGCAGTTAATAAAAATATTCAATTGGTTGAAAATGTGGCTGAGGATTTAACAGTATTCGCTGATATGAATATGGTGACATCGATTCTTCAAAACTTAGTCTCCAATGCCTTGAAATTTACCCAGACCGATGGCTCGGGTAAAGTCACAATCTCAGCACAACCTGTTAGAAACCGTATCGAAATCATTATTCATGATACAGGCTTAGGCATGACGCAGGCTCAAATTGAACAAATTTTTGAACCCCAACTCAAAGCCAGTATAAAAGGCACGATTGGCGAACAAGGAACAGGATTAGGCTTGGTACTGTGTAAGAGATTTGTTGATCTGAATCACGGGGAAATTTCAGTCAGCTCACAAACAGGTGAAGGAACAACATTTGTTGTGGCACTCCCTGCGGCAAAAAATGCCTATCAGTCTTTGGTGAGTACCGATCTAAAATCAGATAAAGTAAAAATTTTCTAGGATTAAAAATTATGGGATGAGGTTTTAAGGTGATTGATGTGCATTTTTGATGTTTTTTTGATCTTTGCTTTTTTATAAAACGATAAAAACCTCCCTTAAACTAAAGCAAACTGCTATAAATAATTATATAAAACATCAGTACAGGCTTTTCCAATGAATGCTGAGCAATTGCAAAAAACTTTACATGCCAGTCAATATGCAGAGCAAGTATTAAGTCTACACCAAGCTGCATTAGCGCATGATTATGCAATCGACCAATTTCAAATAACGCTCAGCACACAACAGATCCAACAACTTGTGGATGACTGTTTAGTGGATATTCATGATGAAGCCACGTGGATGAAAGTACTTCGGGGACTACGTGCTCGATTGATGTTTCGCTGGATTTGGCAAGATGCCAATCAATTGACTGATGTCGTCACATTAACTCGTGAGCTCTCTGATTTTGCTGATATTTGTATTGTTGCAGCCAAAGATTTTTCACGTATTCCACTCATTGCCAAGCACGGTGAACCTGTCGGATATAACGGTAAAATTCAAGATCTGATCGTGATTGGTATGGGGAAACTCGGCGCACAAGAACTCAATTTGTCGAGTGATATCGATTTAATTTTCGCTTTTGATGAGCAGGGCGAAACCAATGGGCGCAAATGTATTGATGTACAGCAGTTCTGCATTTTGTGGGAGCAGAAACTGATTTATTTGTTGGATCATATTACTGCGGATGGTTTTGTTTTTCGTGTAGATATGCGCTTGCGTCCTTGGGGGGATGGCTCAGCACTTGCGATTAGTCATGTGGCTTTAGAAAAATATCTCAGCCAGCATGGGCGTGAGTGGGAGCGTTATGCATGGATTAAGGCACGTATTATTACGGGTGGACATGAGGGTGACAGTCTATTGGACATGACGCGCCCATTTGTATTTCGTAAATATGTGGATTACACCGCATTTGAAGCCATGCGTGAAATGAAAGCCATGATTGAGCGTGAAGTGGCACGTCGCAATATTGCTGATGATATTAAGTTGGGTGCAGGTGGGATACGTGAAGTTGAATTTATTGTTCAAGTTTTCCAGTTGATTTATGGTGGCGCCAAACTAGAACTACAAGATCGCCAATGCCTTGTGAGTCTTCAACATTTAGGTGGAGTTGGATTGCTTGATTCGCAATCGGTTGTTGATCTTGAAGATGCATATTTATTTTTACGCCGTGTTGAACATGCGATTCAAGCATTAAACGATCAACAAACCCAATCTTTACCGACTGAGCCTGAATTACGTCAACGGTTGATCGATACATTAGGTTTTGCTGATTGGGATCGTTTCATTGATTTTTTAAATCAAAAACGTGAGAAAGTGACATTCCAATTTGAGCATTTGATTAAAGAAAAAGGGCTGGAGTCGCCTATTGAAAGCTATAGTCAGCTTGAGAGCCAACTCAATAATATTCTAGATGACAATGCTAAAAACTTAATTCATGAGTTTTGGTATGGTCATGCCATCAAAAAATTACCCGCAAAAGCAGTTCAGCGTCTAAAAGAGTTTTGGCCACATTTGGTTGAAGCTATTTTGCAGTCGAATAGCCCACAAGTGGCATTGATGCGTTTAATGCCATTGGTGGAATCGGTCATGCGACGTACAGTGTACTTAGTCATGCTGATCGAGAGTAAAGGTGCATTGCAGCGATTGGTTAAAATGGCGACAGTAAGCCCATGGATTTGTGAGGAATTAACTCATTATCCAGTGCTTTTGGATGAATTTCTTTCGATGGATTTTGAGCTTCCACCAAGACATTATTTAGAGGATTCGTTACGTCAACAGTTGCTACGTATTGAAATTGATCAAGTCGAAGATCAAATGCGAGTCCTGCGCCTGTTTAAAAAGTCCAATGTACTGACAGTGGCTGCAAGTGATGTATTGGCTGAAAGTCCGTTGATGAAAGTATCTGATGCTTTAACGGATATTGCGGAAGTTTCAGTCATTGCAACATTGAACTTAGCTTATCAAACGGTGGCAAAACGTCATGGGTATCCAGTAGATGCAGAAGGTCAGCGTTGTTCTTTGGATCATATGGCATATTGTGTAATTGGTTATGGCAAGGTTGGGGGAATTGAACTCGGCTATGGTTCTGACTTAGATTTGGTGTTTATTCATTATATGGATGAACAAGCAGATACAGATGGTCAAAAAGCCATTAGTGGCTTTGAATTTGCGATGCGTGTTGCTCAGAAGTTTATGTCATTGATGACAACGCAGACCTTAGATGGTCGTGTTTATGAAGTGGATACTCGTTTGCGTCCTTCAGGTGAAGCAGGACTTTTAGTGACCAGCTTAAAAGCATTTGAACAGTATCAACTGAAAAGTGCATGGTTATGGGAGCATCAAGCCATTGTTAGAGCACGCTCTATTGCTGGTGAGTCAACATTGAGAGCCAAGTTTGAGGAATTGCGCTGTAAGATTCTTACCTTACCAAGACAAGAGGAAACGGTTCGTCAAGAAGTACTCAACATGCGTCAAAAAATGAAAGATCATCTGGGCTCATCAAAAGATCAGAAAAAAGATGGAATTTTTCACTTAAAACAGGATGCAGGTGGTATCGTTGACATCGAATTTATGGCACAGTATGTCGTATTAGCCTGGAGTGGGACGAATCCTGATCTCGCCCATTATTCCGACAACGTACGAATCCTTGAAGATGCCGCAAAGGCAGGTTGCTTATCCAGCGACGATGTATCCGCATTGATTCAAGCTTATCTCAGTGAACGCGCCGAGAGCCACCGTTTAGCACTTGCAAATCATAATATGCAAGTGAGTGCTGCGGATTGGCACGATACCCGAGAGGTCGTTTGCAAGTTATGGCAAAGATTAATTGATCCAACAGCTACTTTCGCTTTGGAAAGTGAATAATTGTGTAAAAATTTGGAGTGTGCGCCATGAATTTGGCTGATCGTGATGGTTTTATTTGGCAAGATGGACAAATGGTTGATTGGCGTGAAGCTAAAATTCACGTCTTAACACATACTTTACATTATAGTATGGGTGTGTTCGAGGGTGTCCGAGCTTATGAAACACCAAATGGTACCGCGATTTTCCGTCTCCAAGATCATACAAAACGTTTGTTAAATTCTGCAAAAATTTATCAAATGAAAGTTCCATTTGATCAAGCAACGCTTGAACAAGCTCAGATTGATGTGGTACGTGAAAATAAATTGGCATCGTGCTATTTACGCCCAATTATTTTTATTGGTTCGGAAAAATTAGGTATCGCTGCAACAGATAATACCATTCATGCGACTGTAGCTGCATGGAGTTGGGGTGCTTATCTTGGCGATGAGGCAATGGCGAAGGGTATTCGTGTTAAAACCTCATCATTTACCCACCATCATCCAAACGTGACGATGTGTAAAGCAAAAGCATCAGGTAACTATACATTGTCAATTCTTGCTCACCAAGAAGTTGCACATTCTGGTTATGACGAAGCGATGTTGATGGATCCTCAAGGTTATGTATGTCAGGGTTCTGGTGAAAACGTATTCTTAGTGAAAGATGGTGTTTTACATACACCAGATATCGCAGGCGGTGCGTTAGACGGTATTACACGTCAAACGATTATTACCATTGCTAAAGATCTTGGTATTGATGTTGTTGAGCGTCGTATCACCCGTGACGAATTCTATATTGGTGATGAAGCGTTCTTTACTGGTACTGCTGCTGAAGTAACACCAATTCGTGAATATGATGACCGTGAAATTGGTTCTGGTACTCGTGGGCCAATTACTGAAAAAATCCAGAAAGCATTCTTTGATGCTGTTCAGGGTAAAGATCCAAAATATGCACATTGGTTGACTTATGTAAAATAAGCCATTCAATGCTAAAAAGGATTCCATTTGGAATCCTTTTTTTTATGTTATAGCTTAAGCAATCTCAATGGCTGCAACATCGTCATATTGTATTAAACCTTATAAAAGTCTCGGTACCAATCAACAAATTGCTTTACACCTTCATCTACCGAAACTGATGGTTTGTAACCCACCATATTTTCCAAGGCACTACTATCGGCAAAGGTGTCTGGGACATCACCCGGCTGTAAGGGTAGTAATTCTAAAATAGCCTCTTGACCTAATGCTTTCTCAATTGCATGAATATATTCGATCAATTTGACTGGATTATTGTTGCCGATGTTAAAAATACGAAATGGTGCATAGCTGGTCGATGGATCAGGGCTTTTGCTATCCCAGTTTGGATCAGGCTGTGCAATTTGGTCACTTGAACGAATAACTCCTTCAACGATATCTGAGATAAAGGTAAAGTCACGAGTATGGTTACCATGATTGAAGACAGGAATAGAGTGACCTTCAATAATATTCTTAGTGAATTTAAAGAGCGCCATGTCTGGGCGTCCCCAAGGGCCATAAACCGTGAAGAAACGCAGTCCTGTCGTGGGTAAATTAAATAAGTGGCTATAGCTGTGCGCCATGAGTTCATTGGCACGTTTGGTGGCAGCATAGAACTGAACAGGATGATTGACACCATGTTTTTCACTAAATGGCATAGTGGTGTTGGCGCCGTAGACGCTACTGGTACTGGCATAAGTCAGATGTGGCGTTTTGGCATAGCGACATGCTTCAAGAATGTTGGTAAAGCCAATAAGATTGCTTTCTACATAACTGGACGGGTTTTCTAGAGAGTAGCGTACACCCGCCTGAGCTGCTAAATGAATCACTCGATCAAACGAATGATCTTGGAAGCATTGGTCAACAATAGTTTTATCTGCAAGGTTGGCACGAATAAAAATGAAAGAACCTTGAACGTGTTCGGCTGTATTTTTTAAAACGTCTAATCTGGCTTCTTTCAATGCAGGGTCATAGTAGTCATTGACATTGTCAAACCCAACAACATCATCTCCACGTTCTAATAGTTTCTTTGCAACATTAAATCCGATAAATCCTGCTGCACCTGTGACGAGAACTTTCATTCATCTGCTCCGAAAATATCTCGTGTATAAACTTTATCGAGTACATCATTGAGATCGCTTGAAATACGATTGGCAATAATTACATCACTTTGCTGCTTGAATTGCGTTAGATCATTAACCACTTTTGATTTAAAGAAATCATCATCTTGTAAAGTTGGTTCATAGACAATCACTTCAATTCCTTTTGCCTTGATACGTTTCATTACACCTTGAATTGCTGAGGCCCTAAAGTTGTCTGAACCACTTTTCATGACTAAACGATAAATTCCGACCGTGTTCGGGTTGCGTGCAATAATCGAGTCAGCAATAAAGTCTTTACGTGTGCTATTTGAATCAACAATGGCTTGGATCAAGTTGCTTGGCACATGATGGTAGTTGGCTAATAGTTGTTTGGTATCCTTAGGGAGGCAATATCCGCCATAGCCAAATGATGGATTGTTATAATGATTCCCGATGCGTTGGTCCAGACAAACACCTTCAATGATTTGCTGAGTATCTAAACCAAAAATTTGTGCATAAGTATCGAGTTCATTGAAGTAAGCAACACGCATCGCCAAATAAGTATTGGCAAATAATTTGATGGCTTCTGCTTCCGTAGAGTCAGTAAACAAAACAGGGCTATCTTTTTTAATTGCACCTTCGATCAGCAAATCAGCAAACTGTTGTGCACGATCAGATTTTTCACCCACAATAATTCGGGATGGGTATAAATTGTCATGTAGTGCTTTGCCTTCACGTAAAAATTCAGGTGAGAAAATCACATTCTCAGTATTAAATTTTTCTTTTAAATTTTTGGTAAAGCCAACCGGGACAGTGGATTTGATCACCATTACAGCATGAGGATTAACTGTTAAGACTTGCTGAACCACACTTTCGACACTTTGCGTATTAAAATAATTGGTTTTGGTGTCATAATCTGTTGGGGTTGCGATGATCACAAAATCAGCATCTTGATAAGCTGCTTCGTAATTTGTAGTCGCTGTAAAATTCAGTGTTTTTTCTTTTAAAAATAATGAAATATCAGCATCTTGGATAGGCGATATTTTATTGTTAAGCATGTTAACTTTAGATTCTAAAATATCAACGGCAACAACTTCATGATGTTGTGCAAATATCATTGAATTGGATAAACCAACGTAACCTGTTCCAGCGACTGCTATTTTCATAAAAACCTAATATAGAAAATGTGCTTGCAAAAGTTGTATTCAACATTTTAACGAATTGTTTAAAGCATCTCATCCTCAAGAGAATTGGAATAATGAAATAAACATCATACGTATAAATGGCTTGTGCATCATAGCATATTCTCATGAAACAAATTGTTCAGCATATGCAATCGAATACAGTAACTTGGCTATGGTAATGGTAATGGTAATGGTATGATATAGCGATTGCTCAGGTGGAAGATTGATGCATGCAGGTTAATGAATCAAATTTACAGTCAAATAATTTAGTTGAATCAGAACAAAATATTGTTTTGTGTATGAAATGGGGAACCAAGTATGGTGCTGACTATGTCAATCGACTCTATAACATGGTCAAACGACATACCACCATTGATTTTCAGATGGTCTGCCTGACAGATCGCACAGAAGGTATTAATCCAGATGTTCAATGTTTTCCAATTCCGCCATTAGCATTGCCTGAAGGAAGCCCAGAACGTGGCTGGAACAAATTATCGACTTTTGAACCTGACTTATATGGTTTAAAAGGGAATTTACTGTTCTTGGATCTTGATGTGGTGATTGTCGATAATATTGATGGTTTCTTTACTTATCCAGGTGAATTTTTAATTATTCATGATTGGAAACGTCCTTGGCGAGTGACAGGAAATAGTTCTGTTTATCGTTTTAAATTGGGAACTTTTCCAGACATTTTGCCTTACTTTCGAGAAAACTTTAAAGAAATTAGCCATAAGTTTAGAAATGAACAAGAATATTTGTCGTGGTATGTCGATCAGCAAAATAAACTCAGCTATTGGCCAAAAGATTGGTGTAAGAGTTATAAATACCACTGTTTACAAAAACTGCCATTGGCCTATTTTAAGCCACCAGTAAAACCACAAGATGCCAAAATCATTATTTTTCATGGTGAAATTAATCCACCTAATGCAGTCTCGGGTGGCGGTGGTAAATGGTATCGTTATGTATTGCCTTCAGACTGGATTAAAGACACTTGGCAATAATGTCATTCATATTATTTGATAAAATTTGAGAACAAGATAGATGCAAAACCTTGATATCGTGATTGCTTGGGTCGATGGCAATGATGTTGAGTTAAAACGTAAACGTCATTTGTACCTTACAGGTAAAGATGCCAGTGATGCTGTCAGTGAAACCCGATTTGCCAGTAATGATGAGATCTATTACAACATTGCATCTATATTGAAATATGTACCTTTTTGCCGTCATATTTTGATTGTTACGGATGGTCAGCAACCTGAATTTTTAAATGAGTTTGTCGCACAAGGTCTTTGTGATGCAAATAAAATCCGAGTGATTGATCATCAAGAAATTTTTGCAGGATATGAACAATTTCTACCAACTTTTAATACCCGTTCAATAGAAAGTATGTTGTGGAATATTCAGGGCTTGTCTGATTATTTTATCTATTTAAATGATGATTTCTTTTTTAACGCATCGGCTCAAGTTGAAGATTTTCTTAAACAAGACAAAATCGTAACTTATGGGCATTGGAAAAGTTGTTTTAGCTACAAGGCTAAATTGAAATATCGTCAATTTTTAAAACGGAATTTTAATAAACCCATTCAGCCTGGTCATGTGATTGCGCAGATGTTGGGTGCGGATATTTTAGGGTTTAAAGCTTTTTTTGAAATCCATCATTATCCGCATTGTGTAGATCGTAAAATTTTAAGTGAATATTTATTGAATCATCCAACTTTATTGGAAACACAAATCAAATATAAATTTCGTAGTGTTGAGCAATTAAATCCAATTTCGTTGATGAATCATTTAAAAATTCAAAAAAATGAAGCGGTGTTAAAGCCTGATCTACCTTTGGCCTATTTAAAAAATGCTGAAAGTTTAAATGCGTTTATACATGCATTAGGTCAAGATCAGATTAAATATGGCTGTATTCAAAGTTTGGATCAGTTGGATGCACATGATGCAGCGCAAGTAAAAAGTGCAATGATTACTAAGTTAGGTGATTATCTACCTCAGTCTGTCATCTCAAGCAACGTTTAGTCATTGGAAATTTTTCATGAAAGTTGAAACATATCTTATTAATCTTGATGGCAGTGATGAGAGGCTAAAAAATGCATCTGAAATATTTTCTGCGCAAAATATAGAATTTCAAAGATTCCCAGCAGTTGATGGAAGAGGAAGGGAGTTAAATGAATTTGAAAGTTACAATGATGAAAAAGCCCAGAAAATTATGGGGAGAAGTCTATTGAATGGTGAAATAGGATGTTATCTCAGTCACGTGGGATGTATTCAAAAGTTTTTATCCTCAGATGCTGATTATCTTGTTGTTTTGGAAGATGACATGAAATTAGCTGATAACTATAAAAAAACTATAGATCAAGTATTGGATTTTTTAAGTAGTAATAAAAAAATTGATTGGAATTTAATTAATATTGGAGCCAAAAAAAGAAAAATTTGTACACATATTCAAACTATAAGTGGGCACGAATTATTGCATGCATATTATTTTCCAATCAGAACAATTGGGCTTGTTTGGTCAAGAAAAGGAGCAGAGGAATTTATTCAACAAGGTTTGGAAATATTCATGCCAATTGATAATTATTTACAGCATTGGTTGAGTGAAAATAGTAAAGGACTTTCTATTTGGGAGCCGCTGGTTAGACCTAGTGGTTTTGAAAGCGTGATTGATATTCATCGGAGTACAAAGAAAAAGAATTCACTGTCTTTTAGCGTAAAAAAACAGTTAAGAACTTGGAAAACGAGATTTGTTGCGATCAATAATAAAATAAATGGTAAGAATAGAAACTCTATATAGAGTTTCTATTCTTAAAAAAAAATTTAATTTTTTTAATCAAAATTGATAGTTTTTTTTGAGATGAATAATTTATGTGAGGAGTTTTTTCAGAAAATAAATTCTTTAAAGAAGTATATACATTATGATCAACATAATGAATAGAGTTATCAAGTTCAATATTATTAACTCGTTGTGTTTTCCAGTTGTAATTAATTGCTTTGAAATGTGCATAGTAAACACCACTGATGGCTTTTAAAGGAATTTTTCTTATAGAATGAACTTTCCATTGTATTTTTTCATCAATTTTTGATGGATTTATACACCACTTATTATCACTATGTTGATCCTTTATGCTTCTATATGCGTAATTAAAAAATCGTGTTTCTTTTTTTGAGTCTAAAGGGATAGATTGAATCCAATACCCAGGATAAAGTAATCCTTTATTATCACCTAATAATACAAATATAGACTCTTGATTTGGTGTAATGATTAATTCATCAATATCGGCATTGATTACACCAGTTGAATATTTTAAAAAACGATGTTTTGCATGCTCAAACATGCCGTATTGGCAGAAGTCTGAATCCCAAGGGGCTCTTCCTTTTCCACTATAGATGCCTCCTTGAGGACCATATTTAAAATCCCACGGAACTAAATAAACATCAATATTAATCGCTTTATCAAGTAAATAGCTTTTAAGCTCATCCAATGTGTAATGGTCTGAATTGTTATCATAAAAAAGTACAGTATCTACGTCATGGTATCGTTGGTAGAATAAAATCCAATCATAAATCCACTCAAATTTATTATTTTTAGATAAAGTAAAAAGAACTTTTTTCCCTCTGAATTCATTTAAGAAATTATGATTCACATCAGATTTTATAGAAATATTATCATATTCCCATATCAACTCCTGTGGTTTTTTATCTACTTGAGTAATATGAGTACATTGAGCACGATCAAGCTGTCTAACACATACATTTTGTGAGTAATCATGATTGTCTAACTGAAATGAGCCCTTTTCTACGAAGCTTTCAAGTCCGTATAAAGGGGGACCAGATAAAATAACCTTACCTTCAGAAAAAAAAGTATCAAAACTAAGCGTTTTGAAGTCAAATTTTTCTTGATAATCATCTGGTTGTAAATGTTGTTCTCGTGGGGGAGTTCGATTGTAATGTTTATCATCAGGAATAATACAAGGAGATATTTTCACAATTTCAATGGTATGCTTGGACATAAATGCACCATAAAATACATAATAAAATCAATGTATTATGATTTTGTTTGTTTCGAGGATTATGTAATTTACCATTAAATAATATTTTTATAAAGTAAAATATTGAACTTCTAAAAAATAAGATCAAGAATATATAAATCTTTGAGCTGTTTTATTATTTTATAATATTATATCTATTTTAAATATCATATTATTTTTTATAAATAAACTTAGGATTGTGATGTAAATATGACAAATGATTATATGATAAGAAAGTGATCTTGGTGTTTTTAAATTTTATATGAAATATTAGAATTAATTACCTTAAAATATAATTATTAAAAGTCAAAAATAGCAAAGTAATATAATTTTATTAAAGTAAATTTCTTGTGGTAAAAAATATATTAGCAATGAAAATTGTTTTTTATATTGCTTGGAGGAAACTAAATGGGGGATATAAAATAAATAACAATTAATACAAGGTATTAAATATCAAAATTTTTTCTTAAGGATTCTAAAGGGATATTATGCTGTAATTTTCTGGCAAAAAACATTTCACTTGATTTCATTTTTTTAAAATCAGATTCATTTAAAGTCCTTGGAAAATCTGGTCCAGTTTCCCAATCAATGTAGCGAGTAAAACTCTCAGACATATAGTTTTTGGATTTTATTTTATCTGAAAAAAAAGAATTAAATAGAATGGTATGGAAAAATAGTTCATCACCGCATAGTGAATCTTTAAAAGCATTTATATAGTTTGGATGATCATTTAAATATTTAAAAATATAATTTATGGCATTATGGCTTAAAGTAAACCATTGGCTACCTTTATGAAGTTTAGGTAAATGTGTGATGTTATTTCTTCTTAATCCAATTTTAAATAATTTCTTTTGTAATTTACAGCTTAGGTGTTCTTTTTGGGTTCTATTTTTGTTGAAAAAAGAGTTCCCATATTTATATTTTACACGTGGTTCTAGTTTGCAAAGAGGGAATTTATCCAAATCTAAAAATTCACATGAATTTTCTTCCAAAAAACGGTGGAAATTCGAAATTTTTTGTAAAGGGATATCATCTCCAGACAATAAAGAAAAATAATTATAATCATAGGTTTGAGTTGCTTTTAATATTTGAAGAGTTGCTTCAATTTGTGAAAAGCTTCCCCAAAGCACATTAATCCGATTTTGGATGAAATATACTTGAGCATAATTTGAAAATTCATCTAAAAAATGATTTAAATCAGATTTCTGGTCGACATGAATTATGACTTGCACATCAGAATTTTTACACAATGTTGAAATTAAAAACCGCAGAGGATTTGTTACTTGATGGCATAAAATTCCATAGATGTATTTCATTTCAATACCTTACATCATTTAATACTATAAAGGATGGGTTGGGTTTGTTGAGTTTTAGTTGATAATTTTACCTAAATTTATAATACTATTATATATGCAATTTATTAAAATTGCTTTATTTCTGGTAAAATATAGTTATTTCGTTGTTAGATCAGTGTAGTATTTCAGCTTGAATTATAGCGGATACTCTATATTTATATGGTTATGAATAGAATTTATGCGTGAAGAAGGCAAGTTACCAAAATACAGTGTTGCGAGGCTTTGTTGCATAAACCTACCTCTTAAGGCTTACTCAGCAATATAATTCTCAGATGAATAAGCCTACACCTAAAATTTATCGTACAACAAATTGGTCATCCTACAATCGTGCTTTGATCAATCGTGGTAATTTAACAATTTGGTTTGATCCAAAAACCCAATGGTACGCTCCCCCCAAAGGCAAACATGGTCGA
>WNDP01000113.1 GCA_009912575.1 Acinetobacter bereziniae
CAATGCTGTCTTGTTTGAATATATTGAAGTTTACTACAATCGAATCAGACGACATTCTGCAAACGGCTGGTTAAGTCCTGAAGCCTTTGAACATAAATATTTTAAGAATTTAGAGGGATATGCTGTCCACGATACTGTCTAGGATCACTTCTAGGATTTTGAAAATCTTTAATGTTCGATTAAATAACAATATGCAACTGAAAAGACACTGACTTTTTTAAAAAATTTTAGATGAAGTTTAATTAACAAAACTTTAACGAACCATAGCAATTTGCTGTTAAATTTTGATTTACTAACTGTAAATTTGCTAAATCTAATGTTGCAGGATTAGCAAGTGTAGCTTGATTTAAATCCACAATAATAGGGTTAGGCGTTGTCATTGTAATACCAATAATTGTTCCAAGTGCTGCACCTGCAGGAGCATTCACTCTATTTTGCTCTTTTAATAATTCAGAAGACATTAAACTAGCTACTTGAGGAAGCACATTGGTAATATCAACTTGTTGATTCGCTTTTAAATAACCCAATTGTACTGGCTCTGCAAATGACATCCACCAGCCTTTCTGAGCAACGTCACTATTATTCATTTGTGTGATTATCTTTCCAGATGTGTCCTTTGAATCAATATAATTTCCTGGCCACAATAAAGCTTGCTGTTGTAAGCTCAAATAACCTCCAGTATCTACTAATGGAATATTATGAAACATACTTAGGGCTTGATTGAAAGTAATATCCATGTTCAAGTTTTTAACAGCAGAACCATCTGCAAGTTTAATTTTTGCTTGTGTAGCAATAAGTAGGATAGGATCAAATGTTACTTTTAATTGGTTGAGTGGCCCTTGATCTAGAGCAATTGAATCAATCTTTGTTGAAACCCCCTCAACATGAGCATTATTCATCCGAGAACCATTAACTTGAAATTCTGGTATTGCAAATTCTGCTTTTAGTGATGGTATTGTAATACCTTGTGTATCAGAGCTGCTCGGATCAGATGTGAATACACGATTATTACCTAATGCTCTCAATAATCCTTGAATCTGTTGATTTTGTCGATTACCAAACACTGTTTCTTTTGTATATGTTTCACCTGTTGTTGCGGCAATTCTCAAAAAACCGCTCAAACTTTGAATCCCATCAGTCTTTGAAGGTACAAGACCATTTTCAATTCCTGCTGTCAATAAACCTACAATTTTTTCTGCACTAAAGCGCAAACCGACTAGTTCTCTTTGCGAAGCTGATTGTGGGTATTTTATTGCAAACTCCATAAAAGGATTGGTCAATTTTGCGCTCGTTGATGCTCGACCATCTACACCGAAATCAGGTGATTTTCCGCTGGCAGCATCATAATTTGAAGGAAGACCACTTAGTGATAGATTTTTAATATCAACATCACACCCACCGGCCCCATTAGTTCCACCGCATCCTAATTGTAAGTTTTTAATATTTGCATTTAAATCGAGCTCAGCTTCAAGTCCAAGTTTGTAAAAGCCAATATTAGAACCCCTGCTATACTTATTCATCAAATTAGCAGAATCAGTGGGAGCTAAATAAGCAAGACTCATCAACGTCTGCCCCGTAGTTTCTGACAACTGTTGATCTGTAAGTGGCTGTAGTGTTGCAGCATGAATAGAGCCTATGACTAAACCATTCAATGCGATACTTAGATATTTTAACTTGCACATCCTACTCTTCGATCCTTTGTTTAGCTTGACTTTTTATCTTAATCGTAAATGCTCATTCAAATCTAATCTGAATAACACAATATAAATCACTTTATATTTAGTATAACTTTATTCTAAATTCTAATTTTAGCATAGATTAGAGTTCTTTCATAAATCATTTTTTACTCAGCTCTAAATTATATATTCCTGCAATCAAATTGAACCTTAAGCCAAGTCGTTTCCCTCTATTCCGATAACGTTCCGCTAGGATTTTGAAAGTCTTTAATGTACCGAATACATGCTCAATCTCGATTCTTCTTTTATTGATTTCTTAATTATATGTTTTTAGCACAGGATCTAATTTACAATACTTTTTAGCCTTGCTCGGCAAAAGGCTATCAGAATATAGAGCATAAATCCCTTGATAACCTTTATCTGCAAGAATAAATGAATTTGTTGGAATCAAATGAAGATTACGTTTGAATAGTTCAAAGTCATGTACTGCACCTTTGCTCATGCATAAACTTAGTATTTGCTGAGTCTTACTATGAATGATCGCTTGCACCTTAAATGTATGCGCTTTTTTCTTACCACTATAGCTTTTCTTCTGTTTTTTTAGGTCTTTGAATTGGAATTTCAGTCGCATCTACAATGACAACATTCCAGTCTATACCTTCACCTTCGGGGATATCTTTGGGTAAATTAAACAAACCTGACTGGATTAAAGTATCTTCAACTTGACGAACAATTCTAGAAGCTGTCGGCTCTGACACACCATAACTCGTAGCAACATGAAATAAGGTTCGATATTCTCGCCAATAGCTTAAACAAAGTAAAACTTGATATTCAAGACACAGTTTTGGTGGTCTTCCTTTGGAAGGAACTTGCATCTGCATTTGCTCAACCATTAGAAAAAATGTTGAACGGGAAATGCCTGTATAACGCTTAAATTGAGAATCAGAAAGCTTTTTTGAGTCGAGATATTTCATACATAGATTATGCTTGAAAATCTAAAATTTTTCAGGATGAAAAATAAACAAAAAATGAACGTTTTTTGATTTATGAAAGAGGTTTATTTAAATTATTCTTAATTATTACTCTTAAAAAATAACGTTGATCATTAACATAATATTCATGTCATCTCATTATGGAATACTCCCAGTATCCTAGACATTAGACGGCCTCATTTTGAAGGTGTCTCAAAGGCTTATGGACACATTCCATTGAGATGCGAATGACGCCTGATTCAATTGTAAAACATCTCGATGTAATCAAACACATCTGCACGAGCCATTTCTCGTGTTTTATAGATCCTTTTTTTAATTCTTTCCTTCTTTAAGATGCTAAAAAAGGATTAAGTAACAGCATTATCCCAACAGTTTCCTCTACGGCTTATGCTGGGTATTAAATTATGCTTCTGACGGAATTTCTGCCAGTCTCCAGTGCTGTATTGTGAGCATTGGTCTGAGTGTGATCACAGGTTCATTTGGCCTACGTCGCCATATCGCCATAAGAAGTACATCTAAAACGATATCCTTGGCAATCGTAGGTTTCATTGACCAGTCGATGACTTTTCTCGAATATAAATCAAGAACCACAGCCAGATATAACCAACCTTGCCATGTGCGAATGTAAGTTATATCAGTCACCTAAGAGGTATCAGGTCTGTTTACAATAATCTCTCGATTTAAATGGTTAAGTGGCACAATCTGAGGACAACCGCAGCCATAGCTTTTATGCTTTTTATATCCTCGAACAGCGGCTATACCATTGTGCTTCATGATCTTCAGCACACGATTAGGCCCACAGCTTTCACCTAGCTCTTTAAGATCCAGCATAATGCGGCGATAACCGTAGATACTAGCATAATAAGAAGAACGGATGAGCTGTAACAACCGCATATCTTCAATAGTCCTGCCTGATTCGGGTTCATGCAACCAAATATAGTAGCCAGCACGAGCAATCTTAAGAACTCGACATATCGTTTTAATCTTAAATTGATGGCTGTATTTCAGGATAAACTGATACTTTACTTGGTCAGACTTGCAAAGTATCTTGCGGCCTTTTTTAGAATATCCCATTCCTCTTCAGTTTGTTTGAGCTGACTTTTAAGGCGAAGGATTTCTTTCTTTGCCTCTAACAGTTCATGTTCATCAGGATTATTGCGTAAAGGCTTACTGCCTTTAGCCATTTATAAATACTGTGTTGGGATACACCTAAACGTTCTGCAATATCAGTGATAGAATATCCGCGTTCAGCAATCAATTTTACAGCTTCATCTTTAAATTCTGGGGTATAACGTTGTCCACTCATAATGTTTTCTCCTATGCAAAAAGAATAGACCATATTTGTCTATGAGAGTGGTGGCAGTCTGTATCTAACTAAAAGGTGTCTACATAAATAGTGGCTATTCAGCCCTCCAATTCCTAATATCTAGAAACAGGAGGATAGACATCAATATAGCTATTCTAATTTAAGAGTGTTATTTCAGCTTTGAATATAACTTACTCTCACTATCATACTGATAAGGTACAATTTTATTTACTTTAACCATCTGATTATTGTCGTTCATATCCGTTCCCTGATAATGAATCTGGAATGGATAAAATGGTTGTCCATTTTTGTTGACTTGGATTGCTGAAGAATAGCCATACTCTGGTTGTTCTGAAACTTTCCCTTCTTCGAACATTTGTTCAACAATATTGTCGTCCTCATTTAACAGAAGAAGTGACCATACGCTTTCCCCATAACCATTGCCGTAATAACCATCAATGGTATAGCTTCCTAGTGTATTGTCTCCAAAAGCTTGTAAGTTCTTTCTAAATTCTTGGGCGTTCCATGAGGTTCGACCATATCCCTCAATACTTTCAACTCCCCCTTGGGCTGATTTTGAAATCATTTGGAACTGTCCATTGTCCAATTTTTTAAAGAGATATACTTCCAAAGTACCTCGTGTAACATGTGAAGTTTCTATCCTGCCTTCGATTGCTAAAGTCACTTCCACAGGGACTAAATAACGGGCTTCCCCTTGCATATTCTGGTAAGTAAAAATAGGGGCAATACTGATCACAGCGTCTGTGAGATCGTCCAAGTCGCTAGGCTTGTTAACATAGTAGTACTTGCCACTCCCCCAGTAATCATCTTTTTGTCTTTCTCTAGATGATGTCACTTTATAAAAACTTCGAGCAACGGTATCTGTACTTATGTTAGGGAGTACAACTTGCTTAAAGTTTTTAGGTTCAAGCTTGGATGTATCATAGTATTTAATGGCTGTTTGTACTGATGGCGTTTGAACAGCATTGAGCTGCTGTACTTTAGCCTGCAATGTATTGTATAACTTGACCGCTTCAGGTTGTCCCTGCCGTGCAGCACTTTGCAACAAGGTAACGCCCTTTTCTGCATCCTGTGGTACACCATCCCCATTAAGATACATGACTGCTAATGCGTACTGTGAAGGAGCAAAACCATTCACTGCTGCCTTGGAAAACCATTCAGCCGCTTTTTTATGATCTACAGATACACCCTTCTTTCCTAAGTAGTAAAGCATCCCCATATTATGGTTACTTTGATTATTATCTCCTTTGGTCACGACTTGTGACAGTACATAGTTCAGTCCTGCCGACAAGTTCACTTTCTTAGTTTCAGCAGATACTGTTGAACTGGTCACTACAATATTAGTGAAGACAACAAGGTGAAGCATTAATCTTTTCATTTGATTTCTATCCTTTATTTATCATCGACTTTAAACCAGTACGAATATTCTTTAGGCTGACCATTCACTAGGACATTGCTGAGTTTGACATCGTAGATCACGCTCAGTTTTAAATCGTCAAAGTTAAACTGGATATGGTTGGGAATACCGATATTTTCATAGCGGATATTGCTGATCTTTTGTTTAGCTCCACTACTTCGTTCTGTGACAACAACAGTGGCTTTGGCATAGTCCATATTGCGATTACCAAAGAAATTCTTTTGATCGGTTAAAACTGAAATAGAGAGGATTGAACCCGGCATATAATATTTGGCTGGATAGTTCTGGTAGGGATAAGCAATCACACCGAGTGGTGCAGTGGTTGCATTATTAAAAGGGTAAACAACTTTAATTGAAGTCCCTACAACGTAAGGGAATCGGGTATCCCTGTATGATGGTGCATTGACTGAACCACAAGCAGATTTTTGCAAGAATGGGTTGAGCATCCAAAGACGATGACCTACATTATTTGC
Organism: Acinetobacter bereziniae; assembly: GCA_009912575.1. Lineage (GTDB taxonomy): Bacteria > Pseudomonadota > Gammaproteobacteria > Pseudomonadales > Moraxellaceae > Acinetobacter > Acinetobacter bereziniae_A. The sequence goes on from WNDP01000113.1 coordinate 5,886, forward strand.
CATAACATTAAAATAATCATGTATCAAACTTCTGATAGTGTCGGCAGGCGGATTGTCATACATATTGACTCTGACCCCCATCTCAAGATTACTAGTTCTTGCACCTACAGCACCAATATCTGAATAGCAGTTTGTGTTTGATTCTGGGTAATGGGTCAAGATGTTATTAGCGGCAAGAATCAGCGCCGTCTGCATCATCTCATCTTCATGGGCATAGTCGTATGTAATACTTGGCAGCCCATGCAAGGCACGAACTGTATTGATTTCACTCAAAAATTCATTTCTAAACTTTTCACTGAGCTTACCTGCATAACAGTTGTTGATATCGGGTGCCTCGCTCATGGATGAAGCTTTAAATACATCAAAGCTGATGGTCTGACTCTCTGCTGCCAGTGTTTTGGTATCACCCTCTTGAATGAGTTTAAGGGTACATACTCCCGCACCAATCCCCTTGAGTTCGCCCTGACTATAGGTACAGGTTGATGAAGAAAGGCTGCTAATCGTGACAGGAAGTTTGGCATTAGATTCAGTATCCAGTGAATACACACTCCCCATCAGGATGTATTTAATTTTGAGTGGGGTAATGGTTTGCTTAAGCTTATTCACGCACACATTATTTTCTAAATATTGATCGGCAGCACAAGTCACATTGACGGTCATGCTGCTATTCAATGGTAGAACTTTTGCTGTCCCTGCCTGTGTCAGTACCAGAGTGCATTGACCAACTTTAAGCGCTTTGAGTTCACTACCACTTACACTACAGATATTGGGGGTGTTACTGCTAAAAGTCACTGCCAGACCTTGATCTGTCTGAAGCGATAATGGATAGTTTTGACCTTGGATCAGGTTACTCAATGGGAGTGACTGGATATTCTGCACTACTTTGTTTTTACATACACCTTCTTCCAGAAATTGGCTTTCAGCACAGGTCACGGGCTTAGGGATTGTATTGCCATTATCTGGATTACCCGCTCCACTGCCATTGGATGAACTGGAATCTCCTCCCGAACCACCGCCACCACATCCAACCATTACGGTGCTGATTGCCATCATCAGAACTGATGGCATAAATGATTTTGAAATCATCATGATTAACTGCCTAGTATTTATATATTGTTATTGATAATGATCAGTCGATAATAATTGACGGATTTCACTGGCCATTTGAGGGCTACGCCAAGGAAACAGTACTTTAAGGCTGTAATTTGGTTTAAATTGATCCCGTGTTCCGATATTGACCTGGAACTCACGCTTCATCGGTGTTCGATGGACTTGTTGATTAACATGGGTTCCCATCATTGGGTTACTGATCACAGTGGTTGTCGTTCTAAAGCGATCTTCAACCAGATTGTAATGTCCAACGGAGGTAATGTAGTCAAAAGGATATTTGACGAGACGTTGATCAGGCTGATCAAACAGGATGATGGTTTTGTCCTGAGAGTTAATCCAGACACCACGATTTTGATAGTTAAAAGTTTCCCCTTGGCGCTTCAGTTGTTCGGTCATTCCGTCAAAGTAAGTATTTCCATATTGATAGAGGTAGTAAATGATCACAAACCAGAATAGGTCAAAGCCAAAGAAAAAATAGCCAAACCATCCAAAGGAAAAGAGTTTGGCGACAATCAAAAAGATCACAATCGGTGCCACTACACATTTTAAAAATAGCTTGGATTTCTGTGGACGATTTTCGATTGGAATAATTTTAGGTTTGGTTAATTCAGTCATGGTTGTTCCCCGCATGTTCAATGCAATTCACAATCACCAGCAGATATAAATATAAAAAGGTCTATTTTTTATAGGCGTGATTTAGCCATCCACCGTTGGATTGTTCTTGTTAAAAAGTTTGTTAATACAGACGAATAATAAAAGTTACCCGTCTAGCCCCCGTTGAAAGGCACAACAAGGTTGAACAGGTGGCGAGGCACAAATCAGGAAAGATAGATACAGCATAAGAAGCTCCTTTGTTTAAAAAGAAGTTCTACCAAATTACTGCTAAATAATGGTGGCAGAACGAAAGAGGGTTAGCAGACTGGTAAACAAAGAAACCAGCACGTACAAAGACGTCCCCCTTCCGCCCTACCATAGAGAAAAGAGGGACGAGTGGGTACAGCAGAATATAAAGTCAAACTTTATATTCTTTCTTTGTTTACGAAGGGTCTGCTAAAACCCGCTGGCAATGTAGGCCAGCGAGCCCATATTAATTTTATCCAGCGCTTTAGTCAATTTGACTAATACTAAATTCTGGACGATCAGTTCAGTCTCAATAAATTTAATTTAAGTGGTTGATTTTTGCTTATGTAAAATTCATCCCATCAAAGTGTTTATTTTGATTTTATGGATAAGTCTAAAATGTTTAAAAGAATAGATATTAGGCTGACATAGCCGTCCCTAGATACTATTAATAAAAAGTTTTCCGGCCGTCAGAAATTCAATATTTCTTCAGAATAATCAATTAATTATTTAATGTTAAGATATGTAAAAAGTTCATTTTATATTGTTGACAGGTTAAGGGATACCCAGCTAACCTAGTTTTACACAGCAAAATCTGTGTTCAGGCGTGAGAACCTGTTATATTCTACAAGCGCAAATCAATGTCGCTTATGCGGCTATTTTTTTGCCTACTGTTTAGCAGTCGTTATGGCAGCTTTGCAGGGCAGCCTTTGGCTGGCCGTACCTTGTAGAACGGTATTCTCACCCCTGTCTTGCTGCCACCATTACCGTGAGAAGTGATGGAGGTAAGTATTAAAACTTATCTACAAGGAAACGACTATGAACGCAATTCTTCATGGTGCAAATACGTGCACACCTAAACAACAAGCTGGTCAACTTATCGTTGAACTTGGCAAAACAATTTCAAATCCTCAACGCCAAACATTGGCAAATCTTTATATTGCGGTTGATACTGCAAATTCCTTGCTCAACGAGCTCGAACAAGCACATCAAATCATTCGTCAGTGTATGAATGAAATGACTGATGAGCAAATTCTCGAAGTTGCCAAACTCAATCAAAAGAGTAATTTGTCTTCATTGTGGGCATTCCGAATGCACCAACGTCAAAAGATGATTGAACGAGCACAACGTGTTTTGGGAATCCGTTCTATTTAACTCGCTTAATTATTAATGAATTTTTAGCTTGCTACTGTGCACTGTATAAATCGACTGCGTGATTATCGATTAAACAGAAATAACGTTGAATGCAATCAGTGACAGTAGCAACGCTAAAATAAATACAACTCTTATGTTTAAAAGTGATTGCTTAAAATTCAGGACCATCGTCATTTGATTTCTGCTGTTTAGAGTCAACTTGTGGTTGACGTTGAATGTTATATTGCTGCCCCAGCATGGCAGCAATTAAGTTCATGATCAACCTGACAATTTCTTCAACGAACTTTGCAAGTTGCAGTATTGTTGCTGTAAGTTCTGCTGAATGCTCTCTATCATATTGGTATTGCTGTTGCATTGTTGCTGCATGCTCCTGATCTGCGTCTGCTTGTTCTCTAAGTCGACGCATATTTTGTTTAAATTGCTCATACTCTGAATACAATTCAACATCATCTCGTTTAAGTATTTGATTTGTAGTTGCTGTTGCAATTGCAACTGTTTCAAATTCGTCTCCTGCTTCTCTAGAACATCGAAGCGCTTGATCAAGCTGGCTGTTAAGTGCTCTAGTCTGCTGATCTGTGTAGCGCATGACATGCTCTGTTCTTGAAGGCGCTGCTCTTTCTGATGCTGTAACTGCTGTTGCTGCTCCAATTTGTCTAATTTTTCCTGTCTCGATTGTAACTCTCTGATCATCAATCCAATATTCTGAAATAAACTGATCTCGGCTTGGCTCAAGTCTGACGGACTGCTGAAGCCTAAGATTTTCAAGATCTTGTTCATGTCGTCTCTGTTGCTCTGCTCGTAATGCTCGATCACGCTGACCCTTTTTTTCATCTTCTCGACGTTTTCTTGCAAGTCTTGCATAGTACTCAGCGATGATGGCGTCAAAGCTAAACTCATTTGTTCGAGTAAATCCAAAATCATCTGCTGTGTGTCGCTGCCGTTGTGGTATTGAATAGTCGTATATTGCTGTTCTTTCATGACTTATTTCTCCACAATGCATGGAAAGGTCAGATGAATATTCGGTTCCGTCGGATGTACCTTCTTTTTGTTCAAATTCAGTGTATTGCAATCGATCCATTTCGAGGAGGTAATTGCTCGGAAACGATTGCCCTTGCCGTCCGTCAAAATTTCGGTCTGGTTTTTGGTTAAAATCGGCTGTGTGAGATAATAGTTGGCGAGTAATATTACTAAAATATTCAGCAGCCACATTCCAAGCGTCATCAGAATAAATGTTTTCAGAATTAATTTCGGGTTGTGAGTGATCGACTGAGTTAATGCCTGATTTACTTGCTGCTGCAACTGTTTCTTCTGATCTTCTAATAACAGCGTAATGCTTTGGGTGTTGTTCTGAATTTGGGCTTTGATCAAATTCTGATTGTCTTTGATCGTCTGTTGTAATTGGGCTTTGCTCTGCTGAAGATGCTTTTGCATGATCTGATCGATTTCGTTGAGATGTGAAGGCAGCTTGGTCTGTATATTGTCGATATTCTGCTTCAGTTCTCCTTGATATGATTTCAACCCTCTGATTAAAATCTGTATCTCGTTTTTCTGATGTTGTAGCAGATGCATAACGTTGTCTGTTGTAATCTGCTCTTGCCTGTCGAGCTCCTTGCAAAGCTTGTTCTGCTCGATCTCGAAGTTGAGCACAAGGCGTTCGAGTGTATTTTGAAATCTGATTAAAGGTTTTAACCAATGGTTGACTCAAAAAGCACAAAGTCGATGCCAACAGGCGTGCGGATCAGAAACGGCGCTATCCAAATCTATTTCGAGCGTAGAAAGAAAGAATACAACATCACGTTGCCGTACCCCCCAAGTGCAGAGGGTATCACGGCAGCAGCTAAGATTAGAAACCAATTAGCGATTAAAGCTGAATGGGGAATTTTAACCGATAGCGATATTGAGAAAGCACGTGGTAAACTAGTTGACGATGATACAATCATTTTCAACGAGGGCATTTTATTTCAGGAAGTTGCCCAGAAATACCTTAGATTTTGTGAAGGTAATTCGGACACAAAAAAGGGCTATTTAAATATTCTTGAATATCACTGGATGTCATACTTCGCACTTGAGCCAATCCACTCAATCACATCAGAGGATATTAAAGAGGCCATTATTGATCGTGATTTCCAAACTGCAAAAACATTAAATAATTGCTTAATTCCTTTGCGTGGTATTTTTGATTGTGCAATGGAGAATAAATATATTTCTGAAAACCCACTTGAGAACATCAAGAATAAAAAAGTACAGATTGATATTCCTGATCCATTCAGTCGTAAAGAAATGAATGCCCTACTCGATTGGCTTAAATCAAATCTAACAGGTGATGATATTTTGTATTACTTGTACTACGAGCTTGCATTCTGGTCCGGTTGTCGACCATCTGAATTAATTGCACTTAAAGAAGCAGATTTTGATTTTTTCAGTGGAATGTTCAAAGTGAATAAAAGCCGGGTGCGCGGTGTAGAAAAGAATGTGACTAAAACTCATACGGCACGTGAAGTTTGTTTAAATCCACGATCTAAAAAAGCTGCACAACAATTAATCAATTACAAAAAGGAGAGAGATATTCGAAGTAAGTATTTGATGATTTGTCCTGAGACTGGCGAACCATTCTTTAATGAGAAGCCACCACGTAACAGACTTGTAGCTGCGATGAAGGCTTGCGGTATTCGTCACCGCCCTGCTTACAATGCTCGACACACATATGCAACGATGATGCTCATGGATGGATTGAACCCAGTGTTTGTATCAAACCAGATGGGGCATAGTTTGCAGATGATGATGAAACGCTATGCGAAGTGGATGCACGGCGATGGCGACAATTGAACTCAACACACAAGACATTGTTAAATAAACACAATTTAATTATTAAAAAACCCAGTGTACACCACAGTGTACAAATTATTTGTTGCTAGGATTATTACATTCTAGTTTGGTGGATAAATTGGGAGTCCAACTCAAATCAATATTATTATTTTATCCATCTCAATTCAGTGGTCATTCTGGGAGATGAACCAGCGTCCTATAGTTTTAAGACTTCAAATCTATGTAGGGGGATGGTCAAAATAACTATGCTTTAAAATTAATGACTACCCTTGTGTTCTTGAATCTTGTCGTCACTGGTGTAGCGTTTTACTGTGTTTTTTGATGTTAAATTTTCTAAATGTTCAGCGAAGTATGACAACTATAAACAACCTCTAAAAATCCCATCCTAAACTTAATGAGAAGTAATAATCCTGCTCCATTAACTTATGGTGCAGATGCGCCGTGCATAGGGTTGTTTTAATCGATCTACAAAACAACCCCATGAAGCCCTCTAAAATTACGTTGATGGAATAGATAACTTTTCATGCTTTGTTTTATTACTAATTACAGCATTTACCTTGATGTACCTTGATAAAATCAAACAACCATAAAATAGCGGTATACCTTGCCACATATAGGCTATAGCCTGTTTTACACTATTTTTGATTGGTAGCTCATCAAGGAAAATATTAGTGCTACCATAAACTCACCTCTGTACAGCTACGTACAGCAAGACACCATGTACAAAAGCGCCGTATTAGAACCATGTTTTAAATCGATCTTGTGATACGTAGTGATACATAATTAAAGATCAAAAATCGCCGTGTCCCCTATAGTGCTTGGCATACATACGAATTTTAATCGGTGGGCTGTATCGCCAAAATAAGCTGTCCTTATATCTCTAAATTTGCGCCTATCTTGCATGACATAACATGACAAAGCTCGGTTTATTATTTGACGTACCTTGACGTACCTTGACGAAACGCCATTTTAAAAAATTCACTTAAAACGGCTGTAATACAATGCTGGTAAGGCTTTCAATTGAATATACATGCTGTTTTATGTGTGGGTCTGTCAAAGTAAATTGCCTGTGTCCTGTATGACAAGATTTAAGCTCTTTTTTACTTATTTTATTGTACGTAGCTGTAAGGATTTACTTGGACGTACTTGGACAAAACACTACTTTCAACAATCTACATAAAAGGGCTGTGATTTTTTATTGGTGAGGCTCTCACTAGGATTTTAAAGTAGTTTGAAATATAGAGCCGTCCAAGTAAATTGCACTACCTTGCCTTGTACAACAAGATTTAAGCTCGTTTATTTTGACATGCTTTGCCATTTTACTTGGATGGAATGGTGGCTTTTAACTTGATTTAAAATATAACCAAGTTTTTGCTATACGTAGCTATACGAAATGCACTTTTTAGGTTGACGTAGGTTGACAGAGTGGAGATTTATCAAAAAGGGCTAAAGCCTTGCTATAAATGGGTTTGATGGTGATTTTTGTCATGATTTTAAATGATTCCTGTCAACCTAAATTCAAGAATCTTGTATATCTAAATCTTTAGTGTTTTTGTTGACGAAAATATCAGAATAATTTAATTGTTTTAGTGAGTTAATATGATTTTCTATTCACTGAACGTCTAAGGCAATGTTATAAAAAAGTCCCAATTAAGGGACTTTAATTATTTAAGCATTGTGCCAAGTTGTTTTATAAACTCCTCAGTATCAAGGAAGTAGTTGGGATATGCTTTTTTTAATTGCTTTAAGCTACCAACAGATACCAAGACAACATCAAAGTTGGGGTTATTCTTTGTCTTGTGTTCTCGTAGTTCATACATCTGCTCCGCTATATCCAATTGAGCTTTGGTGAATGGGGTTAGACTAACACGCCATACTTCATCAACTTTTGATAACTCTATTAGATGGTAGTCGGCTGATTCACTTGTGGTCGATTCAATATGCCGATTAGTAATGCTCAAGCCCCTAAGCTTGATAAATACCTGTAACTTTTGCTCAAGTATTCTTGCCTGTTCCTTTAACTCATCAAATGAATACTGACTATATTCATCTAATAATGGAGTACCCTCTTTAATCGAAAATAATGCACTTGTTATCCTAAAGAAAGCCTTAAAATCCTCGCTACCCTCACCAGTTTTAAAAGATGACTTTTCTACAATTCCTAGTGTTTCGACTGCTGTAGCCCAAGCATGTTGTAAATGCGTTCTAATCTGCAATTCAATGCAAAGCCCATTTAATTCAGGGTGAATACGTGATTTATACTTAAATACTTGGTGTAAGCATCTATAACCATCGTTTTTAGGTTGCTGGATGTAATCCTTGGGGGGTAACTGTGGTTCGTGTTCAAAGCGTCTATTAGATTGCAATAGGTTGTCATAAAGTGCGTAAACGTCTTTGATTGAGGGCAACCGTTTAAGACGTTGTGCAATAATAGCTTTCTTTAAGCCTAGCGATTCTACTTTACCTCTCAATGTAGCCTGAAATGTATTGATAGGATAAGAATGCAATGCACGCCACGCAGAGAGAACATCGAGGGCTTCAGTGTGGTCTAGTGATGAGTCTTTAAGTTTATCGCCTGCTTTCCTTACTGAGCTTTTAGTAGGGACTTCCAAGGCATAATGTGTCATGTTCGCACCCAATTTAAGAAATTACACTAACTTGTAGTTATGTTTGAATATATGGGAGTATATTGCAGTATATAGCTTCATATGACAATATTTAGTGATTAAACCACTACATAATAACCTATAGCAACTGCAACACGTCCGCCTTAATCTCGGTCACTTCCTTTTCATTGCTTTTCTAGTAAGCTTTAACGGCGTTTTGTATAGTTAGAATGGATAACTTTTCATAAGATCAATCTTAATGGCTTAACCTTAATAAATATAAAAAACAATCGTTTTAAACGATGGTAAAAGATAGATATAGAACCATTCTATTAATAAACTTAAAGAATATATTCTCATAAAGAGTAGCCATATGGCTGATGGTGATGTAATTCGCAACTTCATGGTTGCATTAGGTTTTAAAACTGATAATACCGGTTTGGGTCAAATGCAGGATGCAATGGGGCGTGTAGAGCTAAAATCAGCTTCACTTAAAGTTGCCCTTATGGCTCTAGCTACTGGTGCAGTTATCGCCGTGCGACAAACAGCAAGTGAGCTTGATAAGCTTTACTTTTCATCACAACGTA
>WNDP01000114.1 GCA_009912575.1 Acinetobacter bereziniae
AGGAGTTTGGCCAGACCATAATCACCATTGCCTGCATTGTTGTTGACGATAACAAGGTCTTTAATCCCAAGCTCGATCAATCCATCAATCAGTTCTGCGGGTTGCCCTGCGGTTCCAAAGCCCCCAATCATAATGGTTGAACCATCTTTGATTTGTGACAAAACCTCTGTCAATGAGCCGGCACGCTTATCAATCATCTGACTACTTCCTGTACTGTGTAGCACTCAACTTTTTCATCCTAAAAGTCGATAAAACTAAGTTGAGTGTTTTGTTCGGATTTCTTATCTTTATTCTTGATAAATTTTGATCAGACTTCTATGCTCTAAATGCTATTTTGTTCGATTATTATTTTTAATGTTCGATCATCGAACATTATCCAACTAAATTAGTCGTGTTTCGATTAGAATAATGCTTCGGCAACGGATTAGGTAGGAATACTCTAAATTATGGAAAATGATCAAAATAAAAATCGCCGCTTGATTCATCATCATGAAAATAAAAAGGTAATTCGGCATGAAGAATTTATTGCAGGTATTGCAAAAGGCTTGGCAATTTTAGAATGCTTCGGCCCTGAACGTCATCGCTTAAATATGAGTACAGCCGCAGAGAAGACAGGCATGACCCGTGCTGCTGCACGTCGACATTTACTGACTTTAGAGTACTTGGGATATTTGGACTTTGATGGTCATTATTATTATTTAACCCCTAAAATTTTAAAGTTTTCAGGTGCGTATTTGGATGGATCTCCCTTACCTAAAATTTGTCAGCCTTTATTAAACTTACTCACCAATCAAACATCACTGATTTATTCAGTGATGGTACTGGATGGTTATGAAGCCATTACCATTGCACGCAGTGCAGCGCATCAACAAACTGACCGTGTTAATCCTTATGGTTTGCATTTGGGAAACCGACTCCCTGCTCATGCCACATCCGCAGGTAAAATTTTGTTGGCACATCTAAATGTAGATCAGCAAAAAGAGTGGTTAGAAAAATATCCTTTAAAACGTTTGACGAAATATACCCACACTGACAGTGAAGGATTTTTAGCTTTGTTGCATGAGATTAAAGAACAAGATTGGTGCTACTCGTGTGAAGAACATGAGTTAGGCGTGCACGCTGTTGCCGTACCGATCTATGATGCCAATGCCGATGTAGTTGCAGCTTTAAATATTGTGTCTCCAACGATTCGTACTACTCAAGATTATTTAATTACGCATATTTTGCCGTTGTTACAGGAAACAGCTCGCGACTTGAGACAAGTGGTTTAAGTGGGAAAGTTGATTATATAATTTAAGTTTGTTTATTATTTTCAGCTCATGTTACTATGAGAATTTAACGAATATCAAAATAATTTTTTGACGTTATTCTGCTTGAGATAAAATATGTTTTATACAAGAAAAATTTTTCTAACAATTTGTTTATTTAGTGTTTTAAATTCAGGCTGTGCTAAATCAACTGATGACAACAACATTAATCAACAATATAGCGCTAATAATTCCGCTATTGATGTCAATGAGATTAAATCTAAAGCTGAACAAGGTGATCCAGAAGCTCAATATAATATGGGAGTTTTGTTCACAGATGGTTATAAAGACCTAAAACCCAATATTATAGAAGCATTTAAATGGTATGAATTATCGGCTGATAAAGGATATGCAAAAGCGAAATATAATTTAGCTATTCTTCTAAGTAGTGATTCAGGTATTAAAAATGATTATGCTCAAGCAAAAAAGTTATTTGAAGATGCAGCTGCTTTAGGCGATGTACCATCATTAAATGAGCTTGGTAATTTTTATAAAGATGGAATAGGTGTACAAGAAAATTACGCTCAAGCATCTGAATATTATTTAAAAGCAGCTAATGCTGGGTATTCTGCTGCTGAAAATAATATAGGTAATATGTATCTACATGGGCATGGAGTGTCACAAGATAAACTAAAAGCATCTCAATGGTATATAAAAGCTGCTGAACAAGGTGAGGTTGATGCTCAATATAATTTAGGGCTTATGTATTTTTTAGGTGATGGTATAAAACAAGATTATTCACAAGCATATCAATGGTTTTTAAAAGCTGCAAATCAAGGTGACAGTGGCGCACAATATCATTTAGGTAAAATCTATAGAGATGGCTTGGGTGTTGATAAAAATCTATCAATTTCAAGAACCTGGTTTGAGAAATCTGCTCAAGTGAGTAATTCTCTAGCTTACGATGAATTATCACAACTTAAATAATATGTTTAAATCATAACTTCTGACTATTTCTTTAAAGGAAAAATTATTACTACTATAGCAATAGTCAGCATTATAGAATTTAAAATAATTGTCCAATAATAATCAAAAGAAAGAGGTTCCACTAACAAGAACTTGCCACTCACTCCACAATAATAATAAAGAGAGCAGCTTATAATCCTAAATAAACAATATATTAAACCTAAAGAAAGAAATAAAAAATTAAAAATCTTTTTCACTTTTACTTCTTAGTACACAGTTGATAAGCTCTTTTTGAATACACTACAAATTCACTATATTTTTTATTCGTTTCATCTAATACCTCTGGATCTTTATAAAAATCTGTTTTGAAATTTTTCACTAAATAATCAAAAGAGCATTTACATGTATTCTCATCAAATCCCCCAGATTCAGAACAACCAGCAATATAATTTAAACGTTCAACTTCAAATTGAGCATTTTTATTATTATTTGTTGTACATCCACTCAATGCAATCAACACAGTCAACAGAAACTTTTGCATATAAAACCTTGTTAAATTAACCTATTCATTTTCACTTTTATCCGTCTTAACGCTTACCTTATCATAAAAAGAGTATGCACTTTCGACAAGATATCCTTTCACTTCTCCGAAATTATAATCTTTAATTATTTTTTCACTCCTTAAACAATCTTCTTATTAGCGACTCTTTGCATAACTATAACAGTTCTAATATTACAACTTGTACATAATTCTTAAGTTTTCGCAGTGTTAATATCAGTTCTCACATGTACATCACACCTTTAAGTTAATTTCACCATACTTCACTCTTACACAGCTCATTAAAATTAATAGAATGAGTATTTTAAAATTAGGCCAAAACAAAAAACAAGACTGTACATCATAAATTAAATCAACATTAAAAAAATTGAAACAATAAAAATAAATAAAAAACCAATCGGTGTAAAATATAAAAATCTTATTTTTTTTGCATAATAATCATGACTATCAAAACCTTTAAAAACTATTTTATAAAGATACTTAGTATGCTGAAAACTTTTTAAATTAAAATCTAAATAATCAATTACAATATTTTTACTCATAAAATATTTAAACAAAAAAAATCGAATTACACAAAACAAAACAACATAAATTAGCAGTGATGATAAAAATAAAATTAAAATAATCCCATCCAACATCTATATTACCCTCTAAGTTAAAAACCCTTGTAGAAACATTAGCAGATTTTGAACTATTCATGATCAAATAATTTCTATCAATCGAATCTTTATCTGTTGATTCATCAAAAATTAAGCATCTTTAATAAGTTACTTAAAAACCATAAATCAACATAAAATCCTTGTCATTTTTAACCTTTCCTTTAGAGGAAAAAGGTACTTTTCTTACCCATATAATTCGTTCGACATCATATTTTTGACTTAAGAAAGAGACCTTATGATGACTTTTTGTCTTTAACCCCAAAGATAAATTCTATTAAAAAAACCCATATTGTTCCAACTAATCCAACCACTGAACAAACTTTTAAAGCAAAAATAAAGGAAAAGTTTGAACCACTTACTATTGATGAAAATAAACCTATTAAAAAACAAGTTAGCCCGATTATAAAGCCACGTATAATAAAATTAATAATAGGATGCTCTACTGCTTTAAAGTTAGCAATGAATACACTCATTATTATCTCTACTAACATTGTTAACATTACTTTTCCTTGAAATCAAAAAATTAAAAAACTAAACAACCTGTTCAATCAATAATTCTCTTATTATTCCAAAAAGTTGACAAATTAATTCCTACTACATTATCCTTTAAAATTCATTTCCATCATCTTTATCAAAATCATCAACAATATTTAAAATTAACTTTAAAATATTTATATAAAAACATTTTACTATTTCTGTGAAATTCTATCTATAAATTCTACAATTTTACCCCAAATCAAAATAAATATTGACGTAATAAATCCAATTAAAATCCCGTTTAATAAATTAAAAACAATATCACCAACTCCAAAGTCATCAATTTTTAAATAAGCATAAAGAGTGCTAACAAAAAAAATAAAAATTCCAAGAATTATTGAACGGATAAAAAAATACAAAACAGGATGATTATTACATCTAAAATGACTTCCAAAAAATTCAGATATACTATCTATCAAAAAATAAAGCATAATTAATTACGCTTTATTTTTCAGCTATTTTTTTGAGTTTAAATCTAACCATTTACATCCTATAAAGAATAAAGAAGCTAACAAACCAATTCCTAATGATGCAAAAAAAGATAATATTATTCTTTCTACATCCATTAAATCATTATTAAAAAAATCAATTAGCATTCCTAAAATAAAACCAGACACACCTAAAATTATCCCTTTAAAAAAACTAATTAAATATGGATATTTTCACTTTCATAATTAGAAACAAATGATTACTTCAGCAATAATTGTCAACATTCTATTTTTCCTCTTCGCTTTCTGATTCGAAATAATTTTATTTGACAATTTAATTTTACTACTTTGCTATTTTTAGTGTAAAAGTTTCAATACACCCTAATTATTTACATTCATCATTTCCACCTGCTCTGTACGAATACCCTATTTGCCAAATATCATCTAATTGAGTTGCCACAATTCCATTTAATTTTTTATTATTGATCGATAGAGGTTCAACTGTTTCTATAATATTCCCATTGTTATCACAAAAAAATTTCTTACCATCTTCATCTTTTACTGCACGCCAACCACTTTTTTCCCATTCTGAAATGATTTTTTTATTAATATCAGGATTATATTTATTGTTTAATGTGTAAACATAAAGTATATAACGAGTGGTAATAATTTCTGAAGCCATAATGGGATGATAATTTTCAAACCATTTACTGATTTCATTTTTTGCATTAATTTCATTTTCATGAGTATTATTAGGCTCTTTATTTATTTCGCCACAGCCTATTAAAAAAAACATCACAAAATATAAAAATACTGATTTCATAGTTCAATTAACAAAATAATTTTCTTATAATAAAAAGTAAAATGCATTTATTCTCTACACTCATAATTTCCACCTATACGATACTGATAACCAACTAACCATTCACTTTCTTGCTGGGCAGCTAAAACTCCATTTATCTTCTTATTGTTTATTGAATAAGGTGTAACTACCTCCATGATATTTCCATTTTTATCACAATAAAATTTTTTACCTTCATCATCTGTAACTGTTCTCCAGCCATTTTCCAACCATTCTGAAATAATTTTTTTATTTATATCAGAGTTATACTTTTTATCTAAAGTTAACACATAACTCACATAACGTGTCGTGATGATTTCTGAACTCATAACAGGATTATAATTTTTAAACCATTTACTCACTTCGTTTTTCCCATCAATCTGTGCTTGTTGAATTTCAGTTGGTTGTTGTGTCAACTCACCACACCCCATAAAGTTAAACACTAAGCAATAGAATAAAAAATTTCTCATCATAATTACCTTAAATTTTAAGATCTGATGCTTATTTTTCAACATTTTCTCTTCCAATTTCAGATATCCCTGCAATAAAGCTTATAACTAATCCAAAAAATAAAGAACAACCAGCCAACCAATTTAAACTTTTCATTATATCTTTATCGCTTGATTTGAAAAAAATTAAAAACAATGCTGTTATCACACTTATGATAACAGTTCTTAAAAAGAAAGTTAGACAGGGTTTATTCTTAATTCTTAAAAAAGATGACAGCAAAGTAATAAAAAATTCTAACATCATGATTTCCTATAATCTTACATAAACTTACACTAATTTCTACTCTTTATCCTTCTGATTATTTTTATTCCAATCTTGGTCCTTTTTTATAACCTGTTGTAGAATTAGCACCTAATTTAGTACCCCAAATAATTTGTTCTTGATAATTGCACATCTTTTTTTTGTATCTGCACTCATATACAGGATTTTTACATTTTCACACCAAGTTCTTTTAACTTTTGTTGAGCTTCAATGTTTCCTTGCATTCCAGATTTCTTTAACCAGATTATAGCTTTATTTATATTTTTGTCTTTGTCTTTGTCTTTGACTTTATTTAGCAATATTAGTGCTAATTGAAGTTGAGCATTTTCATGATTTTGGTTAGCCGCCAATCTATAATAATACTCTGACTTATTTAAATCTTTTTCTCCACCTATTCCTCTTAAATACATAATACCTAATCCATTTTGAGATGAAGCACCACCTTTTTTTGCTGCTTTTTCTAACCACTCTTTAGCAACTTTTTCATCTTTAGGAAATCCATCTATTCCATTTAAAAAATTCATTGCAACATTATATTGTGCATCAATATTGCCTGCCTTGGCTAACTCTAATTCATAGCTATTTTCATATGAAGCACTATTTGCACATGCACTAAAAATTAAAAATATACTTAAAATCAGCAAAATTTTCATAATTACTTACTCTACAAACTATTGATATTAATTGGAGTTGGTTTAGTCTGATTCCCAAATTATGAATCCTTACTATCAAGACTTTTTATAAAAAAATTAATTACCATAAGAATACTAAAAATCACACTAACAAACAAAACAAACAATGAAAAATAATAACTAAATGATTCATTAAAATATATATTTAGTGTTCTCCTTGCCCTACATTCTTTATAATGAAAGCATGTATAAAGCATTTCAGAAATAAAATATAATACTAAAAGAGAACAACCACCTCCATTTTTTACAAACTTATAAAGCATCATCCCCCCAAAGTTATTAATAGCATTTAAAAAATTAACTAAATTTTACTTTATCTATACAAATAAAATATTGTTAATAAAATTTATATTTCAGCCCTAATATTAATTTAAAATAATTATATTGTTTAAATTTAATAATTCAAACAATAGAATTATACTTAAAATTATTGTATTTTGCTCAACATCTCCGTAGCCGGCTGATATCTTAATTTTGAGGCGTATTGCAAATATTCTTTCGACTTATTTAAATCACGATTAACACCTAGTCCATTTAAATACATATATCCTAAATTTGAAGCCGCTATAACTTTTATTTCTTTATCTTGCTGACTATATAATGAATTAAAAATATTTAATGCTAATTTATAATTTTTAGAACAATTATTACCTAATAAATATTCAGCACCAACACTCAAACCAGCAGATAAATAACCTTTCTCAAAAGATAATTTATATAAATCACAAATTTTAGGATTAGCAAATTCTTCTGATTTATATTGTAATACTCTAGCCCTCAATGCATATCCTACTGCAACATTATGCTCTATTAACTTATTCGAAAAATAACTAACTTTCTCTAAGTCACGATAACCCTCTAAATTAGGCATTTCTCCAAGATATAAAACTGCTAAATCTGCGTATGCGAACCAATATTTTTTATCAATTGCAATGTTATTATTATTTATAAAATCATCTATATCACCTCTTTGCAGTTCAATCAAAGCTATCTCTGAAAAAGAGGCAGGAATAAATTCTTTTGATTGATTTAATAATAATAATGCTTGATCTAAATTTCTATCTACACCAATTCCTCTGCTATATCTTGCACCTAAACTATGTATTGCCAAAGGATTTCCTAAATTTGCTGCCTCTTTAATTAAATTAGTAGCAGAAGTAATATTACCTTCAGCTTCCAGTTTTTTTGCAATCCAAAATTTTGCTTGTGGATTCTTATGGTCTGCCGCATATTCGATATATTTTAAACCTTCAATTTCATTTTTATCAAAAAACTCTCCATAATATTTTAAATTTCCTAAGATATATGCATCCGCTGGTCTTTTGCTATTTTTCTCCAAACAGCTTTTGCTACTATCATTAAAATTTTTAAAGTCTATCTGACAATGTGGTGTAAGTTTACTATTCACTTCATTATTTACACTTATAGGAATTTTTCCACATCCAATCTTACCATACTCATTAGCAATTTCGCATGGGACAAAAATTATATTTGAATTTTTCTCATCAATCGTATTTACCTTTGAGTTTGTACAACTACTAAGCAAAAACACAAATGCAAAATTAAATATCAATGTTATATATATCAAATTTCTCAACATAAAAAATCTCCATAATTAAATTCCCTTAAATTAAATCAGCTTAAATTTCTAACCACTTATTTTTTTAATTTTATTAATAAATACCAAAATCATTTACTTTTCAAGTAGCACCTATTTAATGTTCCATTTATGGTATGACTTAATATAATATTCCATTTATTTTCTATTTGCCTACCTATATCTCCACTACCTAAAATTTTATTTCCTACTAATTCTTGTGGAGGAATAACTTCTAATTGCCTTGTTCCTTGGCAAAAAATATATGCTTGGTCTTTCTTTTTTAAAAAGACCCACGCCCTGTCTTCAATCATATTTTTTTTGATAATGTTGAATTGTTGCAAGGATAAATTATTAGAGCTGATTTCATAAAAGACATCACTAGAAGAATACGATTTGTAACTTCCTTCATTTTGTAATTTATTTTTAAAAGTTTCTTTAGCTTCATGTTTTAGCTCTTCATTTATAGGATCATTACTTTGACCTTTATCAATATTATTATTTTTTACACAAGCTACTAATAAAATAATTAAAAAAAAGGAAGCATTTTTTTCATTACTCTTCTCCTGATATGAACCTTGTTCACTTCACTCGGTTAGAGTAAAATTTTACATTTATAATCTATAATTATTTAATCTCTCAAATAACTTTATTTAAGAGATCATGTATAAAAATTTAGACCTTATAATTCTTTCAACATATCCCTAGCAGGCTCATACCCCCCTTTTACTGCTATTTCCAAAAACTCTTTTGCTCTAATTTTGTTTTTTGATACACCTAATCCATTTAAATACATATATCCTAAATTTGATGCAGATACAGCTTTAATCTCATCATCTTTAGAATTTAATAACATTAAAAAAATATCCAAAGCTTGTCTATAGTTTTTAGCACAATTACCTCCTGATAAGTATTCTGCACCTAAATTTATACCAGCAGGCATATATCCATTTTCAAAAGATTTTTTATACAACTCACAAATTTCAGGAGTCATAACATTTTGATAATGCAATACTTTTGCTTTAACAAAATCACCAACTATCACATCATGTTCAATTAATTTGTCCGCCAATAAATCAGCTTTTTTTAGATCACGATATTCTTCAAAGTTTGGCATTTCACCTAAATATAAAGAAGCTAAATCAACAAGTGCAAACCAATATTTTTTTTCAACAGCAATATTATTATTATCAATAAAACCATCAACATTTCCTTTTTGTAAATCTAACAATGCTATTTCAGAATAAGAGGCTGGAATAAATTCCTTTGATTTGTTTAATAGAAATAGCGCTTTTTCTGAATTTTTTTCTACACCAATGCCTCTAATATATCTTGCACCTAAATTATGCATTCCTAAAGGACTACCCAAATCTGCTGCTATTTTCATATATTTAATTGATTCTTGAATTTCTCCTTTTCTTGAATAATAATCTCCTAACCATGCATTAGCTTCAGGGTTATTATTATCTGCAGAAAATTTTATAAGTTTAAACCCTTCACTTTCGCTCTTATTAAAATATTTCCCATAATATTTTAAATTCCCTAAGATATATGCATCAGCTGGTCTAGTATAATTTTCTTCCAAACATTTCTTTTCATTTTCATTAAAATTATTAAAATCTATATTGCAATTTGGATAAAGCTTTTTGTTCACCTCATCATTAATACTAATAGGGACTTTACCACAACCAATTACTCCATTCGCATTGCTTATTTCACATGGTACTTTTATAACATCAAACCGATTGGATTCAGTATTTGAATTTATACATCCATTTAAGCTTACTAATAGCATAAGGTATGGGATTAACAATAAAACTCTCATAAAGATTCCTTTAAAAATAAAATTTATTTTGGTGTACTACAAATCGTAATTTGAGGACAAAATGAAACATCTGATCCAAGCGCAACCCCTACAGCAGGTCCAACTGATCCCGTATAATTATCAACATTTTTATAATCATTGAATGTCTTAATACCAGTTTTTCCATTTTTTAAATCCATCCCACTAGAATCATACATAGTTGTACACACTGAACCTGTTGCTCCAACTACTGCACTCCCAGAACCATTTACACATGAAGATGCACTTATTCCTGAATTTAACTCAGATGTGCTAACCATCTTTTGTACACTACCAGTAACTTGAACGACAGCTCCAAATGAGGGACATACAAAAACTAGTCCACATTTTTTAACTTTACCATCAAGAGTTTCCGAATTTGCTAATCCTACAGCCCCACTAAAGCCACCAATTGCTTTTGTAGAAAAAGTTCCTATCGTACCTGATGTCTTTATATTTTCTTTTGCCATTTGATTCAAGGTCTTTTGTGGCGTAATAGGTTTACCAGGTACATTCATTTGATTAATTCCCATTTGTCCACTATATTCTCTTCGTTTTTCTTTTCTTTTTAACTCTGCTTCTTTCTGTGCTAATCGTTCACTCTCTTTTCTACTAGCAGTCTCTCTAGCTTCTATCTCTTTAAAATGCTCTCTACGTTGATCCCTATCTTTCTGTATAATTTTATTTATATATAAGGTAGAAGGAGAAACCCCTTCAGTATTTTGAAAAGGATCTCTTTTATTATTTCCTGCCATCAACCCCATCGGATCAATCCACTGATTTGGATCACTTACATAAACCGAGTTATTTAACCCACCAAATAACCCAATTGGATCTTTACTCAGATACCTTGCACTATACGGCTCGTAATAACGATAACGGTTATAGTGTAAACCTGTTTCTTTATCGTAATACTGCCCTTGGAATCTTAGATTACTTTGCTCAAGTGGATTGGATTCATTTGCAGTTTTGATCTCTTGTATTGTGCCCCATGTGTCCTGTTTGATTTCCCAAATACACTCGCCTAACTCATTACTTAAAGTTTGCGGTGTTCCCACTTGGTCACAGTGATAAAACGCAACACGCTCCAATTCAGCTTTGTTTTTTCTCGTTTCTGTTTTCCATATTGGGTCTTTATAAATCGAATAAGGGACATCTTGGAACTGACGATAATCAGGTGTTTCTATCAGTTGAATAAAACGGGTATAGCCTGTTTGTAATAACAGTACAAAGCTATCTGGTTCATAGACATAATGTTTGGTGTAGTTTTCTTCTTCTTTGTTTGATCGTTGCGACTCCCAAATCATCAAGTCACCATCCCAACCAAATAAGGTTAGACTATCCTCAGTAGTATTTTTCTTAAATAATCGACGTCCAAATACATCATAACCATAGTTTGTGATTTGACCATTGTGATCGCTTTGAATCAGACGATTGAGGTTATCCCAAGTCAGCTTTAAAGTCTGACCTGATTGCGTGGTTTCAATCACATTGCCTTGCGCATCATATTTGTAGTGCTTGCCTTGATATTGGGTGATCAGGTTATTTTTAACTTGTGACGTTTGTGTCGCAATCGGGTCGATCAAGTTCCCCGCAGGATCAAAACTAAAACTTTCAGAACTATACGGGTTTTGCGCTTTAATTAAGCGCCCAATTGGGTCGTATTGATAGCTTAACTTACCTAATCGGCTGTCATCCACCTGAGTCAGGAGGTAGTTGTTATCATAGTGATAATGTCGTTCTGCTTGATGTTTTGCTTGTTGTAATTGGGATTGTTGTAACTGATCGAGTGTTTCTTGTTCATGTCGAATGATTTGTGAACTGAGTAAGCCCACATCATTATAGTTTTTGTTTTGCACCAAGCCATTGGCAAGCAGTCGTGTGGTTTCTCGGTGTAAATCATCTCGCTGGAATGCCACCATTTCTTGTTGGTTAAAAGCAATGCCATAAATATGCCCTGAGCCATAGCTGAGATTGGCTTGGACTTGTCCATCGGGTCGAATGGTTTGGGTCAAGTTGCCCAATTCATCGTATTCGTAACGTAGCACTGCGCTCAGTGCAGGCAGATTCGGGACTTTGTAATGTTGATGTTCTCGTACCAATTGTCCAAGTGGGTTGCGATAAAAGTCAATTTGGCTTTCTGCATTGGTCGCTTTACTGAGTTGATGGTTCAGGTTGTATTCAAATTCTTCAACTTGGCTATGCCGAGTCTGCAAATGGGTATAGGTTTTTGATGCAATTGCTCCATCCGGATGATAGCCAAATTGGGTTAGAATATTCGGTTGGCGGATTTGGAACAATTGTCCATTGTCATGATAGCTAAAGTGTTTTTCTTCACCATCAAAGGCTTGTTCACGGATCAATTGCCCATAACGGTTATAGTCAAATAAGTATTCAGCATGGTTTTGGTTGATCAATTTTTGAATCCGACCTTGTTTGTCCCATTGGTAGCCGATTTGATGTCTATTGGCATCAATGAGTTGTTCTAATAGCCCAACTGGGTTGTATTGGTATTGGGTGATTAAGCCTTTGCTATCGGTATGTTTGAGTAAGCGTCCTTCTTCATCGTGTTCGAATTGTTCTTTTAATCCATCAGGATAAATGATGGCTTGCAACTGCCCTTTGTCTTTGCCATGTGTGCTATACAGATATTGGACTTGTTGTGCATCCGCAGCAGCTTGTGCTGTCAGTGTTCCGTCTTCATCATATTCCCAAGCACTGCTTTTTCCTGAACAGTCGGTATAGGACACCATTTGCCCAAGGTCGTTATATTGGATTTTCTTTGAGCCACCTTTGGCATCAATCACTTCAACCAATTGGTTGTCATTGTTATATTTATATTGGGTGGTCTGCCCTAGTGGGTTAATGTCTTTGCTGACATTGCCATCTGCATCATATTCTTTCTTCCAGATATTGCCTTCAGGATCTTTGGTTTCGCTCAGGTTACCTTCTTCATCATAGGCAAACAGGATGATGCCGCCATTTGGCTGTACTATTTTTACCAGTTGGTCTTGATCGTTATAGACTTGCTCTGTTTCTAAGCCTGCAAAATCTATTTGTCGGGTAATGCGTTTTTCACGATCACGGGAAATCCACTTTTCTCGACCATCGGCTAAACGGGTACGGTAGGTAAAACCATCTAAGTCGAAATAGTAATAGGTTGGCACATCATAGGCATCATAGACCGCAACTTGGCGTAGGCGTGGGTGCCATTCTAAGCGGGTTTTAAAGCTGCCATCATCTGCCCATTCTGCAATCGCTTTGGCTTTGGGCGAGGTCGATTCATAACGGATGTTTTGTCCACGCCCTGTACGATCAGTATAACGGGTCAATTGATGGGCTTGGTTATATTCATAACTGCGCGTATGCCCATGTTGATCCATAGCTTTAATCAGGTTGCCCTGTGCATCGTATTCATAACGTGCTAAAGGTTCTGCTTGTTCATCAACAAATCCGGCAATGACTTTGGCTTGTTCGTTAAAAGCAAATTTGAGTAAATGTTTGCCACGTTTCAATTGGAAATCAATGGACTGCAAGTAGGCAAATTGTTCATATAATAAATAGGTCAGTACAACTTTTTCATCGGTCTGTTCATTGAATTGTTGGACCAGATGGTAATGTTTTCCAGCATTAAAACTATGAAAATGGAAATTCCAGTCTGAACCAAAGTTGAGTAATAAATCTCCCTGTTCATGCGGTGCGACAGTAAAGCCTTCAAAGGGAACCTGATAGCTTTCATAGACAATCGAGGCTGGTAGTTGGTGTTTGCGCCCATTGCTGTCGATAAATAAGTAACCCTTTTCGTTATGTATGATCACATTGGAAAATGGCATCATCCATCGTGCGCCGATCATACTGTAGTCAAACTCATTCATCTGTGAGTTATATTGTCGGCTAAAGGCAAAACCCACCTTGGGTAAATAGAAGTCTGCATGATTGACCCGTTCAGCACCAATCGCATAGCTGATACTGTGTTTGGTTGCTGAGTCACTCGGCATTGAATCAGCGAGTTGAGTTGCACAAATCGGATCATTTAATGCATCAGGTTGTAAGGTCACAAACTCTAAAATATCACCATTGATATGCTGTTCATGTTCGCCTGTTTGGTTGAGGGGTACGCTGGCTGTGGCTTTTTTACCCTGTGTTTGAATAGCACTTAGGGTTTCTTGAATCAACCAAGCTAGGCTATATCGAGTACCCGCATTGCTGTGTTGTTGGATCGCTGTGGCAAGTAGTGGGGTTGCTTTTTGCACTTCCGTTTGCAAAGTTAAATTAGGCGCTGAAATCTTTGCAGTCATATCCGCCTGTGCGGGTGTGCCCAACAAATCAATCAATGGCTGTGCCCAATTGCTAAATTGTAGGTTGGAGTCTCGCTTTTCAGCTGTTGCACCTGCTGAAGCGATGCTTGGCAATCCACCTGTTACAATGCTGGTAAAGGCTTGCAAAATTGAAGCCCCCAGTGTTGTTGCAGTGGACAGTAAGCCTGTGAGTTTAGCTTGTGTTTCTTGTAGAAATTTTTCTAAATCCCCTGCCATCTGTGCATTTAAGTGCAACTGCATACGACGTAAGTCGGCTTCTTTGATTTTGCCATTGGCTGGATATAAACACTCAGCCATTAACCCCAACATTGGACGTAATG
>WNDP01000115.1 GCA_009912575.1 Acinetobacter bereziniae
TAATCTTTTTCGGATTCAATAACAAGTTGAACCGCTCTTTCTTTGATTTCAGGGGTATAGTTTGATTTTTTCATCGGAGTAGTTTCTCAGAATGTTGAGTCTCCGACAAACATGGTACGGTTCAGTAACGTTCCATCAGATATTAATCTTGATCAATCACAGGTGTCTCAACCTGAAGCAAGTCAACTATCTACTCTGGAGACTAACCCCTCTATTACAGCAGCTGAATTACAGCACTCAAAAACAGCCAATACACAGTCAGATTCTCAATCCATCCCAGTCGTTGAAAGTTGTGGTGCTAACGAATACAGTGTGGATTGTTATAACGATTCTGTCCCACGTTTATACTTTATGTACAGTATGAATTTGGATAAGCCTACCTTAATAGAATCAATAAGTTTAGGTAAACCTATTGGGTTCCCTGATATGCTGATTAATGAAGTTAAAATAACAGCGAAAGATGGTCATTCATGTGAAGTAGATACATGGAGTCTAGATGGTGAAACTTTAACTGATATGGGGCTAAATGTTTCACTGATGCCCTGTCCAGAAAAACAGGTCAAACATGTTGATATAAAAATTAATGGAAAGTTTTATCGATTCGTTTAGTTTTTCAGACAAAAAAAGAACCATTTGCTCTTTTTCCTTTTCAAACAAACCGACTTGTACAATATACAAATCGGTTTTTATTGACCTAATACCAAAATTTAAGTTTTAAACTATATTCAATAAAAACTTTGCTGACAGTTGGCACAATAAAAGTAACTCATAGGTATAGGTGCTGAATGTGCAGGTGGCTCAAATACTCTACTAATAATCCCGCCAATCACTGCACCTGCTAGACCTCCTACCCATGGGGTAATAGGAATAGGCATCGGTAAGGTTTTGGCTAAGGTAGCACCGATGCTCGCCATATTGATTGAAGCATTCAATGATTTCGGGTTCTCATTACGTTCATGTGGAATATGTTGAGTCATTCGATGGATTTGATCGGAGTGGCAATAAGGACAATGAATTTGCATGATTTTAATCTCAGAATTAGTCAAAACAGGTTTGTATTAGTACAGACCTGTTTGAGAACGAGTGTTTCTCCCTTAGATAATGTAGGTCTGAGATTTTTTTCATTATGCAAATGTCCGCATACGTTTTTTACACTTCACACGTAGATGCTGATTTTCTTTTTCAGGTCGAACTAAGTATTTCACAGTATTCAACATATTATTCACTTGGTCTTTATCCTTACGATAAATCATCCCTATACCTAAACGATTAAGATCAGAGAATTGCTTAAGATAGTCAGGATCGTGACAATTGAAATAACAGCCTAAATCACCCGTAATAGACTTCCATAAATCACCCACCTGTTTTGCTATACCATAAGTTTTACAGCGCTCACTGCCCTTATAGACCAATAATAAGTGACAATGATAACCCTTATCAGTGCCTTGCTCTAATGCCCAAGCAGATTCGATCAATCCTTTAAAGATTTTATCTTGATCATTTATTCTTTTTCTTAATATACCCATATGATGACTAAATTCTTTAATACCCACTTGAACTTGATGCTTAAGCGGATAGGCTAAATCAACTCTTACAACCAAGATACGAGAATAATCATCACTGACTTTTTTCATACGTGCAATTAACTGCTTTGTATTTTGAGACTCACCATAACGATGATCACGCAATCGGCGTTCATGTATGCGGTAATGTACTTTAAAACTTCGTTGTATTTTATCAAAGGGAATCTGTTTTAATTTATTGAGTAACAAAGAGTAGAAACCTGACTCTAGGTATTCATCAAAATCAATAACTAGTTCAATGAATGCTCCAATGGATGCGGAATAATAAAAAGGTGGACTATAGATTTGATCAAATTGAATCAGTAGGTCTATTAAGTCTTTATAGAAATTTTTAGGCTCGCTCTTTCTAGTTACTATATATTCTACAAAACATTCAACCTCGATTAATATTTTTGATTCGTTAACTAATTCACTCATGTTGATTACCTATAAAATTTTTATCTCATAGAAATAACCATCGTGTAATATTTTACTGTTTATATAAATTTCATGTAGCTACCCTTCTACCTTATTTATTATTTCAATCTAATTACTTAGAAGAGTAGACACTAGCTATAGTAGAGTATATTTACTAAATTAGATTGATTAAAATTGAATAATAATATTAACAACCCTTTTAAAACAAATAAAAATTCAATCAACAAAAAGACACGAAACCCAACTAAAATAAGACACCACTCTCTAAAATAAAAATAAATGAGTTAAAATAATTAAGCTTATTTTATCTGTTGATTTAATTTATTTTATTATTTAACATAACACCCATAAATATTCAACTTTAAATCAGAAAAATTGATAAAAGAATAATCTTTAGTTTAATTTTTTAAAGGTGCACTTTCTCTTTATCTCTTCATTCAGTCTTTCTTGACTTATACAAAAATAACGATAAAACGACTAAAATTGTGCGAAAAAACAACTAGAATCTAATTCAAAACACTATTACAGTTTACGTAAAACTTACTGTAAGGAAAGTCAAGATGCATACCCAGTCACCACATAGCGAACTTATAAAGATCATCAAAGTACTATCAGTTGATGATTACGTATTGTTAATACATTTGATTAATAAAATTAATCTTGAATACAAATATAATAATCGTCGCATTAATGACTCAGATACTGAATTATTAGATATAAATATTGATTTATTAAATACGTTAAGCAATATTACTGAGATAAAAGATATAGCAATCGAAAAACTCAAAGACTTTAATGATGAAGAACTCAACAATCTAATTGAAGACATTAAAGACTATAAAAATAGTTCTTCATATAGAAGCCATGATTTATCTGTTTTTAAAAATGATGAGCGCCTATTAAACTTTGCTTTATATCGACTCACTAAAAATAGAAAAAACATAGATTGTGAAATCCTAAATATTAAACATAAATATTTAAGATTTATTTATATTATTTCTGTAGCTCAAGATGAAAACCGAGTTTCATCAAAACTTGATCGAATTGAAAGTAGCTTTAGCAAAATTATTGTTAATAAAGGTGAACACTTCAAAAATGATACACTTGACTTCTATAAATGGGTAATCAAATATTTAAAGGAAGATAAAGATCAATCAAGAAGACTTGATTTAAGAGACTTTACTCCAATTCAAGATATTGACTTTAAAATTACAGTGCTTTCTATCTTAGATAAAATTTATGATACTGATGAAAACCTATATATCATTTTAAAGGATAAAATTTCAAATGCTTGGTATCAGAAAACGTATCGTCAAAATAATAAAGGGAAAAAACACTACTATTTTTTTACAGATAAGAGTAAAGAATGCCTTAAAGTAATAGCAGCAAAAGAAAATTTAAGTGAAGAAAAAGCACTGGAAAAATTGATTAATGAACATTTCATTAAGCACTACACCTACCATGATAGTGGTAAACATATTTATTCAGTAAGTAAATAGTTTTCAGAATAATATAAATAATTCTGTGTAAACACAGTTATAAAAGTAGCTATTTTTAAATAGCTACTTAAGTATAATAATTCCAAATTACTCCATATCCGCTTCAAAACTATCATAAATATTAATAATATTTTCAGATAGCAAAGGATGATAGTAAAAATAATAAGTCAGAACTGTATTTATAAAACCCTGTTTAGGTGCTTCAGAATATTCATAATAAACTCGATCAATAAATTTGAAGAAATCTTTATATTTATTACTATACAAGTATAGGCTTTTGGCCTTAATTGACAAACCATATTCCCTATCCATTTGCTTGCTTGCTAGATCACTACAAGTTCCATCATTTTCAACCGCAGAATAATTAGCAACACTTGTATTAATCATTTCATGATACTTTAAATGCCATAAACCAAACAGGCTAATCCATTTTGCATTATTTTTAGAAAACATACGATTATGGCATAAATGAACCTCTAAATCTGATAAATAATCGAGCATTTCTTTTTTACTCATTAAATCAAAGCAATCAATGCTAGTATAAGTAGTATTTACTGCTCTTCGTAAGAATCTAATTGTTTTATTGTGAAAAGCCTCTTCTTTATCCAAAAATCTTTCTGAGCTGTATTTAGCATCATAATTAAGCGTTAAATTTGGTCTATCATTCTGATGATAAAGTTTATTTCTCATAATCTCAAATTCAATAAATAATATAGCTCTTAGAAAAATATGCTCATTCCCTTGATAATCATACTTATTTCTTTGTAACTCCTTATTAGTTTCCAATATTTTTAAGTCTAGAAATTTTCTGTAAACATGAGTAGAGATACACCCATCAAAATCAAAGGCTAATGCTTTTGCAACAAGAGAGAAACTAAATGTATTTGACTTATTTTCAAGATCTGTTTTTTCTAAAATACTTAAGACATCATCACAATATTGATAATCTTTAAATCCTTTTTTTTCAACTTCATTTCTTAAAGTTGAATTAGCTTTTTCATGTAGATCTCGAACCGCTTGTCTTCTCTGACTTACCGTTAATACTGTGTCAGAAAACACGTCTCGATCCACATTGTAGGTCGCCCCGATTTCTACACCACATAATAAAAGATGCTTATATATTTCCGCTTCTTTTCCCAGATAATTCCTTGTTTCTATGATCTCGCTAATTAAATCATTCAACTGAGTGTGTATTTCAGTATGCTCTGTTGGCGTCGTAAAAGATTTTAGAGAAATAACATCATAAAAATATAAAAAATCAATAATATCTAGCGCGGTATCTTGATTTAAATTTAGCTTAGGCATTTAGTGTCAAATAAAGGAAAACTTATTTAGCAATTTTTACCACGATTTATTCCTTTTACAATAGCGAGCATAGGTTTTTTGAAATATTTTTCATAAAGCTTAATTACTTAGCCCTCTTATGCTACTGGAGTAAAAATGAAAGATTTAAACACGATTGATTACTTATTTCTTAAGTTTCGTTCAACTTTTATTAAGTTAGATGATGTAAGTAAAGAATATTATCCTCATCTATGTAAAGAAAAGGTGCTTGAAAAAGCACGGCAACAAAAATTTCCATTTACTTGCTTCAGAATCGATGAAAGCCAAAAAGGTGCATTTTTTGTGGAAATACATGAGTTAGCAAGCGTATTAGATGAGCTTTATAAAAAAGGTTATCAAAATTTTAAAGCTTCCACCCAAACTGCATCGAAGTCTTAAACTTAGCTTGATCTGGAGAATAGAATGTTTGAGCGTCGTTATCGAGAAAAAGACCTTGTGAACTATCCTGAACGTCAAGCTAAGGACTATATTAATTTATTAAAATATTGGATGGTGTTGAATGACAGCAATAGCAAATGTTGGTAGTAGTTTTATAGTTGCACTACCGCCGTCTGATATTTGGTTGACAGATATCCAAGCAGCCGAATTTCTAGGCTATAGCGAAGTACATTTTCGTTCTTCAGTTTGCTGTTTACCAGAATTCCCAAAGCCACGTTATGTGACCAGAAGTGGACATGGTAGACGCTGGAATCTAGGTGAAATATCAAACTGGTTAAACAATCAATCAGATGATGAGCCTAAAAAAGGAAGACCAAGAAAACAGCGTTAATCTAGCCTATGCGCTATCTCTGTAGCCGTGGCATTATAGTAAACCATTAAGCTTTTCAGATCTTTATGCCCGATCATTCGGGCAAGGTCTAAAACATCTAATTTTCTAGCCAATCGAGTACACGCCTCATGTCGTGAGTCGTGAAAATGTAAGTCTTCAATTTTACATTTCTTTTTTAGATCAATCCAAAGCGCACTAAAGCTAGATCGTTTACACGTAAAAACCATTGTTTTATCGAGTGGTTTTAGATAACGGATAAGCTCTACAGCTCTTTTGGAAAGAGGAACATTTCGCTTAGTACCATTCTTGGTTTCATCAAGTGCTACATATCTTTCTTCCAGAAATATCCTGTCCCATGTGAGTGTTAAAATCTCACCCGCTCGCATTGCAGTTTCAAGTGCGAGAAGAAAAGCTAAATAGTCTGCTGGGTTGAAGTTGTAGGTGTAGATTCATCCCACATTGCAGCCAAACATAACCTATCAATCTCATCTTGAGTGACCCTTCTATCTCGACTTTTCGCAATTGGTGGCATACTCAAGTCAGTTAAAGGGGATTCATAAATCCATTTCCACTCTTTTTTGGCTACAGTAAATATACCTGACAATATTGTTGCTTCTCGTCTTACGGTTGCCCCTTGGACTTCCTTTAAACGAGAATCACGCCATTGCACTAGATCATCAGTCGTTATTTTTGAAATTTGCTTTTTGCATAGGTTTGGATAGTTTTTACAAAATACTTTGATTCTTGCTATTTCTTTATAGTGCGCTTTCTTATTGATGCTAACTTCACGTACATACCGATCAATAGCATTCTGTAAAGTAAAGCTCGGCAACTTTCCATTTGCTTGATCTCTAAGTTCAGTTTCTCTTTTTGCTGCCCATGCCTTGGCTTGAGTCTTAGTATCGAATGTTCCACTATCACGAACACCTTTTACACTAACCTCAACTCTCCATGAATCTTTACGTTGTCTGAATGTAGCCATAATATCGTGGCGTAAATTTGGCGTAATTGAATTAACTCAAATAATAGAAAATAATAGAATAAAATAAAAATAACTAAAACTAATAAGGGTGTTAAAGCTATGTTTTACATTAAAAAATAATAAAACATAGCATTTAATAGAAAAAACCAAAAATTAGTGAATTCGCTTAATTTGGGCACCCAAACCTTGTAATTTTGCTTCGATATTTTCATAACCGCGATCAATATGGTAAATACGATCAACGATGGTTTCACCTTCAGCAGCCAATGCTGCTAAAACTAAAGAGAACGAAGCACGTAGGTCAGTTGCCATAACAGGTGCAGCTGATAGTTTTTCAACACCTGTTACAATAGCGTCATTACCTTCAACCTGAATATTTGCACCCATACGAGCCAATTCAGGAACATGCATAAAACGATTTTCAAAAATCGTTTCAGAAATCGTTGCAAAGCCACGACCAATCGCATTGACTGCCATGATCTGTGCTTGCATATCAGTAGGAAATTCTGGATGAGGCAAGGTACGGAAGCTAACTGCTTTCGGACGTTTACCCATCATATCCAGTTCAATCCAGTCTTCGCCACGCGTAACTTCGGCACCCATTTCTTCAAATTTATCTAAAACAGATTCAAGCAAATTTGGGTCGGTATGTGTTGTTTTAATCTTACCACCAGTTATTGCTGCTGCTGCCAAGTAAGAACCTGTTTCGATTCGATCGGCAACGACCGAGTATTCACAACCATGTAGGCTTTCAACACCTGTAACCACCAAGGTGTCTGTGTCCAAACCTTCGATTTTTGCGCCCATTTTAATTAGCATTTGCGCTAAATCAGTAATTTCAGGCTCACGTG
This sequence comes from Acinetobacter bereziniae, assembly GCA_009912575.1. GTDB lineage: Bacteria > Pseudomonadota > Gammaproteobacteria > Pseudomonadales > Moraxellaceae > Acinetobacter > Acinetobacter bereziniae_A. Next base: position 7,446 of record WNDP01000115.1, read on the forward strand.
CTGCATTACGAATTGTCGTCACACCATCCGCCAAAACTGCGGCTGTTAAAATATTTTCAGTTCCACCTACAGTCACCATATCAAAGATGACTTCACCACCTTTCAAGCGACCATCAACTTTGGCATGAACATAACCCGCTTCGACCTCAATTTGTGCACCTAAAGCCTCTAATGCTTTTAAGTGCTGGTCGACTGGGCGTGAACCAATTGCACAACCACCCGGAAGTGAAACTTTTGCACTACCATAGCGCGCCAACAATGGCCCAAGCACTAAAATCGATGCACGCATCGTTTTAACCAACTCATAAGGCGCAAATTGATTATCTAAGGTAGAAGTATCCGCAATTACTGTTTCACCTTCATAGCTCATGGTCACCCCTAAGCCACCGATGAGTTTTACTAAGGTACGGACATCTTTAAGATTTGGAACATTTTTTAAAGTAATCTGCGTATCGGCAAGAATCATCGCTGCCAATAATGGCAAGGCTGCATTTTTCGCACCTGAAATATGCACTTCACCTTCGAGTTTTACACCGCCTTGAATGACAAATTTATCCATTAACGCTTAAGCTCCAAACATACTGGCTTTGCGCCATTCTTCTTTAGTCATTGCACGAATAGTGACCGCATGTACTTCACCACTGGCAATATAGGTGTTGAGTGGTGCATAAACAGCTTGTTGGCGTGAAACTGAACGTTTACCTTCAAACTGATCATCGACAATACGGAGATCAAATTTACCTGCTTGTCCACTGACAGCAACTTCAGCATCAGGAAAAGCTGCTTTTAAGATTTCAGTGAGCTGTTCACTATTCATTGCATCGACCTCTTATTAGGACTAACAGTGTAAAAACTGGCTATTTTACTATAACTCACCAAAATAATTCATTAACTCTACAAAAATATAGATAAAAAAAAAAAGAGGTATTTTCAACCTCTTTTTTAAATTTTGAGCATTGTTTAAATTTACGTCGCTAAAACATCCATCGGCTGATAATCCAGCTGCATTTTGCGGTGTTTATCCAATTGTCTTTTTAATTTATCAGTCAATTTGGTAATGGCATTATACATATCGTCCGCGGCAGCCTGAGCAAAAAGCTCAATCCCTGGCAATCGTACAATTGCCTCGGCAATATGATTTGCACTCCCTTTTTTTGATCTTTTATCTAACTGATGATCTTTACTTAACTTCACCTGCATACTGTTCACTTGGTCAATATGCTTTGTCATCTGTGCGAATCTATCTCGAATATTTTCTTCTATTGCAGGTGTAATACTTAAATGGTGTCCACGAATTGTAATTTGCATAGCTTTATCCCTCTCCTTTTATAGGAATATGAAAGTCATAACCAAAAAGATCTCATGACAGAATTCACTAAGGAAAAAACTGTGCTTAATATCATGCAATCATTTAAGTTACTCCAAAAGACAAACAAGCGATTCATTATTTGGTCATAATGAGTGAATAGAATAGTCACACTTTAAAAACTAGATCAAGACTTTTCGGTCTGATGACGATGGAATATGTAACGATTCACGATATTTTGCGACCGTGCGTCTTGCAACATCAATCCCATCTTCTTTCAGTAAATTTGCAATCGTGTTATCTGACAAAGGTTTACGTGGATTTTCATCTGCCACAAGTTTTTTAATTTTGGCTCGAATTGCAGTTGAAGATGCCTCACCACCAGAAGTAGTTCCCACATGACTTGAAAAGAAATATTTCAACTCAAACAAACCCAATGGTGTGAGCAAAAACTTGTTGGTGGTTACCCGAGACACCGTTGATTCATGCAATTCAACTTCTTCCGCAACATCTCGAAGCACCAAAGGCTTCATACCTTCTGCACCAATTTCTAAAAACTCACGTTGATGTTGAACAATACAACTTGCAACTTTTAATAAAGTTTTATGGCGCTCATCAACACTTTTAATAAAGTTTTTTGCCTCCAGCATTTGATTGCGCAAATACTGATTATCATCACTTTGATCAGCACGTCTAATCATGCCTGAGTAAAATGAGTTAATTCTCAGTTTTGGTAAAACATCTGGGTTCAATTGCACATGCCAATGATTATTTTTCTTTGACACGACAACATCAGGAATTTGATAGTCAGACTCTTTTTGCTCAAACTCTGCACCAGGATAGGGTTTGAGCGTTTTTAACAAATTAATTGCAGATTTTAATAAATCAGCATTCAACCCAGTTTGCTTAATTAATTTATTGAGATCATTACTCACCAAAAGCTCATAATGTTTTAATAACATCAAGGCTTCTTTTCTAAATAAGGTTGTTGCGGGTAAAGCTTCGATTTGTACAAATAAGCATTCTGCAAGATTTCTGGCACCAATACCAATTGGTTCAAGTCGTTGAATGTGCTTTAAAACCACCAGCACTTCATCTTCTTCTACCTCAATATCGTAATCCATTTGTTGCAGCAAATGCTGTACAGAACTGACAATTTCATCAATATCGGCTTCAAGAAATCCCTTATCGTCCAAAGCATCCACAATGCAATAAGCAATTAACCTATCTACCGGTGAGAAGTGCAATAAATTTACCTGTCCCAACATATGCTCTTTTAACGATGCATTCGAATGACGATTGTCTTCACGATCTTCAAATTCTGGACGTTCCATAGCAGTCGATTGATGGGTATAAACATCATCCCAATCCGTATCTACAGGTAATTCATGAGGTAAGTGATTGGCATTGAGTGCATCTGAAAGTTCGTATTCTTGCTGTTCTTGCTTGGCACTTTCAAGGCTTTCATGTGTTTCTTCTTCAACTTTTTCAAGCAAAGGATTACTGTCCAGTTGAATCTGAATTTCTTGCTCAAGCTCTAAACTCGATAGTTGTAGCAATCGAATGGCTTGTTGCAATTGTGGCGTAAGCGACAACGAGTTAGCAACTTTTAATCCAACCGATAACTTCATACCCATACTTCCCACAGTGCCCTATTTCGTTTTCTTTTGCTTAATTAAATTAAGCAAAATTCATGCCTACTTATTTTTTATACCACATGAAAATTATTAGGACTAGCAAAAAAAATGAATAAATTGCATAAAAATATTTATTATTTATAAGTTAAGGTTAAATTTAAAAAATGTATTATTTTTATGAATGACTTATTTAACCCTATGCAATTTAAGCTGGTGAAATAGTCATCAAATATTTAAATATACATTTAAAACCTATAAGCAAAAATAAATGGGTTTAGGGCTATTTATTTCATAATATTTAAATAAAATAGTCTTCGCTTTGTGATAGCTATCACATTTCTGTTTTACTAAATTTATTACTTTTATCCTTTACTTATTGTAATAGTGGGTATAAAAATAATGATATGAAGAAATATGATGGATCATTCTTTCAAGGAAAAGCATTGGCATGATAACTGCTTAATTTAAGGACAAGCACTATTGTAATGCCAAAATAATCATGTAATGGAGAACTCAAAATGACACAATCTACAAAAGCACTATCAAAAAAAGTATTAACCACAGCACTTGGCGTACTTATGGCTGGTGGAGCTTTTTCGCAAGTTCAAGCAGCTGATACTTTGGCAAAAATCAAACAATCAGGAAAAGTGATTATTGGTTATCGTGAGTCTTCAGACCCTATTTCCTATGTTTTTGGTGGCAAACCAATGGGATATGCTGTTGATATCTGTAATAACTTTGCCAATGAGCTAAAAAAATCGCTCAAAATGCCAAACCTCAAAGTTGAATATAAAGCTGTCACATCTTCAACACGTATTCCTGAAATGTTGGCAGGAAATATCGACATGGAGTGCGGTACAACCACCAACTCTATTCAACGCCAACAACAAGTGAGCTTCTCAACAAACTATTATGCGACAGAAGTACGCATGGCAGTCAAAGCAAATGCACCAATTAAATCAATTGCAGATTTAAATGGTAAAGCTGTAGTAACGACTCAAGGAACTACATCTGATAAATACATTAAAATGGGTGAAAAAGGCGAGAAGGTCAACGTAAACAATGTTTACGGTAAAGACCATTCAGATTCATTTGCCATGGTGGCTTCAGGTCGTGCAGCAGCATTTGTTATGGATGACAATATTCTTGCTGGCTTAATTGCAAAATCATCAAACCCGAAAGACTTTAAAATCGTAGGCCCAGTACTTTCTTCTGAACCTTACGGCATTATGCTTCCTAAAGGTGATGCAGCATATAAAGCGATTGCTGACAAAACAGTCACCACAATGTGGAAAAATGGTCAAATGGCTGCTTTATATAAGAAATGGTTCCAATCACCGATTGCACCAAAAAATGTTAACTTGAATATGCCAATGAGTTCATCCTACTTAAAACTTAAAGCGACTCCTACCGACGCTGGCATTAACTAATCCTGTGCTCAAATAACTGTTTATAGATCAGGCTTGTTTAAAAGTCTGGTCTATAAGTTTTTACAAAATTAAAAATACAAAGGAGCACACATGTCAGTAGGCTCGCTTAACTGGACAGCATATTGTCTCCCCTCAAATGAATATAGTTTGGATAAAGCTGCATGGGCTGAATCCGTCTGTAAAGCAATTGGTGGTGAAAGCTACTCCCCTGTTGCAGATGCACCAACATGGTTACAACTCTTAGGTTCAGGCGTCTGGACCATGGTTTGGACCGCGTTACTTGCATTTTTTATCGCTTTTCTTCTTGGTTCTTTGATCGGAATATTACGTACCCTTCCCAATAAGCCACTTGCCTTTATTGGAACATGTTATGTTGAGCTATTTCGAAATATCCCATTGATTGTGCAATTATTTTTCTGGGCATTTGTATTTCCACAATTACTTCCGCTCAGTTTAAGTACAGGCAGTGGTGAAATGGTACACGGTGGATGGTGGCAAAATATTCTCAATGACAATCCAGCAGCAGTTGGGGTGTTTGCATTAGGATTGTACACAGCAGCACGTATCGCAGAACAAGTCCGCTCAGGGATCAATACCGTTTCCAGAGGTCAAAAAAATGCAGCTTTTGCGATTGGCCTCAATCAAAGCCAAAGCTATCGCTATGTCATTCTTCCCGTTGCATATCGAATTGTTTGGCCGACGCTCACTTCTGAAGCAATGAACATTTTCAAAAACTCTGCGGTGCTCTATGCGCTCAGTGTTTTAAATTTCTTTGCTTATACCAAAACGATGCGAGAAGAAACATCACAGGATATCGTGATTCTTATTCTTTCGACACCAGTCTACTTGATCATTACCTACACCATTAAACTCATCATGGCATGGATTGAAAAACGTATGGCGGTTCCTGGTCTAGGTTCAGGAGGTAAGTAGTCATGGATTTTAGTATTTTACAAAACCAAGATGTGATTCAAACCCTGATTGCAGGATTTAAATTTACCGTTACTGTGACGATTTTGTCTATTATTGGTGGGATCTTGATTGGCACACCTTTAGCCATGATGCGTTTGTCTGATAATAAAGTTGCCAGTAATTTTGCTAAAGCATATGTTGACTTCTTCCGCGGTGTTCCGTTGATTCAAGTCATTTTCATATTCTACTTTTTATTGCCAAAGTTTTTTGAATTTCAATCTGACACCTACTATGGGCCGCTATTTTCCAGTGTTGTAACCTTTGCAATTTTTGAAGCTGCATTTTTTTCAGAAATTGTTCGTTCAGGCATCCAGTCTGTATCTAAAGGACAAGTGAATGCTGGTTATGCACTCGGTTTCACTTATGGACAAACCATGTCCAATGTTGTGTTACCTCAAGCCTTTAGAAATATGTTACCTGTCATCTTGACTCAATCTATCGTACTTTTCCAAGACGTTTCCTTAGTCTATGTGATTAGTGCGCCAGACTTCTTAGGCAATGCCAATACATTAGCAAATACTTATGGTGCTGAAACCAAAGCAACGTTCTACCTGATTGTAGCTGTTGTTTACTTCTGTATCTCCTTTGCGCTTTCAAGACTTGTAAAGCGTTTACATCAAAAAATAGCAATAATTCGATAGTTGGAGAATCAATATGCCAATGATAGAAATACAACATATCTCAAAATGGTATGGAGATTTTCAGGTTCTCACAGATTGCACGACATCCATTGAAAAAGGTGAAGTGGTCGTTGTTTGTGGACCATCTGGTTCTGGAAAATCTACACTGATCAAGACAGTGAATGCGTTAGAGCCCTTTCAAGACGGCAATATTATTGTTGATGGGACAGCACTCAAAGATTCTAAAACGGATCTCGCAAAATTCCGCTCTCGTGTAGGGATGGTGTTCCAACACTTTGAACTGTTTCCACATATGACGGTTCTAGACAATTTAACCATTGGGCAAATCAAAGTGCTCAATCGTTCTAAATCTGAAGCTGAGAAAAAAGCACTTCAATATTTAGACCGTGTGGGTCTCTCTGCGCATAAAAATAAATTTCCAGGTCAACTGTCTGGTGGTCAGCAACAACGTGTGGCGATTGCGCGTGGTTTATGTATGGATCCCGTGTGTATGCTATTCGACGAACCGACTTCAGCACTTGACCCCGAGATGGTTGGTGAAGTTCTTGATGTCATGAGCCAATTGGCGAAAGAAGGCATGACCATGATGTGTGTAACCCATGAAATGGGCTTTGCGCGTAAGGTGTCAAGCCGAGTTATTTTTATGGATCAAGGTAAAATTTTGGAAGACTGTGCAACAAATGACTTCTTTAATAAGCCAGATGAACGTCATGAAAGAACCAAGTTTTTCTTAGACAAGATTTCAATGGTTCATTGATAAATTGTGCTTGTTAAAAAATAAAACCCCAATTTAAATTGGGGTTTTATTTTTTGCAGACACATTAAATTGATTATGGTTTTACAGTATTTTGTGTAAAGTTCGGCGATCTTGGGCCATATAGTAAGCCTTTTTGTTGAGCAAGATTAGGCGAATATAATTGCGAACTCACCATACCAGATAACGTATACGCCTTATCAGACAAATGATTGGAAACCTGATCAACCACAGCCCCCACCAAAGCACCGATTAAACCTGCATTACTATTATCGCTGGCCTGTTGCAGTCGTTGCTCACCTTGCCAAAGTAAAGTCCCTGATGCTAAGTCCACAAGTTTTGCTTCTACAGCAACCGTAGAAACAGACTGAATGACCTGATATGAACCGTACCGGGTTTTTCGGAGAGATTTTTATTTAAGTTAGGCCACCTGACCTAACGGGCTCATCTTATCATAGTACATTGCTTCAAATTCAAATGGTGATACATAACCTAGAGCACTATGTACACGCTTTTTATTGAACCAATCCACCCAGTTTAATGTCGCAAGTTGTACATCTACCAAACCTTGCCAATCTGCTTTTAGATATTCA
>WNDP01000116.1 GCA_009912575.1 Acinetobacter bereziniae
TGAATATCTAAAAGCAGATTGGCAAGGTTTGGTAGATGTACAACTTGCGACATTAAACTGGGTGGATTGGTTCAATAAAAAGCGTGTACATAGTGCTCTAGGTTATGTATCACCATTTGAATTTGAAGCAATGTACTATGATAAGATGAGCCCGTTAGGTCAGGTGGCCTAACTTAAATAAAAATCTCTCCGAAAAACCCGGTACGGTTCACAACAGCTTCAACAAGAAATTGCCAAATTTAACCAAGCTGTGCTTTTACTGAGTTCTCAAGATGGGATTGCTTTAAGCACGCCTGAAAATATCCATTTATCTGCGGATGCCCAAATCAATCAAATTGCTGGAGACAGCATTAACTTTAGTACGCAAAAGAACTGGATTGTGCATGCAAAAAATAAAATAAGTTTATTTTCAGTGATGAATGGCATCAACATTATCGCAGCACAGGGAAAATTTAATATTCATGCACAGGCAAATACCCTAGATATATTTGCCAAACTTGGGATTACCATTACTTCGACTGAAGATAAAGTTGAAATCAATAGCCCGAAAGAAGTTCAGATTACAGGCAAATCTTCAAGGATTACCTTGAATGGTGCAGGTATTTTATGTGAAACAGATCGAATGTTTGAAGTAAAGTCTGGGCAACAGAAGTTTCAGGGAGGGGTTAAAGTTAAAACTGAAATTCCATTACTCCCCATCATGAATAATATTAGATCTTTTACGAATAAATGGGATTTTTATAACTTATTTTATGAAAATAAATTTTCAGAAGTTAAATATAAGTTAATCAATACAAAAAATAGTACCTATATTTCAGGAACTTTAGATGCGCATGGTCGTACTCAACGTGTAAATACAGACGAAAATCAAGACTATGAAATTCTCATTGGAACAGATCAGGCATGGACTGTATCTATTGATGATGGCAATGAAAATGATGATTTTGAATATCACTGTAACTGTGATTCACATGAGCAAGAGATATAATTATGGATTGTTTAGCAAATATTCGGTTTTTAGATGCATTAGATCAATCTATTAATGGTTTAGTTCATCAACTTTGGGTGGGCACATTGCTTATATCAGACTTTGTAACTACTACAAACGGTGAATCAGTGTGGATCAAGCGTCCAATAGGTACAATCATAGATATTCGAGTAAGAAATATAACTTCAGGAAATTATGAATCAAAAGTAAAAATACAGTTAATTGGAGAAAAAACTACTTTTATTATACGTAGCCCAAAAGTACTGTTGAAAGGTTTAAATCTTTCTGCAAAAGATGTCGCTACTGGGGCATATATAAGATCAACCTATATTGTTGCTGAAGGAGACTATTTATCTCGAATAGCAGTGGATAATAATACCACAATAGCCGAATTAATCAGGATTAATAGTCTAAAAAGTGATACTGATATTCATCCCGGGCAAGTATTAAAGCTTCCCGTTAAACAAACAAATATAACGTCTTCGCCAGGAAATAAACCAAAACCACAAGAACCAAAGCAAAGTCAGCAAGAAAAAACGAAGATTATTGTTGTTCAGCAAACTGATACTTTAGCTTTGATCGCCAAACTCACAGGAAATACAGTTGATGAAATTAAAAGACTAAGTGGTCTAAGTAATGATCAATTGAGCCCTAATCAAAAGTTAAGAGTTTATGACCGTCAAGTAAAATCCGCTACTACGAAGAAAACTGAGGAAAAAAAGCCTGTAACTCCAAAAGTAAAACAAGACGCGTCAAAAAATAAGGAGTCAACGCCTGTGGCGACAGTGGAGTCGCCTGAGTCCGTTAATGCAAATAGTTTGTTGCCTGAAGCATGTGGTGGAGAAAAGCATTACAAAAGGGCATTAGCTCGAATTGCTGAACTTCATCCTGTATATCAGCCATATGTAGTGATATTAATCAATACAGGCTATCAGCAATTAGGTATATGTTGGACAATTACAGATGGATATAGAAGTCCGTCTGAACAAGATGCTCTACCTAGTGCAAATACAAATGCAAAAGCTTTACAAAGTTATCATCAATATGGCCTAGCTATAGATATTTGGTCGGTAAGGGATGGAGAAATAGTTGCATACAATAAAAAAATTGGAAGTAACGCTGAAAAGATTTCAAGCATTGATCATAACGCTTTAGGACCTATTGGAGAATCTTTAGGCTTAGTCTGGGGTGGTCGATGGAAAAGTAAAATAGATCGTCCGCATTTTCAATTAATTCCAAATGGGAAAACATGGAGAGTTTTGAAACCCCAACTTTTAAAAATTGGCGTAAAAAACTATAAGGAACTAACTTTTTAGGTATCATTATGAAAAAAAAATACATGTTTTCTATTTGTCTGCTGGCAATTTTAGTAGGTTCTAATAGTACAAATCTATTTTCGAAAAATTTAACAGGACAAGATTTAAAGTATAAATATAAAAAAAATGAGAGTTTTATTTATAGTTTTGAAAATGAAGAATTAGATGGAGCAATAACAGAAACATATGTAAATGTTTATAAAATTAATAATAAAACATGTGTAATTTTAGGTAGAACTTATGGGGATTCAGGTTATGGAGGGAGTGAGGATTTAATTTTATTTAAAAACAAGGAATTGCTATCAGCTACTTTGAGACCATTTATTATATCAAATATTAAAGATAATAATGTAAAGACCAATGACCCGAAGCAAGTTAATTATGAAGAACCTTTTCCAAATAAAGACGTTAAATCTACACTTGAGAAAAAATTTCAAGGATATTTAAAGAAAATGGATAAAGTTACTTTAAGAAAGTGTTCTAATTAATTAAAAATTTTTATGTTGACCTATTCCTATTTGGGAAGATGGTAAATTGCATTTGGATTCCAAGTCTGATGATAAAAAATATAGAAATTTTAACTATGGTAGCTCAAATAGCATCGAATTATAATTTGGAATGGGGAGAGACATGAAAAAAAGGGCGATCCTTATTTTGAATTACATCCGAATGGTAAAACTTGGCGTAATTTAAAGCCACAGCTTTTATAATTAGGCATAAGTAATTATAAAAAATAAATTTTTAAAAGGATGACTTTATTATGATTCTAAGAATTTGCATAGCCTTAGTGTTTTTTATAACTATAAATGTCAATGCAAAAGATAATTTACTTACAGGTGAAGAAATCAGTAAAAAGTATAAAGTAGTACAATCATTAAATATTCCAGCAAATTATGATAACGGTATGGTATTAACTATGTATGCACACATTTACAGAATTAATGTTGCGCAATGTGTAATTGTTTCAAGGTTTGATAATGAATCTAATTTTGGAGGATATGAAAGTATAGTTTATTTTAAAAAAGGAATTATGTTAAGCAGCTCAAAGCAAAGTTTCTTTTCAATATTTTTAGATGATGACGCTAAAATTAAATCAGATCAAATAAAATACGGAGATTATTTAAATGGAAAAGAAGTACAAGTAGGTTTAAAAGAATATTTTATTGAATATAGAAAGAAATTTAATAAAAAGACTTTAGCAGTGTGTTAATTTTTTAATGTTAGGTTTTTTTTGAAATTTTTTAAAATATTGAGATGAAATCAAAAGAGTAATGAACAATTTAATTCTTAGAGTCTACATTAATGTAATGTATTATTTCAAAAGAGTTATAATAAAACCCCATTTAATCAATGAGGTTTTATAACAAGGTTAAATGAATTTTTACTTTACTGACTCGGTGTAGAGTCCTGAACTGGCATTGGAGTCTGAACTTTTGACTGCTTTGGCGTTAACAGTAAATGACTGATCATTCCAATACAAATACCCCAAAAAACCGAACTAAACCCTAAAAAGTGCATTCCAGAAACCGTGGCGAGAAATGTAATTAAGGCGGCATCTCGTTGAGAATCATCTTTCATAGCAACACTCATATTGGTTGCAATTGCCCCTAACAATGCTAAGCCCGCAAGTGCTGCAATCAGTTCTTTAGGTAAAATACTAAACAGCATGACTAGGCTACCTGCGAATAAACCGCCCAGAATATAAAAAATACCATTGGCGATACCTGCAATATAGCGTTTTTCTTTAAGCTCATGAGCATCTTTACCTGTGCACAGTGCAGCTGTAATTGCAGCAAGTACAATGGTGATTCCGCCTGTGAATGCAACTACAATCGAGGTGATGCTGGCGACAGTTAAAATAGGTTTGGCAGGAGTTTGATAACCACTCAGTTTTAAAATAGCCATACCGGGTAAAAACTGCCCAGTTAAGCTGACAATGGTGAGTGGAATTGCAAGGTTTAGTGTAGAAGACCATGTCCATTCAGGGTAAATCATATGTGGAATCGCAAGAGAAAAATCCATTTCAACAGGTTTGATTTGCCCTAGACTAAAGCTCAGTACAACACCTGCAATCAGTACCCAGATAATGGCATAACGGGGAGAATACCGTTTTGCCAATAAAAAACAAATCAGCATACCGAAGACAAGATAAGGCATGTGATCCGTGGCTTTAAAAAGTCCCAGACCAAACTGAAAAAGAATGCCAGCCATCATACCGGCAGCCAGTCCTTGAGGAATCCATTTTAAAAGTTTATCAAATGAGCCAGTGATGCCGATCAAAAAAATAATCACTGCCGATGTGATATAAGCAGCAACGACTTCATTTAAAGAAATATGTGGGAACAATGCCACAAGCAATGCTGTTCCGGGCGCAGACCATGCTGTAATAATTGGGGTTTTAAACTTAATGGATAAAATAATACCCGCAATCGCCGCGCCAATCGAACTACCCCAAATCCATGATGCCATGATAGAAGAAGAAACGTTGGCTTGTTGGGCAGCTTGAAAAAAGATAATCATGGGTCCCGCATAAGAAATCAGTACAGCTAAGAACCCAGCGACCGTTGCGGAAATAGACCAATCTTGTTTAAGTGTTTTTAACAGGGTTGCCATTGGGCAAAGCCTCCATGCGATGAATTCAATGTTCCTGTTGCATAAAATGGGCGATCAGTTTATCCCTGATCACCACCACCGACAGGAACAATCGTACCTGTCATATATGAAGATTCATCTGATGCCAAAAATAAAATGGCATTGACCTGTTCTTGGATCGTGCCATAACGTCCCATAAAAGTACGATCTATGGTTTGATCAACAACATCCTGCATCCATTGTTGCTCGGTTTCAGTCAATGCTGTGCTATTGCGTGGTACTTTACGTGGTGGCGCTTCTGTTCCCCCTGTCGCCACAGCATTGACGCGTATTCCATCTTTGGCATGTTCAAAGGCGAGTCCAGTCGTCAAACCATTCACGCCACCTTTGGATGCAGAATAGGGTACACGGTGAATACCACAAGTTGCGATCGAAGAAACATTGACGATCGTGCCTTGTTGGTTTTTGATCATCTCAGGTAAAACTGCACGACAACACCATAACGTCGGGAACAATGAACGATTCACTTCTTTGATAATTTCCGCTTCAGAAAATTCCTGAAAAGGTTTCATCCAGATCGCACCACCGACATTATTGACTAAAATATCGACTCGCCCGTAGCATGTAATCGCTTTGCTGATGACGGATTCAGCACCTACAAAAGTTTCTAAATCTGCATGAATGGTGACGCCTTTACCACCAAGCTGTATAATTTCAAGCAATACCTCGTCTACATATGCAGAACGATCCGCCATGACTACTTGCGCACCTTCGGCAGCCATTTGTATGGCAACGCCACGGCCAATACCTTGAGCGGCACCTGTAACAATCACCACTTTATTTTCAAATCTTAATCTATTTGACATATGCTCAGCTCCAAAATCAGACAAATTTAATTGGCTGAGAATTTTTCAAATAAGAAATTTGCAGGTTGAATACCTTCTTGATCTAACCATGTACGAACGGCTTCAACCATAGATACAGGACCACAAAGATAAACGTCGACATCGCCTTGATTTAACCAGTCATTTTCAATATGACCCGTCACATAACCTTTACGTTCATGTGTCGATTCTGGATGAGCAACGACTGTACGAAATTCAAACCACGATAACTTATTTTGGAGTTCATTGAGCTTATCTAATGCCACAAGATCAAAGTCATTGGTGACACCAAAAACCAAACGTACAGGCTGTGTTGAACCTTTTTCTTCCAGTACTTGCAACATGGACATAAAGGGTGCAATCCCTGTACCGCCAGCGAGCATAAGTACTGGACGAACCACATTGCGAAGATAAAAACTTCCAAATGGACCTGTAAACGTCATTTTATCGCCAGCTTTAGCATTGGCACTTAAAAAATCACTCATTTTTCCATGAGGAACATTACGAACCACAAAGCCTGTTAAACGCTCTCCCGGTTTAGAACTAAAAGAGTAGGAGCGTGTTTCAACGGTTCCAGGGATGGTAACGTTAACATATTGTCCTGCAAGGAAATGAATATCAGGCTGACCTTCATCCAATTGAATATCAAATGTAATGGTTGAATCAGACAGGTTTTCTACTCGGGACAAGCTTCCTTGAAAGGCATGAATTTCAGTTTTGCATACTTCAGAAGAGGCTTGAATTTGAAAAACAGCATCCGAATTGGGTTTACATTGACAAGCTAAAATATAACCTTGCTCAGCTTCTTCTGCTGTTAACGCATCTTCAATATAGGTTTCTTCTGGCATATCGAATGTGCCTGATTCACAAAAGGCTCGACAGGTTCCACAGGCGCCATCACGACAGTCTAAAGGAATATTAATTTTTTGACGGTACGCTGCATCAGATAAAGTTTCACCTTGTGCAACTGAAATAAAACGAGTTACGCCATCTTCAAATTGAAGTGCAACATTGTGGTTTGACATGGCTGGTAGTCCTATAAAAATCTTTAAACATTAGATTGCTGTTAGCCCAAATATGCTTGAGCTAATGCAAATATCAGCTTATGGTGTCTGTACAATTAGAGGTGATATATATCAATCACTTGATTGATGTAGTCATTTTTCAACACCACATATTTATTTAAAATCTGAGGTTGAGGGCCTGAAAAGTCGATTTCGTAGCGTGACATTCCAAAGTAGCTATAACTGGTTTTGTAGCGGAAACTTAAGGTGTTCCAATTAAAACGAACTGTGACTTTAAGCCCATCAGCAGCAACCACTTCAATATTATTGATATTGTGACTGGTACGTGTATCGGGCATTGTTGCTGAAGAACGTTCAGTTTTGATACGGAAAACACGGTCTTCCAACCCTTGACGATCTGGATAGTAAATCAATGAGATTTCTGATTGCGGGTCTTCTGTGAGGCGATCATCATCATCCCAAGCAGGCATCCAAAAAGATGCAGTCGGCGCATAACATGCTAACCATTGATCCCATTGTTCATCATCTAAAAAGCGAGCTTCACGGTAGAGAAATTGAGCAATATTTTCTAAAGACACTTGTTCAATAGGTGCTGTTGCATTCATGCGATTTCTCCTTGCATGCACGTTTCTTGTTGAGCAAGTTGTTTTTCTGATTGGATGGCATTTTTCATGACCTCTAACCAGTATTGATGCTGTGCAAGATATAAACCTTCGTCTTCTGTTTTAATGCCACTGAGTTTTGGCTTTAAACCGATTTCATTGGCAGCATCGTCTGGGCCTTGGATCCAATGCTTTGAACCTCGACACATATCATTCCATTCCAGTTCAATACCCGCATAACCTGCTTGGCAGGCACGGAACTCTTCGAGGTCGTCAGGAGTCGCCATACCCGATGCATTAAAGAAATCTTCATATTGGCGAATCCGACGAGCACGTGCCTCTGGTGCTTCACCTACAGGTGCAATACAGTAAATCGTGACTTCAGTTTTATCGACTGAAATCGGGCGAAGGACACGTATTTGTGAACCGAATTGATCCATAAAATAAACATTCGGGTATAGACATAAATTACGAGAGCGTTCAATCATCCATTTCGACATGGGTGCGCCAAATTTTTCAGTATATTCTTCTGCTTTCGGATAGTTCGGACGATCTTCTGGATTTGCCCATTGGGTCCATAACAGCATGTGGCCATGTTCAAAACCATAAGAGCCACCGCCTTGCTTACCCCATGCACCTGCACTCATGGCACGGACATTATCGTTTTCCTGTTGCTTTTCTTTTCGTTGCTGAGTCGTTGCGGCATAGTTCCAATGTACTGCAGAGACATGATAACCATCTGCACCATTTTCAGCGGTAAGTTTCCAGTTACCATCATATGTATACGTAGATGCACCACGTAAAACCTCCAGACCTTGATCAGACTGATCTACAATCATGTCGATGATTTTGGTTGTTTCACCAAGAAATGAAATGAGGCTAGGTACATCAGGATTTAAACTCCCGAAAAGAAAACCTTTATAGCTTTCAAAACGTGCATCTTTTTTGAGATCATGAGACCCTTCTTGGTTAAAACAGTCTGAATAACCAGCTTCACTCGGGTCTTTAACTTTAAGTAATTTACCTGAGTTGTTAAATGTCCAACCGTGAAAAGGGCAAGTATAAGTCGCCTTATTGCCACGTTTATGACGACACAACTGTGCACCACGATGGGAACATGCATTGATCATTGCATTTAATTCACCATTACGATTACGTGCAATGATGATAGGCTGGCGACCAATATGAGTGGTGTAGTAATCATTATTGTTGGGGATTTGACTTTCATGTGCCAAATAAACCCAATTACCTTCAAAAATATATTTCATTTCAAGATCAAATAGACTTTGATCTGTAAATACTGAGCGATGAAGTTTAAATTCACCTGTTTCAAAATTATCGACCAAAAACTCATCAATACGGTCAAGATGGCTGGTGTTTATCACTGGAATACGTGGCATGTTATTTCTCCGGCTTTCCAAATAAGATTACGAAACGAAATGTTGTGATTAAAAACACTCGGTTCTATACGTATGATTAAGCGCTTGCGCGTCGACGAATGACTTCAGTAGATGGGGCTTGATCCTGTGTCTGAATCAATTGAATATTGAATTCAATCTTTTTAAAGGCTTTGTTCAAACCATAACGGGCAATTTCTGCTTCATCGGTGATGTCTACAGCAGTAGCCACCAGACCTTCACGCGTAGCAAAAGCAAAGTCATCCCAAAGGTATTGATCACCTTCAATATTGAATTGGGTGGTCAGTTTTCGATAACCTGGTGCTGAGACAAAATAATGCACATGTGATGGACGATTGCCATGACGACCCAAGTGATTTAAAAGTGCCTGAGTTGTCCCTTGAGGTGGGCATCCATAACCTACAGGCATTGTCGTTTGAGCGACGTATTTGCCATTGGCATCGGTCAAAATGGTGCGGCGTAAATTAAAATCAGCTTGCGATTTATCAAAAAAAGAATACGAACCTAAGCGATTGGCATGCCAAATTTCTACTTTCGCATTGGGAATGAGATTGCCTTGATGATTTGTAACTGTACCTTCAATCAATAAGGTATCAATCAGATCAACTTCAGAACCATCATCCATACGGGCGAAACCGACTGATTCTGGTGCGCCAGCAACATAAAGTGGACCTTCGATGGTACGTGGTGTTCCACCTGTAATGCCTGCTTTTGCATCGGCTTCATCAGCACGTAGATCTAAGAAATGCTCAAGTCCTAAACCTGCCGCCAAGAGTCCAAGTTCATTGGCTTGACCTGCATCAGTAAAATATTCCAGTCCTTTCCATAGTTCAGTCTGGGAAATATCGAGATCATTGATGGCTTGAAAAAGATCAGCGACTAAGCGAACTACAATTTGTTGAATACGAGGATTAACATTAGCTGTTGCTGTATCGATATTCATTTGCTTGACTAAGGCATCGATTTCTTGACGATTCATACTAAGCTCCTTAAGTATGAGTGGTTTGGCATCGCATGCTGAATAAAATTTGCTCGCAACTTTGCTGCCCACTTTCCATGTTGTTGGCAACAAGACTTCTAGCTTAGACTGGTTTGTAAATTCATTTGGCTAACAGAATGTCATTCTTGGGTTGGCTTTGAATCACTTAAATTTTCAGTCTTGCTTTGTATCTTGCTTTTGATATACCTTAAAAGAATGAATGATCGCTGTCTAAGATCAAATTTGCATTTTTTTATATCTTAAAGGTATGGAGTTTGAGATGGAACTCAGGCATTTACGCTATTTTGTTGCTGTTGTAGAAGAACATAGTTTTACCAAAGCGGCTGAAAAGCTTTATATTGCTCAGCCCCCGTTGAGCAGACAGATTCAAAACCTTGAAAGTGAATTGGGTATCTCACTTTTTGAACGAGGAAGCCGTCCATTAAAAACCACAGAAGCTGGGCAATTTTTTTATCAACACGCCGTTAAACTTTTGTCTAATGCAGAAGAAGTCAAGTCGATGACTAAGCGGATAGGTTTGATCGAAAAAACAGTCACCATGGGTTTTGTAGGCTCATTATTGTACGGTTTACTCCCTAAAATTGTTTATATGTTTCGACAACAACAACCCCATCTCAAAATTGAATTGGTTGAAATGAGTACCAAAGATCAAATTCAAGCGCTAAAAGAGGGGCGTATTGATGTTGGATTTGGGCGTCTAAGGATTTCTGATCCCGCGGTCAGGCGAGTTTTATTACGTGAAGAACCATTGATGTTGGCTGTGCATATCAGCCATCCCTTAGCAGCTTCTAAAGGGACTTATTTTGCCGATATCGAAGATGAGAATTTATTTTTATACCCAAGCCATCCGAAACCCAACTTTTCTACACAGGTACGTCATCTTTTCTCCGAACATGGTTTAGATCCTAAAAATTTAAAAGAGGTTCGGGAGATTCAATTAGCCTTGGGTTTGGTTGCAGCAGGTGAAGGCATGTGTGTTGTACCTGAAAGTGCAAAAACCATTCAATTACCGAATTTAATCTATATCCCCATGTTGGACAGCTCAGCAAAAAGTCCAATCTTTATGGCAATTCGTTGTATGGACGAAAGCGAAGATATTCGATCTCTGTTTGACTGCATTTATCAAGTTTATGATTTGGAAGGTTTTCAATATGATCGTGCAAGCTTTAGCACAATATATTAGCGGCAGTACCACAGCATAAATGGTAGGCGTTATGAGCTAAAATTAAGGATGTAGATTTGTTGCCATGAAACAAGCATGTAATCAGATCCCTTATTTAAAAGCTCATAATGCAGACTGACACTTGAGTTTGTTTATTCATATTATGTTAATCACATGCATCGTCAAAATATAATGCCAATGATTAAGGGTATTTAATTCTTTTAATTATGATATCCACTATTGTTGACTTATTACGTGAAAAGTAATGTATTGAAAAATCAGAATAAGTTGTTTGATTTGCTTTAAAAATCTAAAAATAGCCAATTAAAAATTAAAATAAAAAAATAAATCATCAAAATAAATGGCTGTATTATTTTATTCATGCTTTTTAATCTATTGTTTATCCGAATAAAAATCTTAAACCGACTTTTTAGGTATGGATATATATGCAATCGGTTTTGGACAAAAAATAGCGCTTACGCCATTGTCTGAGAAAACTTAGATGACGTTTCTCAGCAGGAGGCTGAATATGCAATTAAATATCAATCGGATTGTGGATGACGCAAAATTTACTCCATTTCATTGGGGGGTTCTATTGTGGTGTTTATCTATCATTATTTTTGACGGTTATGATTTAGTCATTTATGGCGTAGCTTTACCTTTACTGATGCAGGAGTGGGGATTATCTGCCGTGCAGGCAGGATTACTTGCCAGTACAGCATTATTTGGCATGATGTTTGGTGCAATGAGTTTCGGAACTTTGTCTGACAAGTTAGGCCGAAAAAAAACCATTATGATTTGTGTGGCGATCTTCAGTGGTTTTACTTTTTTAGGTGCATTTGCATCGACACCAATTGAATTTGGGATTTTAAGATTTTTAGCAGGTCTTGGAATCGGAGGGGTGATGCCGAATGTGGTGGCATTGATGACTGAATATGCACCTAAACGTATTCGTAGCACATTGGTTGCAGTGATGTTTAGTGGATATGCGATTGGCGGCATGGCTTCAGCATTATTAGGTGCGTGGTTGGTGGTTGATTATGGCTGGAAAATTATGTTCTACATCGCCATCATTCCTTTTTTAGCGCTCCCTTTGATCTGGAAGTTTTTACCTGAGTCTTTGATGTATTTGACTCAACAAGAAAAGACCGACCAAGTCCGTGAAATTGTACAAAAAATAGCACCACAACAAGATTTAACAGCATCCATTCAGTTTATGCTGAATGAAGTCACTGCTGGAGATGAAGCGCCGTTACGTGCTTTATTTCAACAAGGTCGTACTTTTAGCACCCTCATGTTTTGGGTTGCATTTTTCATGTGTTTATTGATGGTTTATGCATTGGGGAGTTGGTTACCAAAGTTGATGATTCAAGCAGGTTATTCATTGGGTGCAAGTACGATTTTTTTATTTGCATTGAATATTGGGGGAATGGTTGGTGCAATTGGTGGTGGTGCATTGGCAGATAAGTTTCACATTAGACCTGTATTAACCATCATGTTTGCTGTTGGTGCTATGGCACTCATTTTGCTCGGTTTTAAAAGCCCACAGGCTGTACTTTATACACTTATTGCGATAGCAGGTGCAGCAACAATCGGCTCGCAAATCTTACTTTATACCTTTGTTGCTCAATTTTATCCTGCGGCTGTTCGTTCCACAGGTATGGGATGGGCATCGGGTATTGGACGTATCGGTGCAATTGTAGGTCCTGTCCTCACTGGCGCACTGCTCACGTTTGAACTTCCTCATCAAATGAATTTTCTGGTGATTGCGATTCCGGGTGTAATTGCTGCATTTGCAATATTTTTAGTTAATTTAAAGGCTTCTGTTGAAAAAAATACAGTGCTTTCATCAACATCACCGCAACAAAATATTGTTGGCAATACTACAAATTAATCGAGTTTTCAGCCTGAATCACGAAGATTAAGGCTGGTTCAAAATAATCAATCGTAGAGAATAGGATGCTTTCTACAATGAAAAAATTTAATTACAACGTCATTTTAGTTTCAATCGGTTTATTTAGTTTAAATGTAGCTCATGCAAGTTCACTTTCAGAAGTTGAACAATTAAGAAGTGAAGTCAAACATTTGCGTGAAATGATTGAGCAGCATCAGAAACAGCAAAATCAAGCTGTTCAACTGATACAAAATCAGCCACAGGCGAATCCGACAACAGCGACAAATTCATCAACATCACCTTGGTTAATGCGTTCTAAAGCAGGCGCTGAAATTAGTCTATACGGCAATGTCCGTGCAGATTTGTTATATCAGTCAGAAGGCGGAAGTGCTGAGCGACTTTATAATCAAATCAATACTGTACCTTTGAAAGGCAATAACGAAAGCAGTGATGTACTAAAATCAACCCTAGCTGCAACGCGCATAGGCTTAGATTTTAAAACCGCAGATCAGGATGTAAATGCAAAGATAGAAGTTGATTTCTTGGGAGCAAATGATGCATTGAGGATTCGACATGCCTATTTTAATTATGGTTCATGGTTGGTTGGTCAAACTTGGTCAAATTTCGCAGTTCCAGATTATATGCCAGAAACGATTGATGCTTTGGGCTATGTTGGCGGGGCAGTGAAGCGTGATGCACAAGTCCGTTATACGCATAAATTTAATGCTGAGACACAACTTGTCAGTGCTGTTGAGGATTCAAAAGATGCACTATCTAGTATGCGCTTGCCAGTATTTTCTACACGCCTGAATCATAGCTTTGCAGATCGTGCTGGGACTATGAGTTTAAGGGCAATGATGAGTCAAAAGCGTACTACAACCGATGATGAATTGGCATGGGGTGTGGGTGTCGGGGCAAAATATGAACTGAGTACAAAAACTACATTAAAAGCAGATTATTATCATGTGAAAGGAGACTCTAGTTTAGTGTCATGGACCAATGCTGGGTTTTCTGTGGATGCTAACAAAAAAATCATGGCATTGAATGAATTTGACTCTATCACTCTGGGTGTGACTCAACAGTTTAATCCACAATGGCGTTCGACCTTGGGCTATGGTTATATGAAAGCTGATGAAAATCAGAAATATATCCAATATTTGAGTGATCCTACAAAAGCCAATAAGCATGTATGGCAGGCTTGGGCAAATGTATTTTATAGCCCGAAAAAACCATTAAGCTTTGGATTGGAATATGTCTATGGTGAGCGTCAAGCTTTTGCTGCTGGTGCAAATGGACAAGATACAGGCGAAGATAATCGTTTTAATGCAGTGGCAATGTATAATTTTTAACGCAAGATTTTAAAGGCTGGGTTTTAAAATTCTCGTTTAATTGGCTTTAAACGAGAATTTTTTTGTAAATATCGCTTATGCAGACTGTTTTAGAAAAGAGCGAATTTCTTGACTAAACTTGACAGGCTCAGTGATAAGAGGAGTATGTCCTCACTACTGTCCCATAGTTTAAATTAAATAAAAAAACCTGAGTCTAAATAGTTAAAATATAAGTGCGAACAAACACTTCAACTATAAGGACTCAGGTTTTGTCACATCAGAATACCGTATTTCATCAATTACTCAAACCCATTTTGAGACAAGATTTTGAACGTCTTGCAAA
>WNDP01000117.1 GCA_009912575.1 Acinetobacter bereziniae
ACGCTGTAATAATATGAAGGAATTAGAC
This sequence comes from Acinetobacter bereziniae, assembly GCA_009912575.1. Taxonomy (GTDB): domain Bacteria; phylum Pseudomonadota; class Gammaproteobacteria; order Pseudomonadales; family Moraxellaceae; genus Acinetobacter; species Acinetobacter bereziniae_A. The sequence continues at coordinate 29 of WNDP01000117.1, forward strand.
CAACTGATTGCAGAATCAATAGAAATTTATAATTGTTATAGACCACATTTGAGTCTAGGTATGATGACACCTAATCAAATGTTTGAAAAAGTAAGAACCCGAGCTAATTGCTTAACTCGGCTCTAAATAAAATACTGTCAATCTATTTTAGGACGAGACAATGGAGACGTTGATGAATACTTTCCAAAGTATCTACCATGGTACGGGTCATTTGGTCGATTTCATAATTGAGTTTTCCACCGATTTGAGCATGTTTAAACGTGGTCAATCGCAAGGTCTCTGGAATTAAATCCACAGCAATTTCATTGCTTTTTCGATCAACTCGATTGACAGTCAAACTGCAACCTTGAAGTCCAATAAAACCCTTTTTAAAGAAGTATTTGATATTTTCATCAGGGATCACAAGGTCTATGTGTACAGTTTCACCTGTATGAAGGACATCTTTAATGGTCGCCATACCTTCGATATGTCCATAAATGTTATGCCCACCATTTTCCATTCCAGCTTTGATTGATCTCTCAACATTTACCTCATCTCCAATATTTAAAAATTGCAGTGTAGTGAGAGATGTGGTTAGTGATGAGACATCAAATGACACCATATTTAAAACAGTGTCATAGCCTGTTGCAGTTAAGCATGTTCCATCAATTGCAACACTGGCACCTATAAAAATATCATCAAAAAAGTGATTTTCATTGGAAATATAAAGGGTTGTAAAATGGTCTCCTTGCTGGATATTTACAACTTTTTCTAAGCCTTGAACAATGCCTGTATACATACTCAATCTCATTTATTAAGCTCATTTTATTGTACAGGTTTCAGTGCATTGGCATAGCGTTGGATTTTAAATTTATGATGAATAGTGTTCTAATTTCTTATTCTAAAAGGCTAGCGATTACGGTTTTGATATGAAGTGAATTATTTTGATCGAAGCTATTTTATTTATTGAGAGTTGTTGAGTTGAGACTCAGTAAAAGGCAGTGTTAAACGTTTTATATCTAACACTGCTTTTAAGCTCAAGATAAATTAAATATCGTCTTTAAATTGTTTGATAATTTTCTGACGTTGCCAAGGTAACGGGCGATTGATTGCTTCAGGTACATCCCCAGATGTAGAACGGAGGCGTAAATGAATTGCCGCTTGCGCAATCAAGTTTGCAGATACAGGTGCGGTAATAAAAGCCAACAAGGTAATGAGCAGTTCTGCAAAACCTAAGCGACTATTAAATGCAGCATAAATCATACCTGCAAGTAGAAAGCTACCTAAACCTAAAGTACTCGATTTTGTGGGCGCATGGAGTCTCATAAATAAGTCAGGAAGTTTGACCATGCCTATTCCACCGACCAAAGTAAAAAATGCACCAATGATGAGGAAGAATGAAACGATAATTTCCATGATGAGTTGCATATTATTTTCCATGATCGTCCTCCTTAATCAATGACATGACCCGTTGTAAAATAACGAGCCAGAGCTGCAGTTGAAACAAAGCCAAGCATTGCGACCAAAAGTGCACCTTCAAACATCGACGTGCTGGCCCAGTAAATCCCTAAAATAACGATTAAGCAGGTCGCATTTAAAAACAAGGTATCTAGTGCCAATAAGCGATCTACAATCGAAGGTCCCATCACCAAACGGATTAAGCACAGTAACATGGAGAGCGTGACAGCAACGAGGCAGATGCCTAGCGCATAAGGCAGGATACTCATGAGCGTTCTCCTTGTTGAAGGTCAAATATCTCGATTAATGGGACTTCATAGCGTGCCTTAATGGCTTGGATTTCAGCATCGACATCATCACAACTTAAGGCATGAACCAAAATGTCACCACGCTCTTGATCAATCCCAGCACTGACAGTTCCAGGGGTAGTGGTAATGATCATTGCCAACAAGGTATTGACGTGTTCATGATCAGTCTCTAAAGGAATTCGAAACCACTTCGGTTGAAGGTTTTTGGTGGGTCCTAAAACCTGCTTTGCGACTTTAATATTACTGATAATAATGTCCCATAGCACCACAAAGAATAATTGAATCGCGCTTTTCCAATGAATATTGGGTGTGCAGACAATAAAGGGTTGTACCAATTTGGGAATAATCAGTCCCAATGCGATTGCCACCACAATATCAAAACTTTCTGCACTGTGATTCAACATCAGCCAACTCATTGCCACAATGACCGATACAAAAGGATGCGGCAAGATACGAGTCAATAATGTTTGATTTTGCATTTATTGCTCCATTGGCTTAAGTTGGTTGCTGTCTGTGTGTTGCTGTTCTTGTCCTTGAATTTGACGTCGTTTATATTCAGAAATATGTTCGCCTTCTAGCGTATCAGGGCTAATAATATAAGGAATATAATGTGCATTTGGATCGACCATTTCACCATTGTATTTGGTTTCAGGGACATAGTTTGGATCAAAAGGTTGGACACTAATAGCCTGACCATGCTCATCCATTTTCAAGATAGCACGTTGATAAAGTGAAGCATTTGAAATTTGTGATGCTGTTCTTTCTACATATTGCAAGATCGGTGCAGCACAAACAACATAGGCGATTAAACCTGCCAATAACAGATAAATGGTTTTATCGTTGCGTGGTGGTGCTTGATTTGGCAAAGCTTGATAAACAGCATATGCTTCTTCTTTTGGGTTATCTTCAGGAGTGGTTGCACGCCAAAAGAGAATAAATCCGACACGTGTAAAAGCGATAATGCTCAATAAGCTCACAATTAAAATAATTGCAATAATCCAGCCTTGGGCCACCATATTTGCAGTGGCTTGTAAAATTAAAACTTTACCCAAAAAGCCGCTAAATGGTGGTAAGCCAGCCATCATCAATGCGATCAGAAAGAACGTAACGGCAAGAACTTTGTCTTGCTTCATTTTAGGTGCGACCTTGAGATGATCTTTCATTGCACCACGTTGTGAGGTAATCCAGCCACACAGTAAATAGAAAGATGCTGCTATCAGAGTACTATGAATGAGATAGTACAAACCTGCAGTCCATGCTTGTGTATTCAGCATCGCAATTGAAACCAAGATTGTTCCAATCGAGGACAAGACCATAAACCCGACAAAACGGCGTAAGCGTTCTGATGCCAATGCACCAATGACCCCATAAAGTGAAGTCAGTAAGCCAATCGGCAGTAACCATGTCTGAAGAAAATCGGCACCTAAAGTATCGTTGAAAACTGTTCCGTTGACACGCAAAATGGCATAAACACCCACTTTGGTCATGATGGTAAAAATGGCAGCGATTGGAGTGGTTGCAACAGCATAGGTTTTTGGTAGCCAAAAACCGACAGGTAACATGGCTGCCTTAATTCCAAAGACCACAAACAACAGCAGACCACCCGCAATCGCAAGTCGATGTTGATCATGCTCTAAAGTGGGGAGTAATCGCCCAACATCGGCCATATTTAAACTACCAACACTGCCATAAATCATTCCTAAGCCGATGAGGAACAGAGCGGAAGCAAGTAAGTTAATCGTGACGTAATGTATGCCGAGTTGAAAACGAGCTTTGCCTTGACCATGTAACAGTAAGACGTAAGAGGCCATCAACAATATTTCAAAGAATACGAAGAGGTTGAATAAATCGCCTGTTAAAAATGCGCCACTCAGTCCCATGAGCAATAGGTGGAACATGGCATGAAAATAACGACCACGTTCGTCCCATTCTTTGCTGGCAAACCATAAGATCGGTGCTGCAAGCGCATAGGTGAGAAGCAACATTAATGCTGAGAGGCGGTCAAGCACCAAGACAATACCGAAAGGTGCAGACCACTCAGCCAACTGGTAAACAAATATTTTCCCAGTATTGGCTTGAATCAGGTAAGCAATTGCAGTAGCGAGACCAAGAGCGATAGACACCAAGCTAATGCCTCGGCGCCAAGGTTGTCGCCAATCATGCTTTAAAGCGCCAGAACCTGGATTGCCAAGTAAAATGAGTAAGAAGCCAGTAAATGCTGGAATCAACACACTCATAATTGGGGAATGAGCATACCAAAAATCTAAAAAGCTGGTCATTATGGCTCATCCTCACGTGGGTCAAAACTACTTGGCTCCTCCTTTGCATCGACATGGTCTGTACCTGACTCATAGCGACTGCGTAATGCCAGTTGAACAATAAAAGCAGTGGTTGCAAAACCAATTACAATCGCTGTAAGAACCAAAGCTTGCGGTAAAGGATCAGTGACTTTGGTCGCTTGGATGAGAATAGCAGGTGAGCTGATCTGTATTCTTCCCATTGCAAACAGGAAAATATTCACTGCGTAACCAATCATTGCCAATCCAAGCACAACAGGGAAGGTACGAGCTCGAAGAATAAGATAAATCCCTGAGGCAACCAATAATCCAATCGCAGATGCAATTAAAAATTCTAAACTGATCATGCACTACTCCTTGGGTACTGGACCAGACATGCTGGAGTGTCTGGAGTCGCCTAAAACAGAAATAAGTAACATCGTTGCACCAACCACAGTGCCATATACACCGAGATCAAATGCAGCAGCAGAGGCAAGGTGGAATGCACCGAATAGTCCTGATTCAACATAAATATGCGCACTGGTCAGGAATGGGCGTGCCCAAAACCATGAAGCGATACCTGAGAGACCAGCGATCAATAATCCCAAACCAATCCAGACTTCGTATAATCGACCAGATTTTGCTCGCAGCATTTTTTCAGCTTGATCTTGTCCTAGTCCAATATATTGAATGACCAGTGCCATTGAGGTGATTAAACCTGCAATAAAACCACCCCCTGGATAATTATGCCCTCGTAGGAAAATATACAAGCTGACCACTAAAGCGACCGGGAGCACCCATGAGGCTGTCATACGGAACATCAATGGAGATGGATTAAAGCGATAACTCAACCCTTGTGTCATGGTTGTGCCATGTGTACGCATACCATCCATCATGCAAAGTGCACCAATCGCAGCAATACCCAATACCGCAATTTCACCGAAGGTATCAAAACCACGGAAATCAACCAAAATAACATTGACGATATTTGAGCCACCACCCAATGGAAGTGATTGTTGAACAAAGAACCATGAGATTGAGTTATGGTCACGTGTCATGATCAGCCATGTAATCCAGCCAATACCAATGCCTCCACCAATCGCAATTAGGGCATCACGCCAACGACGTGTACGGCTTGACTCATAAGGCGTGAGTTGTGGAAGAAGTGACAAACTCATCAATAACAGTACCGTGGTGACCACATCTACAGTAATTTGTGTCAGTGCGAGATCAGGTGCTGAGAGGGTCACAAAAATCATGGTGACAACCAGACCAATTGCACCACTAATTAACACTGCTTTAATCCGCTCATGGTGGAACCATAGCATCATCCAACATGCTGAAAACAGTAATAACCACAGCACAATTGCAGTGAAAGGTGCATGTGTAAGTTCACGTGTACCTGTGGTTAAATTTTGGTTGAATAATGGTGTGGCAACTAAGGCGATACTTAAAGCCAGAATCAACAATAAATAATTTTGTAATGAGCCTGTTTCTGTAGCTTTCTTAATTTTTCTTGAAATGGATAACAGATTTACAAGGAAGTCTTCAAATAATAATCTTCCTTGTAAACGCCCTAAATGTGGGTCTAGATCAATCTCACGAATCCGTCCACCTTTGGCTAAGGCAAAGTAGAACACCACACCACCCACGAGGGCTATAGCACTCATGAGTAAAGGCAGATTAAAACCATGCCAAATGGCTAAATGGACACCTTCAAAGTTTGACAATTGTGTAGATGCACGTGTTCCTGCATTGACAATATTTTCCACCAAAAGCGCAGGAAGAATACCGACAAGAATACATAATGTTGCCAAGATAATTGCAGGTAGGCGCATTTCGAGTGGGGGTTCATGTGCATTTTTATTGGGTACATCACGTCCTACATCACCATCAAAAAATACACCGTGTACAAGACGTACAGAGTAGGCTACTGCAAAGAGCCCTGCCAATGTTGCAACGATTGCGGCTAAAACAACATAGCCACCAGATAAATTCGCCAATAGCTCTGTAAAGAACATTTCTTTAGAAATAAAACCATTGGTGAGTGGTACACCTGCCATACTGGCAGCAGTGATCATGGTCAGGGTAGCGGTAAACGGAAGCAGTTGCCAAAGCCCACTGAGTTTTCTTAAGTCACGTGTCCCTGATTCATGATCAATAATACCTGCAATCATAAATAATGCAGCTTTAAAGGTCGCATGGTTAATAATATGAAAAATAGCGGCTGCAACGGCTAATGGAGAACCAATCCCCAATAGGCACATGATTAGACCTAAATGACTAATCGTAGAATAGGCCAATAGACCTTTTAAATCTTCTTTAAAAATGGCAAAAAAGGCGGCCATACATAAGGTAAATAACCCAATGGTGGTCACAATATTATGGAATAGTGCAGAACCAACAAAAATTGGCAGTAAGCGAGCAACAAGAAAAATCCCGGCTTTGACCATAGTCGCTGAATGAAGATAAGCTGATACTGGCGTCGGAGCTGCCATCGCATTAGGAAGCCAAAAGTGAAAAGGAAACTGTGCACTTTTGGTGAATGCGCCTAATAAAATTAATAATAAGGCAGGAACAAATAAACCACTATTTTGAATTGTTGTTGTCATCGTGGAAAGCTGGTCAATTTGATAGGTTCCTGCAATATGACCAATTAAAATAAATCCTCCCAGCATGGCTAAGCCACCCAATCCCGTGATGGTCAGTGCCATACGAGCACCACGCTGAGCTGCTTCGTAATTGCTCCAGTAACCCACGAGCAAGAAGGATGAAATACTGGTCAGTTCCCAGAACACCAGCAATATGATGAGATTGTTTGATAAAGAAATACCCAACATTGCTGCCATGAATAGCATCAACAATGAATATAGCTTACTCAGTGAGTTTTTTGGATTTAGATAATAATAGGCATAGATATAAATCAGTATGCCAATGCCTGTGATCAGCAGTGAAAAAATTAAACTTAATGCATCTAAACGAAAGCTAAAATCAATCCCAATTTGAGGTAACCATTGCCACTGTTCTAAAATGGCATGACCGTTCAATACTGTTTTTGCCTGAGTCAGTAACAGTACGAAACTGCTTAAACTGACCCCGATTGCCCCTAAAGCTGTTACCCCTCGAGAGAACTGTTTCAGCCATAGGACAAGGGTTGTGCCAAGTATTAACGGTAATAGAATAATAATCGGAAGCACACGCGTATCCATTATCGTGAATAGGTCCTGAAACCTATGTGAATCTTATCTTTCAAGTATTTGAGGAGTGCAAGGAACAGTCCAATAACTTAAATCTTGAAAGCCGAGTTAAATTAATGAGTAAAAATTAGTTGTGTTGCGCAACATGAGAAAACGATTAGAAAATCAATTAAGATTGAAAAATCTAATTTGAATTGATTTTTTCATATTATTACATGCGCAGAATAACATCAATTTATTTTGTCAGTTTTTGCGCAAACATTTGTAATTATACGCTTATGATCGCATTTGGCTGTCTAATCTTTAAGCCAAGCGTCACAATCTATTGGTTTTATCATTCTTGATAAAAAATCAGTTAAAGGCAAAGAACGTCATGATTTGAGAATGATGACAGAAACCTGAGATTGAAAATTTCTCAACATTCATTCTGTTTCAAAGACAGACCTCGGATTCAGCCACATTAGAGCAATGATTTGTGAGAAGACTGATCATCACCTGATTGAATCAAACGTTTTAATTCAGCTTGTTGTTGTTCATTGAGTTGTTGAAACTGCTGAAATAACTGTTGCGCATTTACGTTGAGCATGCTCGGTTCAAGCAAAGCCTGTTCAGTATCTTTATGAATTTCTTTTAATAAATTTTCATAGATATGTTGATATTTATCCCAGATGTCATTGCTTTGAATTTCATGGAGTTGTTTATGCTCAAGTTTAAAGCACTGATATTCATCTGCTTGTTCTAACAATGATTCGTGACTTGCCGTTGCAATAATTTGGAGCCGTGGAAATGCCATATTTAAGCGATCCAGAATAAACTGTAATCCGATTTGATCTAAGTCAACATCAATTTGATCGATCAATAAGATACCTTCACCTTCTTCACATGGATATAGACTCAGTGGATTGAGTAAACACAGTCGACGTACAATATCACCCACCAACGCCAGCCAATTTTTAACGGTATTGGATAATTGCTGATAACTAAAATTCTGGTCTTTATAGGTGACCATAAGTTGTAGTTTGGGTTGGTACTCAAGATAGATATCGGTGATCTCAGGAATAATCGTATTTAGACTCTTTTTTAATGCCTGTAAGCTAGGTGCGTGTAACTGTGAATGCGCTTGAAATAAAAGATGTTGAAAGTCTTGATCAGAGTGATCAGCAGGCTGTTTTTTTTCTAAAATATTTTGAAATAATTGTGCGAGTTGAGCATTTTCAATATCGCTCATTTCCCTGAACCATTCGAAAAAGCGTGCAAATGTGGTGTAAGGAATTGGCACCAGTTCATAGGCGTTATGTGCCTGTAAAACGATTGGATTGTTTTTATTGAGAATATTAACTTCATTGACAAAACGTTCAGCAGGATAATACGCAAGCATGGGTAATCCTTGTTCGGGATCATTTTTAATGACTTGGTTATAACGTTCTACCAACTGTTCGAGTTGCTGTAAATCAACTTTACTGATGCCTATACCTGCGCTATTTATAGTTTTATAAAGTTGCCAACGACAGCTTTGAGGGTCATTTTCAGTCGTTGCACTACTTTCTGCTAATTGTCCCATTTCGGCTGGAAAATGGATATGTACATCGATTTTAGATTGAACACGATCTTGCATAATGTCTTGATCAAGCATCACGATACCTGGTGTTCTTAAATCTTTCAGGCGAGCAGGAAACCAGCTCAGCGCTTGATAAATATTTTTAATAATGGCCGTTTTGCCACTGGCTTGATCGCCCACAATCAGCGTAATCGATTTATTATTTTTATCATTAAAATTTATTTTTAAATCAGCAAAATGGTATGTATACCGAAAATGAATTGCTTCTAGTTTCATAAGATACCTGACATTTAACGGGCAGCATGAAAATCTATGATGATTCATCTTTTGAATATGTGATTTTACATATCGATGAAGGGATCAAAACCTTATGCTGTAGCCTTATTTTTAAATGGAGTTTTTACTTTCAATTGTTGTACTAGATCATAAATATGGTGAATATTTAAACTGACTTTGGCTCGAGTACAAGCAACATATAAAAGTCTAAGTTCTTCATCACTGATTTTATGTTCCAAACCGTTTATTTTAAATTGGTAATCATCTTCGATATGAACTCGATTCCACTCAAGTCCCTTGGCTTTATGTGCGGTAGAAATCACATAATCAGCTTGCTCTATTGGGGTAATTTTAGCAAGTGCTTTTTTGAGTGGATCTGTACCATGATCGTCAACTAATTTAACTAAGGGCTTGATATCACTACCATCATTGGTTTCACAATATTCATGTACATCATGCCAAGAGTTAAACCAAGCCAATTCAGGAACATCGACCACACGTTTGCCTTGTTTCAATAAACTGGCGGCATCCACAAAACGGTTTAATTTGGCATGATCGGCTTGTAAGCCGACTTTATCTCCCTGAACCAAGCCGGAAAGAAGTAATTCCATTGCACGAGCGTTGGTACGACATAAAATTGCATCACGCATTTTGGTATGTGGTTTATTGACCACACTGGATTTCATTTCTGAATTTCCCAAGAGAGGAACGGTTTCTTCCAAGGCACCAAGTAGATGATTTGCGACATCCGCAATTGCATCGCCAAAACGAAATGAAGTGGTTAAGCGAGATTCAGGAAGTGGCATTTGTTGCATGGCATTGACTGCACCACGCCAAGCGTAAATTTGTTGATGTGCATCACCCACGTATATAACTTGGGTGTTGCGTTGGCGCAACAGGATACCCAGCATCAAGGGGTCGGCATCTTGTGCTTCATCAAACAGGACATAATCTGCGGGAATAAATGGATCGGACAGCGCCCATAGTTTGAGATAAATGTCATGACCAATCCCTGCTTGATGGTTTGGGTCAATTGACTCTAACCAACGACGTTCTACAGCTTTATAGAGATGCGTTTGCAAAGATTCAACATCATCAGGATGCAACCAGCTAGGTGCTTGTATATGACGTGGTGCTGGATATTGAGAGCTTGTTGAACAAAAATAACTGACTGCATTGGCAACCAGACTGGCTAAGCGGCTCGGCATCAGCACATATTTTTCATAACGACCACCCATTAAGCGTCTCAATGTAATCGGCTCAAGTCGATATTCTTTTGCAATAAAACTTGGACTCAGACGAGGTAGGCGTAACTTATCTGTTACCCCACGAGGCACACTACGAAAGGCAAGTGAGTGGAAGGTTCGACAGTCTACTTTTTGATGAAATTTATTTTGTGCTTCAGTAGCGATGGCTTTGTTAAATGCCAAATACATCCCATGTCGATCAGTTATTGCATCGCTGATTAACTGTAAGGTTGTTGTTTTACCTGTGCCAGCATAGGCAATCACTTTAAAGGATTGTCCTTTTCTTGCTTCTGCAATTGCAAAACTTTGCTCGGATGTTGGACTAAAAGAATAGGGCACAGTCGTTATGAAATCTTATTGGGTTGAAATTCAGTATGGACTGAGTATAGCAAAGAATAATCCATGCTAGGCCGAAATCTATTGGCTTGTTGCTCAACGAGGATCAGGAGAAAATTAAAGATAGATATAAAAAAACTCAAAACAACAAACCTGATCATTTTTATCATCATACGAATTTTTATATATGTTTGTCTTTAAAATGACTTAAAAGTGAAACTAGATTGTCATAACTGATTCTTAAACTGGGCTCGGGAAAATTCTATAACATATTCGGATAAAGTTATGACAAATTCAGCCAACCAACACACACGTCGTGAAGTGCTTACATGGTTAGCCAGCATTCCGTTTCTTCCACTTGGGGCAATGGCAACTTCTGCTACTCTTGCAGGTTGTAATGATGATGACAAAGATACAGTTCAACCCATCAACCCAGCTAAATTAAAAACTGCAACATTTACACCAATGGATGCACCAACGTTGGCAAACCCAGCAGCGATGGCGACAACAACAGTTGCTTCTAGCCTAGCAGTAACATGGGATGACAATACTAAAACTGACTACAAACTTGCTTATAAAACCTTCTTCCAAACAGGTGATATGGTCAGTGATGGAAAGGGTGGTAAAATCTTGGCGGGTGGCTATTACGATATTAACAATAAGCCAATCATGGATAACTCTACTGCTTCACCACGTCAATTCTTCTCAGATTGTCCAGATGGAACATCTTTGCTCACTGTTAAAGATGCCAAGATTGATGGTGTAAAAGGAAATCCTGTATTTGCTGTGGTGCAATTTGAATATACCACACGTGATTTAGCGGGTAATGACATGTATGGCAAGTTACCATCGCCAATTGGGGTGATTTCACTTGACCAAGATCCTAAAACGGGTCATTTGTCTTTTGTGAAATATCACAATGTTGATATGTCAAAAGCGCATGGTTTGTGGATTACTTGTGGTGCAAGTCTGTCACCGTGGGGCACACATCTTTCAAGTGAAGAGTATGAGCCAGATACATTTGGTCAAGGCCTAGGCACTGATATGACCACGATGAAAGCCTACAGTAAAAATGTTTATGGCGATGAAACCTCAGCAAAACCATATAACTATGGTCACCTACCTGAAGTGACTGTGAATAAAGATGGTACAGGATCAGTGAAAAAACATTATTGCTTGGGTCGTATCTCGCATGAGTTGATTCAAGTGATGCCTGATAATCGTACTGCATTGATGGGTGATGATTATACCAATGGCGGTTTGTTTATGTTCGTTGCGGATAAAGAGAAAGATTTATCTGCTGGAACATTGTATGTGGCGAAGTATTTAAATGAGTTGAATGAAACCTCAACTGCACAAATCCAGTGGATTAACTTGGGTCATGCAACCAGTCAAGAAATTGAAGATTTGGTGAATGTTCAAAATATTCAACCAAGCCAAATCATGGAAAGCTTAGTTGAGGATCCAAAAGATGCAAGCTATACCAAGATCATTCTGCAAAAGAAAACAGTGTGGGTGAAAGTTAAACCAGGTATGGAAAAAGCAGCTGCATTCTTGGAAACGCATCGCTACGCAGCATTGATGGGCGGTAGTATGGCGTTTACCAAAATGGAAGGAACAACAGTCAATGCTAAAGACAAAGTTGCTTATTCAGCGCTTGCCAATATTCAAGATTCAATGATTAAAGGCAATGCTGCTTGGTTAGAGTCACATAATGTAGCATTTGCGAAAAAGATTTCTGCTGGTGGTATTGTTGCACATGATATGGCAGGTTCTAAGAGCGATAAATCTGGTAAAGCTATTCAAAGTGACTGGGTACCATACCAATCACACATGCTTTTAATTGGAAAAGATATTGATGCTTCTGCTGATCCGTTAAATATCGGTAATACTTCTGATCCAAATACGATTGCAAGTGCGGATAACTTAAAATTCTCTGAAGCGTTACGTACTTTATTCATCGGTGAAGACAGTGGTAACCATGTGAATAACTACTTGTGGGCATATAATGTGGATTCAACGAAATTAGACCGCATTCTTTCATGCCCAGCAGGCGCAGAGTCGACAGGTTTACATGCCGTAGACTCAATTAATGGTTGGACCTACATCATGAGCAACTTCCAGCATGCTGGAGACTGGGGTTCATTGCACAGTAAAGTTCAAGCAACTTTAGATCCATTGATTCGTAGTAACTATAAAGATCGTTATGCGGCTGCGGTGGGTTATTTGACTGCTGATCCAATTGCGCCTTCTGTTGAGAAGAAATCTTCTTAATTTAAGATTTGAATAAAAAAGCAGCGAATACTCGCTGCTTTTTTTTGATTCAATTTTATTGCAGCAAGATTGAAACACAGACATCAAAAACGCGCTTAAAATTGCGCGTTTTTCTGAGTTAAAATACCACGATTACATCTGCCAATTAATGCTCACGGTTGGCTTTTTCAACTAAACCCGAAAGCCCTTGACGACGAGCAAGCTCATTTAAGACCAATTGAACATCCAAATCAAAATAACCTAGCATTACAATGGTATGGAACCATAGGTCTGCAACTTCATAGATTAAATCATTTTTATGATTTTCATTGGCTTCGGCTTTAAAGTCTTTTGCTGCAATGATGGTTTCAATGCTTTCTTCACCGATTTTTTCTAAGATTTTATTCAAACCTTTATGATAAAGCTTAGCAACATAAGACGATTCAGGATCAGTCGCTTTGCGCTCAGCCATCATTTTGCCTAAATAACCTAAGACTTCAACTTGTTCAGCTTGAGTATTCGATGCATTCATCGCAATTGTATGTGCATTCGCTGAAGTATTTTCAGCATAAATTGCTTGTGGATCTTTGAGTTGTGCGTCGACAATTTCCCAGCCATGTGCTGTCAATTTGCGATAAAAACAAGACTCTCGACCTGTATGACAAGCAATACCACCATGTTGTTCGATTTGTAAAACAATGACGTCAGCATCACAGTCTAAGCGAATTTCATAAACTGTTTGGAAATGCCCAGATTCCTCACCTTTGAACCACAATTTATTGCGTGAACGAGAGAAATACACACCACGCATTTTTTCAGCAGTGAGTTGTAGTGCTTCACGGTTCATCCATGCCACCATCAAAATACGCCCAGTTTGATGATGTTGAGCAATAGCAGGAATAAGTCCTTGTTCGTTAAATTTTACTTCATCGAGCCATTGCAGATTGTTCATAGGATTTCACCAGATTAATCAATATTAGATAATTACTTTAAACGCACGTGATAGATAGCGTAGCGCTTGTATAGTGTACGTTATTTCCAACATTTTAGGAAAATATTGATCATGGATTTCGTTGAGATCAAAAACCTTGCTCGTACATTTAAAGCCGAAGATGAGCAAGTATTGATTCAGCAAGTATTTAAATTAAGACAGCAGGGTGTAGGTTTATTAGGGCTCATTTATTTTGTACAGATGAATCAACGATTGTCATTAAGCGAAGCAAAAACAAAGACCATCAATTTTAGCTTTTGGGGATCAAAAGAGCGATTGGGCATCGAAGAAAGTTATCAGATCATGATGCATGATTTTAAAGTGAACCGTACCATGTTTGTCGGAGACTCAACATTCTGAGAAACTACTCCGATGAAAAAATCAAACTATACCCCTGAAATCAAAGAAAGAGCGGTTCAACTTGTTATTGAATCCGAAAAAGATTATCCATCGAATTGGGCTGCAATCACTGCTATTGCTCCCAAGATAGGTTGTACCCCTGAAACACTGCGTGTTTGGCATCAAAAATATTTGGATCAACAAAATCCAGTTAAAGTACAGCATCTTTCAGATCAAGAACGTATAAAACAACTGGAACGTGAAAATAAAGAACTGCAACGCGCTA
>WNDP01000118.1 GCA_009912575.1 Acinetobacter bereziniae
AGACCAGGGGAATAAGAGGGAAAAGCATATTCATTAAAGTTAGCTGTAGATAGACATTTACGACGTGTTTGTGGTTAGAAGAAAATCCTAACAGCTATTCTTAAGTTAGTTTGAGGAATAGAATTTTGTAACGTAAAATTTAACTTTAATACATAACGAATAGTAAAGAAACTTCAAATGTTCCATAATTTGTTTTCATGCATTTTTTTTTATTATTTTTGAGTTACTTTATATTCACATTTCTCACATCGACAAAAATAACTCACTCACAAAATAGCAAAGCATATCTTCCAAAAATTTAAAAATATCGCAATGACTAAAAAACAAAAGTTATTCTAAAAAGTTTTTCAGCACTAGATATTATTGACTGCTTATTATAATGGTGCAATTTTATTGTCAACATTTTAAAATCTATAAGCAATTTTGAAAAAAAACAGAGAGAACACAAAAGAGAATCTAAACCAGAAAAGTTTTGTTTATTAAACCAACAGAAAAAAATATAAACTTACCGTAAGTTGCATGAATGATCGATCTATGCGTAGTACAGGAAGTTTCGATGTTGCATCGTGAAGAATCTGCCAAACAAGAATTGCTACGAAAAATAAAATAAACTTATTTCAATAATTTGAAATAAACCAAAAATATATTCAATAATATAAAAATAATGCAAGCTTTTCAATTAAAGTTGCTTAAAAAGTTACAGCCAAAAAGGTGAGAGACATAGTTACGTGGTTTTTTATCAGTGAAACAAATATTTTCGAATAAACCAAAATAAGTAAAACTAATTTAGTAGGTATAATGTGTTTCCATTGAATTCAATTCTAAGTTGCTAATTTTTAATTAGAAACTTTTGACGTGATAACGTGTTATGAGTCGATATATAGAGCTGCATATACGAAAGAGTGTCACGTTCCGGTTGACCACGCTTTTTTAATATGATGAATTTGTTGTGTCAACGTAAAATGTCAATGAAAAGAAAAAAATTCTGCTAGTTAAATTTCCACAACAACATTGAAAAAAGACAAAAATCAGTTAAATTTAGTAACTGAACAGAGAAGTATTAAGTGCAGTTAATATTACCTATCTGTGTTAGAAATGTTTACCATAAATATACATAAATTTTCTTTTTCATTTTCAAACTTTGAATTTTGAACTTTAGTTTGTAAAAAGAATTATTCTGTAACTAGAACAAAAACGCTGCCTTTTAAAAAAATGTCACTCAACTAATAATTTACTTTGTATAAACAATTACTAATATTTATGCTGATCGCATTCAAACCACTTTTGTAAATTTGCTGGATAATATTCAGCTATGTCTTCTAAGACTCCTTTTTTAATTTGTTTAGTATTTATGGTAGTCACATTAGAATCATTTTTGTAGAATAGAAATTTTACTCGGCTGTTTGAAAAATGAGGTTTGAGCATTATTTTAATGATTTGACAAAGAATGTTCTAATATGTAATTAAATCATGTTCAAGGTAATCTAAATAATAACGAATATAAAGAAAAATTTTTGAATTTTTTTCGCTTGATTGTCGCAAGTTTTCTTGTAATAATTTAGAAAAGCTGCTTTATTGCAAAAGTAAATAGAATTAATGACAATTAAATGATGTAACAATATGTTATTATTGAAGCTGAATAAGAAGTTTTTGTGTTTGGAATAAAATATTAAACATTGTAATGTTATTAAAACAAATAAACTTTACAATTGTTCATTTTTTCTCAATTGTTGCAAATCTAAATCTGTCATTTTTTGTTTTACACGTGTCATCAAAAGTGACGTTTGTCGCCAATAATTCAATGCCTTGGCGTAACTTTACAATTTTAACGCTTGCTGCAATAACAAATTTAATTAATCGCATGATACAATGTTACACGGTTTTCTGCTACACTTCTGAGAACTCTTTTTAACCGCATTCGAAATCTTTGACTTGTATTAAAAGTCCCCAGATTACTGACTTTAATTAAGTGATAAATAATCATCGTAGTGACTAAAAACAATTTGTGTTTTTGAGCTTTTTGCTAAGAGTATTTCATTAACTTTGAGTTCCTAAAAAGTTTATATGAAAAATAATAGTGAAATATGCTTATTTAGCAGTGAGTAATTCAGTGAAAAGTTACTTCAACTTGATGTTAACATGAGAAATCAAAAAGAAAATAATTGTTTGTGAAATGAAAAAGAAAAACGTTAATTTCCTCTTATAGAAGTTTTGGCTTATCGAATATTTAGCAAATATGTAATTTGTTAAAGTGGATGAAAAGTGTTGCGAGAAAGAAGATGTAGATGTGAAAGTAAGAGCAACGAGACGCAACGATAGAGCTGTATTCATTCGCCTACTCACTCACCAGCTTATCGATATATTATCTTTATAAGATTATTAAGAGAGGTTTCGTTGTTATGCAAGATAAATCCGGGAGCTTGGAAAGATTAATTTTTGGTTCGTTGTCGGGACGCTTCAGCTTGAGCTTCAGCAGTAGTTGAGCAGAAGCAGGAGAGCGTATACCTTCCTTCAGTGACTTGATAGTTGGCTAGTGCCATGCATGGATGAAACATTGGGTCCAGCTAGAGCTCAGCTGGCCGTTTTGGGGTTGCTGCTGGCTGCTGGAAGCTGAGGGTGTGAGCTAAGCAGGGTAAAGCGCCGCCGCGAAGCTTTTGAGACCTGGGTAGGCGCACGCAGGCATTTCGCGATGAAGCTTTCAGTGGTGCACATCAGGCTGGGTGCGTGACGTGCTAAGCAGTGTCCGATGAGCCGATCGTTCGCCTCTTCTAATTAGAAACTCTAAATCCGACTATGGCTGTGAAACATGCGTTTAATACGTAGTAAAAGTAAAACATGTTGTGGATATACTACAGTGCTGGACTGCTCCTGTTCCTGGCTTCGGCCCCCCTCCTTCAGGCTGTCTCGCTTACATCTAAAAGAGGTAAGTACCATTCTGATACTTCAACTTCACACTTCATCAGCTCTTCGCCAAACTTAACCCAATTAAAAATTTAATTGCATATACATTTGGTGGAGGCGCCGAGTTACTCCTTCTTACTCTTTCTGTTCTTCTTTTTACTTTTTTCAACATTTTAGACCTGCTTCTTCATCATGTATCAGAGCATGAAACATTCTTAGTCTATAAGTTATAGCTCCAGGATAACCTTACATTTAATATTTATTTTTACACCGTCGTAAAAGCCTAGAGGTGTTCATAACTGAGCAAGAGAGATGACCGACGGAACTTTACATGCACGCACTCAAAATCTTGATGGAGAAAAGTCTGGAAAGTGAGCTCTGTTTGCTAAAAGGCTTTTTTGATAGACATTCTTTGCCAAAGACAGGATAATGTTTTACATTTAGTGGCAAAAGAAAAGAAATTAGTTTTTTTTGAAAAGCTTTCTCACATTATATTTTTAAATCAAAATTTATGATGTAATTTATTAAACAAATTATTTAAAGATCTTATTTTTTATTTAAAATTTTTAGTTATTTGCAGGACTGGAAAATGTCAGATAAAATTATCTTTATAAAAAAAGACGTTTTTGTATATAAAAATCAAACTTTTCTTTTACAGAATCAACACATATTTTTGCTTTCTATACCTTGACAACAAGATATATTAGTAACCTCCAATGTTCCAGACCGTATAAATTATATTGCTTTCTATTAATTTCGTTATTGTTATTATTATTTATATTATATTTATTTGGAACTAAAACTCTTTTTCTTTATATTTCGATCGAAAGTACCTACTTTCGGCCCTTGTAGTGTAATTTAATATTTTTCAAAAATTCTATTTCTATTTCAGTAAAATATAATGTTGTCTTGTTTATATCTAAGAAGTATTTAAACGTGTTTCGAATTGAATTTGTTTCAATTTTATAAATCTTATCTCAACTATAATTTTATGTGCACCATAGATTCAACCATTCATAACAATTAGTATGTTTTAATTAATTTAATAACTTCAATAAACTAATGTTGTCATAGTCCATACCTATATTTTCTACAAATAATAAATAAATACGACAAAGCATCTTCAGTCTCCTTAGGGGTAGATAAAGACAGATGCTCTCTCCCGGTTAAAATCGACGTCAATAATAAAACACTATTTCACAATTTATTTATGATAATATTATAATATAATTAATTTACTTTCTTTTTTTACAAACATTTGAAAGCTTATATTAAAATGACGCTATAAAAAATATATGTATAAAGTTCTGTTTGATTATAATTTTAACTTAATATATTACTATTAATTGTTTGCTAAATAAAAGTTTTTACAAATAGTTTTTTTGAAGTTTATCTCTTTAAAAAACGATCTTACAATTACACATAGTAACCTGGTACTAATCTGCTATACTTGATAAATTATAGGGAGTGAAATTCGTCTTGGACTTTAAAATGTTATAATTTTACCCTACCAATTAAATTCTCACTTGAGTTTTTGCACGAGCATCTATAATAGAGAGTGCACCCGGTATCTAGCAACTCCTAAAATTTGCCCGCTTATTAAAGTTGCTCGTTTTTCAAAGACAGCGTAGTAACAAATATTTATTAAAAACGGAAATTGAATTCTATATTTAATGAAATTTATTTTTTTAAGAATTGATTTTACCAACGTTCATGTATCTTATTACAGTACACAGGAGGACGGCGTGGGCGGCAGGAGACCTAAGGAAGGTCTCGGTTTGGCATTTTAAAAATCTATTCCCTTGTCAATTCAGATTACGTTATTTTAAACAACTCTTCCGATCGATTCTTTAATTGAAAGATATGTGTGATCCTTCGAAAGAGAATTTGGATACTAGGTCTGCAGCAAGCGTACTACTTCCAGCAATATATGACTCCACATTCTTATGGTATTTGGAGTTTTGGAATATCATTTTGCAAGAAGTAAATCTCACCCAAAAATTTTTAAAAACACTAAAAATCACACTTGATGGGTTTGATAAAAACGAAAGCACTGTAGTTGTTTGTTGTCGAGGAAAGAAACACGCTCGCCACTAAGGCTATACAATTTGGCACGCACAAATGTAGAGAAATGAGCATAGATATTGAGAGACGAGGTCGACGAAAAGTAAAAAAGAATCTACCCGGAGAAACATCATCAGACGCCATATTGACTTTGCAAGAAAAAGTTCGCAGATCTATGTTCGACTGCTTGGATAGATTTAGTCAAGAATTGGGTACAAGATTCACTGCTATGGAAAACATTTCTAGCACCTTCCATATTGTACAACTAAAATTCCTGATAAAAGACTGAAAGAAAATGAACTTGAGGAGGTAGTAGAGAAGCTGAGCCTGGTCTATGATGATTTTGACAAGGAAAAATTATGCAAAGAAGTTTACAGATGTAAGCGCAACTAATACTGCAACGGAGGAAGCTGTTTCATGGAGTGCTAAAAAATGTTTGAATTATTATTAGATGGGACTTTACTAATTCCCTACCTAACATATGTCTGATACTACAGTATTTTCTAACAATTAGTGTATCAGTGAAGTCGTGCGAAAGTTAAAAGTTTTCAAAACTTAAAATTATCAAAAATTATTCACAATCGACCATGACTGATGAGTGAGCTAGCTTGGCTATTTTCACGATT
This sequence comes from Acinetobacter bereziniae, assembly GCA_009912575.1. Classification (GTDB taxonomy): domain Bacteria; phylum Pseudomonadota; class Gammaproteobacteria; order Pseudomonadales; family Moraxellaceae; genus Acinetobacter; species Acinetobacter bereziniae_A. The sequence goes on from WNDP01000118.1 coordinate 5,592, forward strand.
GAGAGAAAAGCAGAGTCAGTTTTAAATTTTCATGACGTAATTAATAAATTTAGTGCATTAAAAGCCAGAAAACAAAATTTGAAATGTTTGAAATTCATTTTAATTTCTTGTTGGGTCATTGCTTGTTTTTTATTTGTAAACCTACAATAAATTAGCCTGTTAAGAATATTGATTGAAATTTTACTTGGTTTGTATTTGTTTCATTCAGTAAATCTAGAAGACGCCAGGAGGCCCAAAATTAAAGTTAGCCCCTGGGCTTCAAAAAGTCTAAGTCCGCTAGTGACAGTACTTACCACAAGCCTTTTTTACAATAATTTATAAGAAAGAAGCTAATAATCTAATTAATATTTGAAATAGTAACAATAATTTAAATTATAATAAACACAACATCATAATATGTAATAACAAACTGAAGCAAAAAACATCAAAACTTGATTGAAAAGTCTAAAATTTACTGAAAGCGCAGTTTTTAATATTTTTTTTATTTTTGTTTATCTGTGGCTATTATAATCTACTTTGGGAACAATTTTTGAAGTATTTGAGTTATTATAATTAGCGTAAGTCTTCACTTTTTTATCACCAACTTCTATTTTTTATAACCAATTTCGTAATTTAATCATTTTTGATTTCGATCGATAACTGATCAATTATCTAGTTTTTAACTGTACTTCCCTTAACTTATGGATAATCTAAAAGAACATGTAGCAGGCGAAAAAATGGTAAGAATCAGAATGAAAAGGTGAATAAATGGAAAAGAAAGAAGAAAACAAATGCGGGAAAATTCGGGTTGAAAAGGTAGGATGATAGGAGAGGAGAACGAGAAATAAGACTAGGAAAAAAGACAAGAAAGAAAATGAATGAGATAGAGATAGAGAAAATGTGGTAGTTAACCTCTTATTTAAGAAGTAATAGAAGAAAAGAGGCCCAGGAGTCCAGAAAAGAAAATGAAGTAAAAAAAAGGAGTGAGAAGAAGGTTAACATAACACTTATTGGGTGTTAGGCAATGTAAATTTCGTCGTGTTAGCTATTTGTATATAAAATAAAGTCGTGTTAGTTACACTATTTATAACTCAAGAAAAAGAAGTGAAAAGAGGGTTAACACAATATTCACTAGGTGTTAGGCGGTACAAAGTTCGCCTGCCCAGCTAGTATAATATATAATATAGCTCAGAAACATTTGTTTCTTGTATTGAACATTTCTTTTCCAAGAAATATAATCCATTATAATTAATTTAAAGAAAATTATAATTTTTGTCTGAGTCGATTAAAATAGTTTCTCACAATTATTTTATTATGTATTATATTAATATATATTTATAATATATATTCTATATATTATTTTGGAAATCTTCTGCTTTTAGCGCTTGAACTGGTGCCACTTCTATGAATATACTCAACTAAGCATCACTTAATTAAGCCAAAATCTTTTTCTGCATATTTAATAGAACTTTAGGATACTCTTAAGACCTAGCACATTTATGATGTTGTTCTTATTTAAAGTAAGTGTCTTTGGTAAATATTGTTTGTCGTTCAGAGTAAACTCATATTTAATAAAATGATTTTGTAGCCGTTCAAATATTCTTGTGTTTATTGGTTGTAAACGAAAATACATTTTATTGAACCTTCTAAATTTTATTTTCAATAGATCGGCTGCATTGTCCATAAAGACAACATTTTTATCAAAATACCATTGGAATAATTAGTTATTTGGTTTCATAAATGTTTTAAACGCACTTTTGTTGATAAATTGGAAATAAAATTCTTAAAAAAATAAAACATAATGACATTCAAATTTGGAGGTGATTTAAAGGTATTTAAATTCAAAGTGATATTCAACCATGTAACTGCAAATTGTAATTTCCATATATTTTTTAGAAATTATTTAAAATTTCAAAGTTATCATAACATTACAAAAAGGAAGTGGAAAGAATGTTGCTTTTTTCCTATCCAAACAATACTTTAAATTGGATTGAAAAAATGGCAAAATGTATACACAAGCGTTACATATTTAAAATATTGTATTGTTGAAAGTGCTTTTGTTATAGTTTTGAAATGTTGAATTTGAAACCCAAAGTAGAAGATTCTAGGCTTTCACAGCCAGAAGTCAATGTAAAATTGAAGTCTTTTGGAAAAGATCGTGTCAAAGCGTAAGAAAATGTCGTTTCGCTCTCCATCAGCAGAAGCGTCTTCAGGACAAAAAGTAATTGAAGATGGAAATAAGCACGGTAACTCGACCTGTAAACCACCCTAGAGATAAAACTCATTCTGACTCGACTTCGCTTTTGAGGAAACTTATATTAGATGGAGAAAGTTAAAACGCGATAATAAATACGATTATATATAATTGATAAAGATAGGAAAAGTTGTGTAAGAGAAAGTAGATAAAGAGAAAACCTAGTCATTTAAAAAGTCGTTAAAGAGAAAGCTAGTCACAAGTCATTCTAAGTGTTTGAAAGATAATAACCCGAATCTTTATTAAGGTTATTTGGATGATTCGCAATTTCTATAGCTTCGTGAATCTTTCTATCATAGGAATAATCTGATTTGCAAATCAAACTTGATTGTTCAAAACAAATTTTGTGTCCAGAACGACCTGTTTCTCCAATGTAAGCCTTTCCGCAAGAACAAGGAATTCTAAAACACCTTCTTACGACAAGTAGTCGAATTTATAAATATCTGTAACAAACGTTTTTTGCGGAAGCTACGCGTCTGTTGCAGTCAGATATTTTTTGATAAGCGCATTTTTGACAGTCGTAAGCGTTTGAAGTTTGCGTTCATTGTATTTCAGGCTTAACTTAGTTATTACCCCTGTACACGTCGGTTGCCCTGTATTACTTTACAATATGTTTATTAAACAAAAAATGAGTTTATTGAAAATTTGTCCTGATCAGAACATCTAAAAACATGCAGATACAGCAATTTTTCAATTAGTTCTCATTGTTAGTTTCAATATAGCAATATATACAATTTAAAAACGTCTCTTCGCAGAATAGATGAATTTCGTGCAGGCGTCGTTCTGATGAGATCTTATCGATTGAAACAGTGCTGTCAACGACTGGTGAGTCGTTTATACATTTTGCGAAGAAAATAATACATTTAATTGTTTGAGAAAAATTGAAAAAAATACTTCACTTTAAAATGTTAATATTTTCAATAACAAAAATCTTTTTCCTTTTATTTTTATGACTTTCAAAGATCTCTTGATTATGCTAAAACTTTTTACCGTTAAACATTGCATCGGACTTGAGCGATGTCGTGACTTTAATTATAATTTTTGTCATTTAATGTCAATTAATGTCAACAATGACAATTTTTTCTTAACTTTTAACAAGAGTTAATTAATTGCCTCTTAATAATGTCTACTTGCCTAGACAAGACAACAGTGGCGCAGGACAACGTCTGTCAGAGCTACTATTTTTGAAAATACAATTCGCGAATATAACGTAACTAAACAGAAAGTTTAAGCAGCTTAAAGATCTGTAGTTTTTTTAAGATCTGTTCAATTTAAAAAGATTTCCTTAATGTAAAAATTTATTAAAGCTATTTTGTGGTGTAAAAGTGGTACGTTGACAAATTTGTTCCAGCGGAGTCTGCACAAATTTTCGTCGTAATAACGATGCAAATTTGAGTGGGTTGTCACCATCAAAAGTTTATCGTACATCATATATCGGTTTTAGCGATAAAGAAGAGCGATCGTTGTACGTACGCATCACTGTTATTAATTAATTATGTAACGAGACAGCATAAAGCAGTGATCCCCTATTTGAGGACGCTGAATGAAAGCAGAAGTTTCCATGATGCTCTAGGCCGCAATAATACCACACATCTAACTTTAATTTGTCAATTTGAGTAGTCAGCAAAAGACATTGAAGCCGGATGAAGCAGTCATCTCGTAATGTCTACCTCAGCACACGCCCTGACAGATGCCCGCGCCAAACTAAGGTAATAATGTCCCTCATTTGTCTTCATTTGCTTAAGACTCTGCAAACACCGTTTACTTTGTTACTGAGGAGATATTAAGAAAAGAACGACTTGTCTAATTTATTTTATGCTCGACTCATCCAAAAAATGCTACTTTTCCAACGCCGATCTACTAAATTTTATTAGGGAATCTTGCGAGAAATTTAATAACTCACACTGACGTATTTTTGAGTTCACATTTCTACTCTAAATTCAAATATTTTTCATAAGCTACCTTTATAAAAGTATTTGAATATTTATAACAAAGTTTTATCTTATGTAAGAAAATCTTTATTGTTGACATTATGAAATTTTCCAAACGATATCTTATTTTAACATATGGTGTAATAATCTCTAGTTTGGAATGATTTATTAATGGTGGAAAATATTACATACTCTCTTTTTGCATTTCAACAACACTGAGTGTTGAATTAGAGAGAGTGCACTGATTGAATTGCTACATTTTTGGTATATGACTTTGTTGGCTGATAAGCTCATCTTCGTCTTTTTTAGTGCATCTTCACCTGGTTAAATCCATTGTTTTGATTGTTCTCTAGCCTCTGGATATATTCGCTTGCGGTTGTATAACAACGTCAAATACCGAAAAACATTCTTTTAAAGCAGTCACACAGTTGCTCTTATGGTCGAGTATGAGCGGTTGCGGTACGCATCTTGCGGATAGCTTTACCATGTTCAAATATTTATGTGAATTTTTATGTTGTTCTTCGATTGAGAAATTTGAAGCAATAGTTGATTATTAACCTTGAATTTTGGCCTAGTCAATATGCTATCAAAACACCAATTATGCAAGTTTTGAACGAAGATCGTAAGCTTTCACGGTTAGAAGTCAATAAAAAATTGCAATAGACTGTGAAAGAAGAAGGAAATATCGAAATAAATTTCTAGATATCACAAAGAAATGTCAGAACAGTTTTTTATTAGCAGTTTTTGATTAAAACATTATTTTCTATCCACCCCTGAAGCCAAACACTGAAGAAAAATTCAGTATGTAAATAATAAGTTTGCTTACTCACCTAATAATAAATAATGCTTTTTTGGCAAAAAAAATTGACAAAACTGTTTTCATAAAACTTTCTTCTCGAACAATAATATACTGTTATCAAAAGAATATTTTTTCACATGGCAATTAGTTAAATTACCACAACCGGACGCCCAGTTTAAAATTTAGTTAGAACAGTCAAAACTTTAACTCAGGTAGGTCTTATCAGATATAAGAGAAAAAAAAATTTGGAACAAAGCAAAGCAGCTTAAAAAACATACAAAGATTCAAAAAATTATAGATAACTAGCACTGGCCTCACAAGTGTATAAAACTATTCTCTAGAGTTGTACCAAACAGATTAACAAACAAAATAGGTAATTTTTAATTGTAGAACAAAAAAAAAGGTAGATTCAGAAAGGTATCTAGTATGTCAGACCATCTTATTTATATATCAGCTAAACTATTTAATTTAGGTTTAGAAGATATTATTTAATATACAAATTGCCATACTTTATTGGCATTGTCGCTGTTTTTAGTTTCATAAGAAATAAATACCCCTCTTTAAGTACAAATTGAAATTTTTCTAAGTACAAAAATTTCTTTTTTTTTAATTTGATTCAAAATAGTGTTTTTTACCAATAAATAAAAATGAGATTTAGAATTTTAAGATAATCAATGGTAATCTATAAGCAATTCAAAAAAAGTCTACAATGAAAAAAGCTTGCATGCGCACTTTTGGCTAGATGTTGAGAAATGGTAAGATGCTGCGATTTCACAAGCATATATGCTTCACAGATATATAGCGGAATGAAAGGTTGTTTATTGAATGCTGCCAAATGATGTACCTACTTACACTTGAGTCAATGGATGTTTGCTGTTACGTCACGGTTCAATAAATGCAGCTACGACATTATAATAGGTCTCCGTTGTTAACGATATGAGCAAATTCAAACGGATATCGGATAGCGTATAAGTTAATTTAGTAGTTCGGACAGATTACAACAGTGACGTAACAGCAAATATCCATTTACTCAAGCTTATTAGACTCAAGTATACGTATTTAAATAGTCATTAGATATAATAATATTTTTTCCTTCATCTCACGTTGAAAGGAAAATTAGTAATTTGTAAAACATTATTCTTATCAAAAAAAAAAATTTCACACAATGATATGGTGGACAAACTTATTGTTATACCAAAATAGACACAAATTTATTTAATTAAACAAATGTAAATAGTTTTAGATAAAATACAAAAAGATTTAAAAGAAAAATTTGTGTCTTGGCAATACAAACTATTGCAAACAATGAAGACGTTGACAATGTTTACAAAGCTTTTAACATTGAAACTAGTGTGGTCTTTACATTGTTCCATTGTATGTTATGAAGCTCAAGTCCGGTTTAAAAGCAATAGGTAAACTACCATCTTTTCTTTTTGTTGAATTTTCTTTCTTTTTAGAGTCTGACAACACTTTTCTTTCTGCTTTAATAAACTTGTTTGCATCGAAACAATTTTTACCATATCTAGTTACAGATTTCGTCCGGAAATTTGTTTGCTCAATCGTAAGTTTCTCGAATGTTTTGTTTTTCTATAAGATCTTTTAGAAAGCACAAAAATAAAAATAAAGTTTTTTGAACAGATCAATAATGCAGTATCTTTCCGTATTGCTTAATTTATGCGGAGTTGGGTTTTTGTATGTTTTTCAGTTGCTTGAAATTTATTAACTATCTATTTACATACCTATAGTTTTATTTCTATTGAGTGAAACCAATAAAAATTCTTCTTCTCCTCTTCCTCAATTCTGCTTTTTTGTTTAAATTTGTTTTACTTATTTAATCAAAAAATCAGAAATTTTCGACATTTACCTCTCTATCGGCGGCGCAGTTAGGACAAAAGATAATTGTGGATGAGAATAAACACGGTAACTCAAGGTGTAAACCACGCTTTCCAAGTGTTTAAATGGTAATAACCCGAATCCCTATTAAGGTTATTTGGATGTTTCACGATTTCTATAGCTCCCCAAATCTTTCTATCACAGAAATAATCAGTTTTGCAAATTATACTCGATTGTTCAAAGCAAATCTTATGTCCAGTTTCCAAGTGATGTTCCGCTGAAGACGACTAAGCCGACAGACCTGAATTTATACATCGTTTCAAAACCCAAAAAGTTTAATAGAACGACCTGTTTCTCCAATATAAACCTTTCCACAAGAACAAGGAATGCTATAAACACGTTTTGACGACAAGGTATCGAATTTATCTTTTGGAGATGGTAAGATTTGTATTATCTGAGGAGCTTTGTAAATTGTGATTGCCAAAAATTGGAGGCCCTTTTGAAAAGTGAAAAATGCGAATTATACTAACTTTGTTAAAATAAGTTTAATTACTTATTATAAGGAATCAAATACAGGATGATGTTATGTGACATTAATGATATTCGCTGCAAATCCCGCCAAATTCAAAAGTGCACATCAAATCCCACTAAAACAGAAACATTTTTTGTATTTTTTTCGATAATAAAAACGCTTTTATGTGTAAATCATGTTAAATGGATGTGTTGGTGAAGGTTTTGTTTCGACGATACAGCTTGACTTTGGAATTTGAGTGGTTGCGTGAGTGACCGCTAGACGGTGTACTTAGTAAATTAGGTAGAATGCGTTTGGAAATATTATTAATTCGTATAGTAGGAATAGCGGCAACAATAAAGGCCCTGAGCACGGGCCCCGTGTACCCTTATGGTAAAGACGGTATTGGGTGTTGAATAATACGTTGTATGTCTCACTTTTTATATCCATTGTTTACCAGTAGTTTGGTAAACACGCGTGGCGATCTGCAACCCTACCTAGTGTTGTGAATAATTTGTGAAAAAATATACAGGATGCTAATTTTATCTGTTTCCGCTTAGAAGATAAAAAATAGGCAACTCATTATGGATGTCCAACATTTTCCTATAGTTTTCTTTGACTTGTAAAATTAGTTGCCTATTCACAAAATGTAAGGCGGGAACAGATAAAATAGGCATACTGTATGTTATAAATAAAATAAAGTATTTTGAACCATTTTTTAAGTTAATTTAATTTGTAAAAATGCTGTGCACATTTCATTTACTGAGAAATTTATTCATTTTTATATGCCAATATATTTTATTATTTTTATAAGTATAATATCTTTTTTTATCATAAATATGTTTTAAACATCTTTAGATCTTTTGAATAACTGAATATAGTGCTTTGAAGCTAGTTTTATGTCAATCTGCGCAAAATGGTTGTGTCTCGGAAATTGCTTGAATTGAAAAACAGCTTTCAATGTTTGAGAAAGGAAAAAAGAAAGAAATTGTTTGGTACTGCTGTTGTAGACACCTGATAAACACTTTAACGTCGATATTTAATTTTTTTCTTCATCTTTTGATGTTGTATAAAGTCAAAGCTTATGTGGAAGCCAGAATTTTTGCAATGAATATCTGGCAACGACAGCAAAATAAATTATCGCAGCGGTTATAAAACTCGTGGCTAAGATTTTTCTCTATAGAAGCTGTTAAAATATTGAGAAGCGCCGCATAATAATTTTTAAACGCAATAAAAAGAGGCCAACTTTTAAATTAACTTTACGTTGAAGTTTAGATCATTCCAACTCTTTTTACGTTGTTTTTATTAAGAGTTTTAACAGTGTTAGTAGGGTTTGGCTGCTAAGAAATAAATTTGACAAAATTTCAACTACCTCGCTAATCAATTATTAGAAAACTTTTTTTCATAAAAAGGAAAAAGTAGTAATACATTTCTAAGAAGTAGTAAACATGCCGTTTTATTAATTGTAAGTTTAATCTTGCAAGTTACAAAAAGAAAAACTTATTAAAAATGACATATACGTCATTAATGTAAAATATACGTATATATTTTACATTATTACTAAACTAAATAATAAATTTATTTCAAATTAATTTAACATTAAATTATATATTATTAATAAAATAAA
>WNDP01000119.1 GCA_009912575.1 Acinetobacter bereziniae
ACAACGACGATATCGTTGGGCGATTTGGTGGCGAGGAATTTATTATTCTTACCAGAGGTGGGCAGCTTGTTAAAGCTATGGATATTGCAGAACGATGTCGTAAAGCGATTGAAAAAGAAGTCATTGTCTTAGACCGTGAAAGAATGATCAATGTGACCGCCAGTTTTGGTGTGGCTGCTTCGATTAATCCTTTTGTAATTACCAAAGAGGAAATTATTCGTCAAGCGGATCAAGCATTGTATCTCGCAAAAAAGAATGGGCGTAATCAAGTCCGTCATTTCTTGGAAATAAAAATTACCCGCTCAAGCGATTCTAAAAAAGCCATTTAGCGTGTTTCGAATTTGTTTCGGTAGATTAAGCTGGTCAGCAGCGTAAAGAAACACAACACCAAAATATAATACATGGCGCCAATATCGCTATACAAACTGAGCCATTGTACCAACGGGAGTGTCAATCCGCCTGCGATTGCATAAGCAACATTATAGGAAAATGAAATTCCAGAAAAACGGATTTGAGCAGGAAACATTTTTACCATGCTATAAGAAACCATACCTACAGTGCCTGAAAAGAGACCTAAGAGCATATAGAGGCTAAAAATGATGGATTGAGTAACATGGCCCAAACTATGATAGAAAATGGCTGAAATCACAGCGACACAGAGTGAACCCCAGAAAATAATACGACCTGCACCGAAGCGATCAGCCAATGTTCCTGCAATTACACATCCCAACATCTGCATTAAGATTGCAGCACTTTGCATTTGAAATGCATCTGTACGTTGAAAAGCAAATGTCCCCGTCAGTAAATTAGGCATCGCTAAGATAATGACCACGACACAACCTGTCAAAAACCAAGTAAAGAGCATCCCAATCAAAACCGCTGACTTATGCAAGCTTAAGACTTGTTTGACTGGTAGCGCTTTGGAGAGTTCTTTACGTGCTTGCATGGCTTTAAATACAGGCGTTTCTTTGAGATAGCTTCTCAAGTAGAGGGCAATTAATCCAAATATTCCACCCAAAATAAAAGGAATACGCCAAGCCCAAGCATGTATTTCCGTTTCACTAAATTTGAGTGAAATCAGTAACGACGTCAGTGATCCCAATAAAATTCCCAAAGATAAGCCTGCTGTGAGAAGACCATTGGCAAAGCCAATTTTCTTTTCAGGGACATGTTCTGAAACAAAAGTCCAAGCTGCTGGAATTTCACCACCAATGGCAATACCTTGTACTACACGCATTAGCAGTAACAATAAGGGAGCAGCGAGACCTATCTCAGCATAAGTCGGCATAAGACCAATCAATAAGGTTGGCAGTGCCATTAATAAAATAGATAGACTAAATAGACGCTTGCGACCAACCAAATCACCAAAATGTGCCATGACAATTCCGCCCAAAGGACGGAAGAAATACCCAGCTGCAAAAATTCCGTAGGTGTTTAGCATGGCCCAAAAAGGACTCAGTGTGCTGGGGAAAAATAGTTCAGCAATGATTTTTGCGTAGAATACATAAATCACAAAATCATAAAACTCGAGCGCACCACCTAAAGAGGAGAGACCAAGCGTGCGTTTATCTTCCTGATTAAGATTTGTTTTTTCATCCATGTTGTAATATCTAAAAATAGTCGTAAATAAAGTTTTATAATTTTAATAAACAATTTTTTCCTTGAATAATCAATCTTTATTTTGATCGGGGCAAAAAATTATTATGGGCGTCGGATGATTTATGTCTTAGATTACACGAGGATGTACTAAGACATGAAGGTGAATTCTAGAACATTCATTTAATTTTTAATCATCCAAAAAATAGGTTTAATGATCGATGGGGATCATCACATTGATTGCAAAATGAAAAACTCTCGATAAAACAGTGTATGACCACAAAAAAAAGTTATGGCTACATACGAATAAACCATTGGATGAGGCTAAGGATAATTCCAATACCACTGATCAACAGATTATTTTCAATGAAATAGGGGAAAATCATTAAAGCGATGCCACAGATGAAGGGCATAGTCATTTTTTTGTTTTTTTCCATAAATAAAATAACCTAATCCAATTGAACTAAAAATCAAACCGAGAAATAAGGCGGTACTATTCATTGATGTAATCTCAAGATTGAGTGAATGTTGTTTACAGCATCATGATTAAAATTGAATTAAAAAACAGTTTTAAATTTGATATTTGAGCAATAAAAGTTGAGAAAAAAAAGTGAATTGCTTGTACGGAAATATTCAATTGCGATTGAATCGCTAAATGTTAAAATCAAGGCATTGCACGATATGCTGATAAATCAGATAAGACCATGAGTATCATTTTACCCATCGCCCAACGTGGTGAAGATGTTTTAAAATTAATTGCAGCTCCTGTTGCTGATACGGAGTTCTCAAGTACTTGGTTGGAAGAGCTCGCAAAAGCATTAAAGACAACGATGTTGGAACGAAATGGAGTCGGGATTGCAGCACCGCAAGTTTATATTTCTAAGCGTGTGATTATCGTCGCTTCACGACCTAATCCTCGTTATCCAGATGCGCCTGAAATGGATGCCATCACTATGGTCAACCCTGAAATCATTGAGCAATCAATACAAACTGTATTGGGAGAAGAAGGTTGTTTGAGCGTACCTAATCAACGTGGGCAAGTGGCTCGGGCAGAACAAATTACTGTCCAGTTCTTGAGTTTAAAAGGTGAGAAAATCATTCAGACATTTCATGGTTTTCCTGCTCGGATTGTTCAACATGAAATTGACCATTTAAATGGTGTGCTTTTTGTCGAGCGAATTTAATTTAGCAACTGGGCGAGAATGTGCATTGATCAAACATTTAGCCCAGTTTCCAAAGAATACACTTTAACTAGACTTTGCTCTTTGTAAAGCATCATTCCATAAACTTAAATGATACTCACGTTGATCATTGCTCATATTGGGCTCAAAAGCTCGATCTAACTGCCAAAATTCTGAAATTTCATTTAGATTATTAAATACATTGGTTTTCAGACCGGCCATAGCCGCCGCTCCCCATGCAGTTGACTCTAAAAGCTTTGGACGTAATACAGGGACATTTAAAATGTCAGCTTGAAATTGCATCAGCATATCATTTTGGCTTGCCCCACCATCTACCCGGAGTTCTTTTAAAGGTTGTGAAATATCCGACTGCATCGCTGTTAGAACATCGGAAACTTGAAATGCGATAGATTCCAAAGCTGCTCTGGCAATATGTGACTTATTGGTTCCGCGTGACATGCCACAGAGCAATGCACGTGCATCACTGTCCCAATGCAGCGCACCCAAACCTGTAAATGCCGGTACAAGCACAACACCATCAGTCGTGTTGACTTGGCATGCCAACTTTTCGACTTCAGCACTGTTCTTGATAATGCCTAAACCATCTCGCAACCATTGTACGATTGCTCCTGCCATAAATACGCTACCCTCTAAGGCGTAGTTAGACTGGTTTTGACAGTTCCATGCTAAGGTTGTGAGCAGTTTATTTTGACTATATTGGATTTCGTTTCCTGTATTGAATAGCATAAAGCACCCTGTACCATAGGTGTTTTTTGCTGTACCTGCTTCAAAACAAGATTGACCAAATAGTGCAGATTGTTGATCACCTAATACACCACAAATTGGAATTTCAGCACCCAATAATCCTGTCGCAGTATTGGCAATATAACAGTCTGATTGAATAATTTGAGGAAGCACACTCGGGGGAATATTAAATATTTCCAAGAGTTCTTGGTCCCATTGTTGAGTTTTTAAATCCATTAACATGGTACGAGACGCATTACTGGCTTCGATCACATATTCTGAACCTTGAGTTAAATTCCAGATCAGCCAACTGTCAATTGTTCCAAAGGCAACATGGTTTTGCTCAGCCAGTTGTCTTAATCCTTCAACATTGTCCAATAGCCAAACCAACTTTCCTGCACTGAAATAAGGATCAATTCTTAATCCGGTTTTTTTATGAATTTTTTCAGATAAATTTTGCTGGCTCAATTGATTACACCAATCAATTGCTCGTCGATCTTGCCAAACAATAGCAGGGGCAAGTGGCTTTCCATTTCGTTTGTCCCAAACAACGGTTGTTTCGCGTTGATTGGTTAAGCCAAGGGCTTTAATGTCTTTGGCAAGTAATCTGGCAGAGGCAATCGCTTGTTGAACCACGGCAATTTGTGTAGTCCAGATTTCCATCGCATCTTGTTCTACCCATCCCGAATGTGGGGTTTTGATTTGGATTTCACGTTGTGCTGAAGCATATACTTTTCCATGCTCATCAAAGATGATTGCACGGCTAGAGGTCGTTCCTTGATCAAGTGAGAGTAAATAGCTCATCTTTTTTATATTTGTCCCTTGAAAAATACTGATAGTAGCGCAATTATAGGACTAGGCGCATCATTTAGAATAAATGTCGTGAATTATCTGCTTAATTTACAACATTTATGTTATGATGAGTTTGTTATCTGGGGATGTTATTGGCTTCGACGCTGATGATGAAGCTCATAGATGCATGCCGAGAGCGCATTTTCTCTCGTAAATAAAATTTGCATATTTTAGTCGCAAACGACGAATCTTACGCTCTAGCTGCCTAAGGGCAGTTTGTCCGCTTCACTGAATACTTGTGGTCAGTGAACCCGACCGAAGCGCACGCACACAAGTCCGTATAAAGTCAAGCCTCGGGGCTTTGTACTAAATTTAGAGGATCGCGTTTTGTACCCTGTTCGTCGGGTCACTTAGCGTTAAAATAATTGACGATATCTAAGCATGTAGTATTCTCGAGTGTAGTGTTGGCGGACGCGGGTTCAACTCCCGCCATCTCCACCAAATACCTAACAAAACATGACAAAATATGGTTTTGTTAACTGATTAAAGGCTTGATTCTAAAGGATTAAGCCTTTTTTCTTGCCTAAATATGCCAAAACATAACTAGCTATAGTAAATATGTACCGTGTACACTGTCATGTACATTGCAATATTTATTGAACTCGCTGGTGTACAAGCCATGAAAAGAACAGATATAAAACGCAGACCCTTATCAGATACAGCACTTGCTAACCTTGAACCTGAATTAAAAGAATATCGGGAATTAGACGGTGATGGCTTATATTTTCGTGTAAAGCCTGATGGTAAAAAAGCTTGGTTATTCAGGTACAAAAAGGCTGATGGTAAATGGTCGTGGCTTGGGATAGGTACTTATCCTGAGTTGTCGGGAAAAGGTGCTAGAAAAAAAGCATCCGAGATTATTAAAGATATTTCTCACGGCGATAATCCAATCATTACCAAACAGGAAAGAAACCGCCAAGAACTGGAGCAGAATAACGCTACCTTTGAAATACTTGCTAGAGAATGGCTAGATACCAAAGTTGATACTTGGGTGCAAGATACTATGACCAGGAACAAGGGGGCATTAGAAAAACATATTTTCCCTATTTTTGGTAAACGCTTGTACACCAGCATCAAGCCTATTGAATGGATGAATCATTTAAAAGGTATTCAACAGAAGCAAGGTATTTTTGAACAAGTGAATCGAGTTCGAGCAATGTGCCGAGATATTTATGATTATGCAAAGGTGACTGGCCGTATTGATTACAATCCACTGGAGGGATTACAAAAGTTTCTCCAGCAAGGTAAAAAAGAAAACATGGCACATGTAAGTGAACAGGAATTGCCAACATTAATCAGAGCAATTAATAATTATCCAACGATGGATGTAAGAATCGGTTTACAGCTTTTGGCTATGTTGTTTTGTCGTCCAAGTGAATTAAGGGGTGCTAAATGGATTGAGTTCGATTTTGAACAAAGTCTATGGAATATTCCTGAAGAACGAATGAAGAAACGCCGTGAGCATGTAGTTCCTTTACCAAAACAAGCCATTGCCATTCTAAAAGAATTAAAAACTTATGAAACCAATTCAGAGTATCTTTTCCCCAGTAGATCGGATAAGAGCAAACCTAAATCAGATACCGTTTTTATCATGGCTTTACGCCGTATGGGCTATGAGGGGCGACAAACACCTCACGGATTTAGACATATTGCCAGTACCCTTTTAAATAACCGTGGTTTTGATGAGCGTCACATTGAATCAGCTTTAGCGCATGTAAAGGATGGTGTGGCAGGTGTTTATAACAAGGCTCAATATTTAGAGGACAGAGCCAATATGATGCAATGGTATGCAAACTACTTAGAGGAAATAGCAGATCAAAGTATTATCCAATTTAAGAAAGCCAAATGATATCAATTCAATCAGCATCTATTTGTTCTTTCAGAAGCAGGGCTTAATGGATGTATTTTCCTATATAACCTCTGCGATTTTGCGATTTCTCCTTGTAGTCCTTATTTATCAAGGTTTTTAATGTCGCAAGTGTGTGGTTTGCGGTTTTGCGATTTGCGATTCTTATAATTCTAATGTGACATAGCCTATTATTTTTCATAACTTAATATAACTATGTATACACTGATATAGGGAGTTGCTAGAATAGTTGTACTTTATTTTGTACAAGATGTGAGGTGGCTATCATGCACGTTACAAGTTATTCAGAAGCACGAGAAAACTTTAAAAATATTATCGATAAAACAATAGATGATGCTGATGTGACGCTCATACATCGCCGTAAAGGAGGGAATGCTGTTTTAATGAGTGAGGACTACTACAACAGCATGGTAGAAACCCTACATCTCCTTTCAAATCCATCAAATGCAAAACATCTAGCCCAATCTATTGAGCAACACAAAGCAGGCAAAGCCGTGAAACGTGAATTGATTGATGTTGATGAGTAAGCATTCATGAATATTAGTTTCACGGCGAATGGATGGGCAGATTATCTGCATTGGCAAGGGCAAGACAAAAAGACCTTAAAGCGAATCAATCATTTGATACAAGCTATATCAAGAACGCCATTTGAGGGTATTGGAAAGCCTGAACCATTAAGAGAAAACTTAACTGGCTACTGGAGTAGACGCATAGATGATACCAATAGGCTAGTGTATGCGGTGGAAGATACGGAAATTGTGATTATTGCTTGTCGCTATCATTACGAAGTATAAAAAACTAAAACGACAAAAAATGTCGCATTTGATACCCAAATATACACAAATATAATTAAACATCGTTTATATTCAGTTTACTAAGTCTAGTCTGACGGGGCGAAAGTCGAACACCCAATTCGATTGGCTTAGTTTCATATTGGGGTGCTTGGGAGGCATACATGGTTCAGCAGTTGAATAATGAAGATGATATTTTAGATCAAAAAGATGAGCATAATGAAAGTATCATCTTATACTTAAAATCTTTTTATGATGATAATAGCCCACTACTTAATAGTTTTTTTAGGCTTTTCCAAATTCTAGGTATAAATGATGAGCAGTTTATTCATGAGACTTTACTTAATATCGATAAAGAAAGCTCTTTGTATATTAACTCAGCGGAAAAAGTTTCTAAGGATAACTCCAATCTAATAAACATTAACAACCATTCAAAGATAAAATTTGATTCTTGTTTCTATAAAGATATTTCAGATGCATATACTAATTTTTGTGCTTGTTACTACTATTTAAATGAAGCACCCCATATAACAGTAGGTGATTTAGAATTTCTGACAGAATCCGTGGATCGAATTCAATCAACATTAGGTAGAGTTTTTATACAAGTAATGGATAACGATAGTTTTATAGAAAATTTTTTTAAAAATGATATTCATTCGCTTGGTGGGGAGAGTAGGGCTAAAAAGTATAGTGGTTTTAAGAAGGAAATTTTTAAAGAATGGAAGTCAGGATCTTTTTATTCTTATGCTGAATGTGCTAGGAGTTTCAGTGAAAAGCATAAACTAAGCACAAAAACTATTGAGAGTTGGTTATCTAAAGAATTTAGCAAGCCTCAAAAATAAGGAAAACATTGCTATTGTGCAAGCATAATACCCTTTATGCTTGAACATCACCCTTTGTTCTTGAACAAAGGTTTTTGGCAAAAATAATAAAAAACATACTAAGCCCATATCCTTTCATATATGGGCATTTTTATGACTATTAACCCTATCCGTGTTCAATTTAAAACAGCTTGCCAAATCCTAGATATAAGTCGTGAATCATTACGTCATATTGTACGTACTGATGCCTCATTTCCCCGACCAATAAAGACGGGGGACACAAAACAAGCCTCTGTCTATTTTGACTATGCACAGCTTGTTGAATGGCATAACAAGCAAATGGAAAGTCTTGCAGTACTGGAGGCTTAATCTATGACTAAAACCCAAATCAAAGTAATCGCCCTAAATGCCAGTCGTCAATTAAAAGCCGTGGCAAAGGATGTTTATAACCGTGATTTAGTGACTACGATTAATCATGACCAATTAAAAGAAATATCTGCCACTTTAAATGACTTATACGGCGTATTAGATACTCAGTACCAGCGCAGTCTGAAAGCTGGCATAGATGAATCAATGGAGTATGCAGACCTTGTTAAAAAACGCATTGACGCCCTTGCCGAATACATAAGACCTACACGCTTAAAAGCAGTCCATATTTCACCTAAGCAGATCGTACAGATGCTTGATACCGAGCAACAGGCAATGCACCACCTCACAACCCTACTCGATGACATCACTATAGGGGGCAAGGCATGAATCAAATTATAAATTTACCAACTGCGACAATGAACAGTATCCAAATTGCTGACCTAGTTGAATCTGAACATCATCATGTACGCATATCAATTGAAAGATTGGCTAAAAAGGATTTAATTCAACTTCCTCCAGTGCGTAAAGTTGAAAATAAACAATCAACTAGCCCAAATAAATTTACTAATGCTTATGAATTTCTAGGCGAACAAGGTAAACGTGACAGCATTATTGTTGTTGCTCAATTATGTCCCGAGTTCACAGCTCGTTTAGTCGATCGTTGGCAAGAACTTGAGCATCAATCTAAACAACACAGTATAGATATTAATAATCCTCATGTACTACGTAAGGCGTTACTTGAATATACAGAACAGGTTATAGAGCTAGAGCATAAAAACACTGGGTTGGAAAAATCCATACAGGCAATAACTCAAACGCCTAAAGGTGTGAAGTTTCAGCAAGCATGCAAGATATTAAACATCAAGCGTCATGTTTTAGCTGACTGGCTTGCAAAGCATGGCTGGGATAGGCGGTTAAACAATACACGTGCATCGACTTTCTACAGCCAAGAACGTGGCTATTGTGAAACTAAATATGAGGAAGTTGTAAATATCAAAGCAAATGGTGAGCTAGGCAGTTATACCAAGATCGAATTTTTTATATTACCCAAAGGAATGCAGATCCTCGCTAAACATTTTGGAGGTGCTACAACATGAGTACAACACATCAAACCCAAGTTTTAAACCATCTCAAGCAAGGCAAAACCCTCTCTCAAGCTGAAGCTATTAATCACTTTGATTGCTATCGCCTGAGCGCCGTTATAGACCGCTTACGCAAGCAAGGTTTTGAGATTGTGACTCATCAAGAAGCAAACCTAAATAACAAAGGCACACACGCCCGATATGAGTTAATTGGGGAGTTTGTTGCATGAAAAAACAATCGATCCATATTGCCAACATGCCAAAGTATGGTTATAGTAATTCTGCTTTGAGCAAAATCTCAAAGTTAGCTTTGGTCGGCTATACAGTAAAAGGCGCATACAGTCCGCTCAGGGCTTTTTTTATGCGTTATCTCTCTATGCGTTCGCATGTTATGGTGAAGCTGGAGGGGGACACTTTCGAGTGTGCAGGTTTCCTTTTACGCCTGTCGACCAACCCCTTTCAGCTTTGCCCACCCATTTTGGTCGATGGTGGTGAAGCTCCAAACTTAGTAAAAGGAGCGCATTAATCATGCCTAATATCCATCAAATTACACGCCAACGTATTCAATCGCCAGACTTTGCGCAGAAACAAAGCGTAATGAAACGCATCTCTTTACTGCTAAAACAAGTATGGGGAGTGTAATTATGTCTAATTCTAAAAAAATACATAATTCTAAAATTTGTGATATTACAGATTTTTTTGTAGCTCACCCTGAAGCTAAATATTTAGACGCTCAAGATGTCATTACTGATCTTTTAGATAGTGCTAAACATATTAGTTTTGCAACATGGAATTGTTTTGACAGTGATAAAAAGTTAACTGTTAGTGATGAAGTTGTTGCAAGTCTTGTTTATGAGGTGAGAAGTAAATTAGAAATGATCGAAAAAATCTTGCCAATGGCTTTTCAAAGTGAGGGTGTTTGATCATGAATAATCTTACTTCAAAAAAAACGCCGAAAGTATATAGTTCTACTGATATGGTTGACACATACCTTATTGCTGAACGTGATATGCAATGGATGAATATCGCAATAAGTGATATTAAAAAACATCTAAAAGAAATTAAGAGCGAATTGGGCGATAAAAATGTTGCTGGTTTTTATACCTTAGAAAATATGGTTGATATGTACCAGTACATTTCTGAAAAGCGTTTTAGTTATTACAATGATCGGGTTGAGTTCCACCAAGCTGAAGAATCAGAAACTAATAAAAAGGCGGTGACACTATGAATATCACCGCCTCCATCAAACCCGATAGTATCTTAGCAAATTGCACGGTATTAAATCCAGTCGATCAAGATTATTTAGCTCATCCAATTATTGAACGTTTTGGCAGTCCATCACAGCCGATCTATGTTGACCAGTGCAATGTGGATATTAACGGCGTTACTTATGAAATTCCCTTAATATTGCCTATTTATAATGGGCAATTAAACCTTGTTCAATGTGCCGTGTTGCAAGATGGGCAGAATGTAAAAGTCATTCCTGATGGCTTGGCAAGTGGTTTTGCTTACTATGGTGATTTGCACCAGGATAAACCAATTCTCATCACCTATAACCTTGAAGCATTTTTTAAAATTGCTCTAACAGGTTACGCCGTTGTATTAGTGGTTTTGCCACACTTATGCAGTGGTAAATTATCAGAACTCAAAGCCTTTGATTTTGAGCAAATACAATATGTTATTCAGCAGTTGTCTAAAGCAGGTTATCAACAGTTATATATGCCAGTTAGACCTGAACATATACAGCTTGAGGCATTCAAACAGCTTGAACAAAACACAGTTGTAAAATTGCTTAATCAATACTTAAAAATAGGACATAGTGAATTTTTTATTGAGTTATCAAAGGATGAATCAACAGAGGAAATCACGGCGTTTATTAGTGAATCAATTGCTCTATTGTCTAAACAAAATGATTGGGGAGAAATGTTACCACTGGTACAAGCTGAGACAACAGCGAATAGCACCTATCCTATTCATGCATTACCAACATTAGCCAAAGAAGCAGTTATAGCCATTGCTGAACATGTGCAAGCACCTATTGCCATGTCTGCTCAATGTGTTATAGGTGCAATGTCTCATATTGCTCAAGCTCATGTTAATGCACCACATCCATTCAGCCCTCAAGGTGAGCCATGTAGCTTGTATTTACTCACAGAGGGGCAAAGCGGTAGCCGTAAAAGCACAAGCCGAAATATGGCAGACAAAGCCATTATTCAACATGAACGCAAACAATACGAGCAATACCGCCGTGACCTCGAGCAATGGAAAAATGGACAAGCGTCATTGAGTAAAAAAGATAAAGAGACTTATTGCGCTGATAATCCACCTCCCCATGACCCAAGCACACTTTATAGTGATATTACCCTTGAATCGATTGCTGGGCTTTACGTTGATGGCGTGCTGAATAACGCCTCTATTGCTAGTGATGAGGCTGGTCAATTCTTTGGTGGGTATACAATGAAAGGGGATACACGCACCCAAGCGATTGGCGGTTATGCCAAGTTATTTGATGATGGTTTTGTTGAGCGTACTCGATCTAAGTCCAATTTAAATGGTAGTGGTCGGGCTTATGACGTTAGATTGACTTTTAATCTTCAAGGACAACATGAGGTGTTATCGGATGCACTCAAGGACCCAGTATTAAGGGGACAGGGATTTTTACCTAGATTCATTTTAACCATACCCGAGAACTTGGCAGGCACACGTCTCCAAGATGCGATATATCGATCTAAGAACGCCAATCACGATCATAGGCTCATTGCTTATTGGACACGGTGCGAATATCTGTTAGATGACTGCCCTAGACCACATGGAGGGCAAGAGCTATTTAACGGACGTTATGTCATCCCGATGAATGATGAAGCAAAGGAAATAGATGCATCATTTTACAATATGTTTGAGGAATTACAGGGCAAAGGTAAGCGTTATGAATATCTACAGGCATTTGCCAGTCGTGCCAGCCAATTGGCACGCCGTTTAGCTACTGTATTTGCTTATTTTCAGGGTTTACAGTGGATTGATGCTAAAACGCTAACTGGAGCATGTGAAGTTGTTAAGCACTCATTGAATGAGTGGGCGATGTATGCAGATATTGAAGTTAAATCCGAGAGTGATGCAGAAAAATTGATTAAATGGCTTGTTCGTAAATGTGCTAGCCAAAAGACAAATAATATCTCTAAAACATTTGCGCTAAAAGGTGCACCATCGCATCTTAGAAAGGCTAAGGAGTTTGATCATTGTATCAATGAACTGATCGAGTGTAATTATGTTCGATTAGTTACTATCAGCAAATCCACATACATTGAATTAAATCCTTTATTACTAGAATGACTGCGGTTTTGCGGTTTTATCTTGTATGCTTTATTGCATAAGGGTTTAAGAGTCGCAAATATGTTGCGATAGAACTGCGGTAGGATGCGATTCCTTTTATAAATTGCAAAGGAATCGCAAATCGCAAAACCGCAAAATATATGTTTGCGATGTTGAAATCCTTGCTATATAAGGATTACAGAGGTAAACCGCAAAATCGCAAGGGTTCTAGGAAAAATATATAAAAATTGAGTCAGCATAGAGAAATTGATTCGTTGTAATTAATCCCTGATTATTAAAAATATAACTAAGCGAATAAATAAATTATCTTGATTAAGCCATGCTTCTATAAAGGATATAAATTTTAAAATAATGATAAAAATATTGCATTTATTTAGTTGTATACAATATTTTACTTAAATCGAAATGAATTTAGAGAATCAAATCAATGAAAAAACTACTTCTTCTTACCCTTTTATTTAGTGGCGGGGCTTGGGCGCTACCTGCTCCTAAAAATTCATGTCAGATAAATGACCTTCAAGCGAGATATGCGAGGTTATATGCAGCTGGTAGTACCTGCGGTAAAGATGAAAATTCAAACTATGCTCAAAAACTTAGTCAACTTTTTCAGAATGACCAAGAAACCTGCAGGGTTAGTGGTGATCAAATAGACCCTACAGATGAACAAGTCGATCAAGCTTTTAAAGAGCTTGATCAATTGCCCCATATCCAACTAAAAGAACTATGCGAAAACATAGATAAGCAAGTTCAAGCTATCCGATAAGCAAACTTTTTGCATTTCTCGCCATGATTGCAAGTTCATTCTTGTGTTGACGTTTAACAGCATTGGCTGACTCTACGGGACTTGATACACCATTCAAAGTCATGTCCGTCTTAAAGTTCTGGTTAATCGTCACACTGGATGACGACATATTTGAGTTGGTGATTTGAGACTTATGTGGGTTGATGTTAGGAATGCTAGAGTTTTCAGCAAACTTTGCAAAGTCTTTTGGATTGTTTGGAAATGCCAATTGATGTGTATTGTCAACCTGTCCCTTTAATTTTTCCAGATTCCCTCTGCGTCTTTGGTCATGAGCCTTCCAATCAAATTTAGTTTTTCCATTATTGATACGATCTTGACCATAAGCCCATACAATATAGTTTTTACCCAAAGTTTTAGCATAATGTTCAGGATTGGCATTAGGTGAAGATTCAAACAGCTCTTTAGTTTTACTGTATCTCTTAATGCCATATATTTCACTTTTTGCAAACTCAGCCATTGCTTTCAGCGATTCTTGGGTTTTTAGCATGTGACCTGTGTTATCTAGTAGATTTTTAGACTTTAAGTATTTAATCAATTTCTCCTTTCTTTCTCCTTGCCAGCTAAAAAAACCTAGATTTTGTTTTGAATTCCCTGCATCAGAATGTGTTCCAAACATAGTGTCAGGATTATATTCATTTTCACGTCCGACTTCAGCGGTTAATGCCATAGCCTGATTTTTGGAGAATCTAGCCTTAATAAAAGCTTTAAATACAGATAACCTACGCCCATCTTTTGTTTTTAATGATGTTTCACTAACTACGCTATCCTTAACCACATTCTGAGCCATCGTAGCCACATTAACGACCGCATTAACCCCTGTTTGAGTGATGTTTTTAATGTCGTTAGATAGCTTTGTTAGTGCATTTCCGTTAGGGGGAATATCTGCATTTTTAAGCTGTATGTTGGGTTGATCTGCATTTTCAGCAAACTTAGCCAATTCTTTAGCATTCTTAGGCGTTTCGATCTTTGGTTGTGATTGATAGCCGATTTCACCTCGTTCACGCTGATCTACCCGAGTTTGGGCATCTTTATCAC
>WNDP01000012.1 GCA_009912575.1 Acinetobacter bereziniae
TGGTCAAAGCAGGCGAACAACCACTTATTTCACGTTCTGCTCGTGCTACAGTGGTCTGGATGACGGATCAGCCTTTAGTGCTGGGCAAACTTTACAATGTGAAGTTCGGTACACAAACGATTCCTGCGAAAGTTGCAAAAATTAACTATCGTACCAATGTGAATACCTTGGAAAAAATTCAAGTTGAACAGCTTGATTTAAATGCGATTGCTGATGTAACGATTGAGTTTGATGCGCCTGTTGTATTTGATCGTTATCATGACAGTCGTTATACAGGTTCATTCATTTTTATTGATCGTTTAAGCAACGTTACTGTCGGTGCGGGAATGGTTGAAGCTGCAGTTGAATGGACGGCGCATAATGAGCCTGTGATTGCTGAAGCACGTGCTGCACGTTTAGGTCAAAAACCAGCAGTTGTAGCTGTATCTACACAAGCACTTGAAAATGCTCAAGCACTTGAAAGTTTGTTGATTCAGCAAGGCATTGTTGCTATTGCAAAAGCGGGTCTATCAAATGATCAAGTCAGCTTACTTCGTCAAACAGGGGTTGTGGTAGTGACTGATGTTGAGCAGGGCGCTGATGTTGCATTTGCTCAAGACACTGTTGAAGCCTTGGCTGAGAAAATTGTGGAATTGGTTCGTCTTTAATTCCTGAAAAGATATTTAAATAAACCCGCCATATGGCGGGTTTATTTTTGAAAGAAATATTAGAGAATACGCTTAGTACACAACATAAGATTTATCTAGAATAGCTGTTCTTATACCAATCAATATTATTGACTTAATATAAATGAAATGGTCTTTGTTTTTTATTAGCCAATTTTATCTCATATTGCTATCGCAGTTGGCGACATGGATGCTGCCATTGGTCAAGGGTGATGGATATCCCCTTTAATCTGAGCAAAAATAAAGCACTGTTTTGTTTACAGCATAAGCTTTGAAAATCCCCCTGAAAAGTAAAGCATCGCCTACGCAAATCAATTTAAACTTTAGCGCTAAAGCAGGGTATTGCAATCTTTATATTATCAGACAATATGTTGATCGCTTTGATTTCATGAATCTAGAAATTATATTTACTGTATCTGTTTTTAACAGATTGGCGATATTATGTAGGTTTTCTTGAATGGTATTATTTACAGGTGCTGGTTGAGTAATTGAATAGATTGTAAGTACCCTTGCTATAAGCATTTAAATATTCAATTTATCATGTAGTTGAACAAGTATGATCATCATACCAGCATCATTATAAAATCGAATAAAACAGAGTAAGTACAGTAAAAACTAGAAAATTTAGTTTTAATTGGGCCTAAGTTTGGAATGGAGAAAATCTAATGAAAGTATTTTTCCTTGTCGTGATCGTCTCTGTATTAGCCGCCTGTGCTTCAAATAAACCTAAAATATATGAACCCACCAAAGAGTGTCGGCATTATCATGCAATGATGACTGCACCGATGGACCCGATGGCGATGCAACGCTTAAAACAAGCTTGTGATGATTCAGAAAAGCAGAGATAACCATGCATTGTATATGACCACAATACAAAGATATTGAAAAATAAGTCATTAAAATCAGTCATAAAAAATGCTCTTGTCCAATAGACTTCGAGCATTTCAATCTGCTTAAGGATATTTTTCCTAAAATGCATAATTTGATTTAGCCAATAAATATGTCTTGATATCTTCAGGACAATTTTCAATCAAAGCAACAAAGCTTTCTTGATCGCCTCGATACAAAGCTCGAGTTGCTTCTTCATAATGTGAAATATTGCCAGACATTGCAGTCATAAAACGATCTAAAGCTTGTTTGGCCATCATCTTATTGCTTTCAGAAAGCGGATTATTTAGCTCTTGGTCAATTAACTTTCGAATAACGGCAGACGCACTTGAGTTTTGTTGATCCAACCAATCCCAATGTTTTTGTTGCAAGGTGATTTCACGAGAAATCACTCCTAACTTTGGTCGTCCCACTTTTTTAACAACCTCAGGCTCACCATAACGTTGTCGAAGATCAAGTTCAGAACCGATGATATTGACATCAATCTGTTGACCTGTCTGATCGTTAAAAATCAGAATTGGTGTAGATATATTGCCTTGTTGTTTGATCATCAATGCCACGTTAAGCAGTTGATCACTGATTAATTGCTGATGACCTATAAAGGCTGTGTAGGTAGTTTCAGTATTCATTTTAAAACCTATTGATATTTTACCTGGGTAAAATTAATTTGTGTTTGGATATTATCAGGGTAAAATTAAAATAGCAAACAAAAAACAACCAATAGCCGTATGGGGCCCTAATTTAGGCAAAAAAAAAGCATGTAAAACTTGAAGAATTACATGCTGAGTAAACGTTAAATGATTAGAAACGATAACCCATTTTTAGGCCATAAGCGATTGCATTGTTGTCCTTAAACTCTGCAACATATGCATCTGTACCATATTGAGAAGATATTTGTGCTTTGGCATCACCTAACCAGAAATACTTGACACCACCTGCAATGAAGGTCGCAGGAGTTGGACTGTATTGCAGACCTAAGCCAACATTCCAGTAACCTTCTGTTGGCCCTAAAGTGGTAATAGGATTTCCTGCACCAGAATCCCAACCCACTGAAACGTTGCCAGCCCAGTGATCATTGACTTTACGTCCGACACCAACGTTTGCGGAGATTTGATCATCAGAATAATCGACCAGATTAAAACCGTTTGGCTTACCAACTAAAGGCCCGATTGCTTCAGAAGTAGCACCAAATTTTAAAGGGCGAATGGGAACATTTTTCCAGTTTACCCAACGCACGTTAGCAAAAGCCACGGTGTCCGCCATGATTCCTGTTTGAAAATCCAAGTTAACGGATTGGGGCGTTGTGATACGTGTTTTTCCATCCATGTTTTGAATTTTACTAATTGCGGCTGGTCCACCAGGGAGCAGGGCAAGAGCACCCAGTGCTGAGATATTTTCTTGTATATTGGCATCGTGATCGATTTCTGAGCGATAAGTCACTGATGCTTTTAACGCAATTTCCGGGATTTGGAATGCTGCACCTGCTAGCCATCCAACACCACTGGTTTCTTTAATTTTGCTGTCATAGCCATTGAATAAGCTATAGGTTTGCCCACGTAAACTCACCGAGCCTCTAACTGTTTGATAGACACCGCCTCCATAAATATTAAAGTTTTTAGAGGGCTGAAAACCAAAAACCATCGATAAGTTTTGTGAATCAACTTCTACTTTGGTATTGCCTTTGCCCAGAGTTGCATTGGCTGCTGCAATACCTTGATCGACTCGATTGGTAATGCCATTTTGTACTGCAGCATCCACCCCTGCTTTAATCGTTGAGTTAGAATTGTATTGATTCACCATTGCAGCCAAATTCGCTTGCCCAGCAGGAGTGGATAAATCTACACCTTGACCTTGTAAAACTAGACCAACACGTTGCTGTACGGACATGCCATTAAATGTAGAATTAATGGTACTGGCACGAAGTGCACTTAAACGTGCTTGGGGCAATACTGTATCATTTGGAGATGAAACAAAGGAGTTATTACCAGTGTAGGCTGCATCTGCTCCAAATGGTTGGTCATATAACAAACCAAATGAAACGTTATCTGTGACTTGCAGTTTGATTGCTGCAGATGGAAAATAATAGTCATCTCCCATATCTGAGATATGTCTACGTGTTTCAGAGGTATCCGCTTCTTTTCCTTTTACGGTCGGATCTAGCACGGAAATTCCTGCTTCAAAATAATTTCCTGGTTGTAGAAATGCAGAAATGGATTGTCCTGATCGATCTAGTGCTGCTGCATAGAGTGCAGAGCTTGGTAAATAAACGGACATCAGTGCGATGAGTACTTTGTTGATTCGCATTTTTATCGTCTCCTTGACAATATACTTTTAAAATTATTTTTATGACTCATTTTAGCTTAAAGCTTAATCACATTCATTATGATCAGTTTGAACATATCAAAACTGTAGTATGAATCAAGTGTTAAATTAACAAAAATTGATAAAAAGTAATTTTATTTTTTCTAATGAATGTTTGAAATGTTATTTGTAGACCTTAGTGAAGAATTATTTGCAGACTTGATGGTTTATGTTCAAATACTGAAAGTAGCAAAATTATGAATCAGGAAAGAAAATATGTCTACAAATCGTATGCAGCAGGTCATTATTACTGAGCCAGGTGGAGTTGAGAAACTGGCCTATACGCATGTCGAAATTCCTCAGCCTAAAGCAGATGAAGTCTTGGTAAAAGTTCATGCCTTTGGTATCAATCGTCCTGATATTTTACAGCGTCAAGGGCTTTATCCAATGCCCAAAGGTGTTACCCCTGTGCCTGGTTTGGAAGTGGCAGGTGAAGTAGTTGCAGTAGGTGAAAATGTTACTTTATTTAAATTGGGAGATAAGGTTTGCGGGCTCACCAATGGTGGTGGTTATGCCGAATACTGTGTAGTCCCTGAATCTCAGACGATCAC
Organism: Acinetobacter bereziniae; assembly: GCA_009912575.1. Taxonomy (GTDB): domain Bacteria; phylum Pseudomonadota; class Gammaproteobacteria; order Pseudomonadales; family Moraxellaceae; genus Acinetobacter; species Acinetobacter bereziniae_A. Next base: position 4,466 of record WNDP01000012.1, read on the forward strand.
AATTCCTGCATCAGTCAGTTTTGTCCAAGCGGCAGCGATACCTGAAACCTTCTTTACAGTTTGGGCAAATGTATTTCAAATGGCACATGCCAAAGCTAGTGAAACGCTTTTGGTACATGGTGGAGCAAGTGGTATTGGTACAACTGCTTTAATGTTGGCACAATCATTGGGGTTAAAAAGCTTCGCAACGGTTGGCTCAGATGAAAAAATCCAAGCGATCGCACATTTAACTGATGCAATTAATTATAAAACCCAAGATTTTGAACAAGTTATTCAGGAAAAAATAGACAATACCGGTGTCGATATTATTCTTGATATGGTCGGTGCGCCTTATTTAGATCAAAACTTAAACCTATTACGTCGAGATGGACGTTTGGTTTATATCGCTTTTCTCGGTGGAGCAAAGGCTAAAGAGGTGAAATTGGGGCAAATCATGATGAAACGCCTCACCATCACAGGTTCGACGATGCGTGCACGTAATACCGCTGAAAAGGCTGAAATTGCTCAAGGCTTAATGACGCATGTTGTTCCGCTTTGGGAGAAAGGTGAATGTTTACCAATGATTTATAAAACATTCAAATTTGATCAAATTCAAGCTGCGCATGCATCAATGGATACGGGTGAGCATATTGGTAAGGTTGTGGTAGAAGTAATCTAAAATTATGCTTTTATCATAATACTTTAAGTTAATTTGATGCTCTAAAAATAAATGAATAATATCGCTTAAATCAAAATAGGGAGATTTAAGCGATTAAAATCAACTGAGTTTAGAACAATTAAAAGCCTTCTAAAACAATTTTACCAATGCTGTGTCCTGACTCAATCATTGTGTGGGCTTGAATCACATGCTCCACATTGATTGTGCCTAAGTTTTGCCCCAAGGTCGTTTTAATTCTTTGATCATCAATTAATTTTGAAATTTTATTCAAAATATCGCCTTGTCGTGTCATATCTTTGGTTTGGAATGTAGAGCGTGTGAACATCGACTCCCAATGAACTGAGATTGACTTAATTTTAAAAGGATTAATAATAAAATTTTCAGGATCATCAATCAGACCAAAATGTCCTTGTGGCGCAATCAAATTGGCAATCGCTTGTGTATAGCGTTCAGTACCGTTGATTGAAAACACATAGTGAGGCGCACCAATATTCAGATCTAAAATTTGTTGTTCTAAGGGCTGACTATGATCTACGATATAATCTGCCCCAATTTCTTGTAGCCATGCTTTGGTTTCAGGTCTGGATGCTGTCGCAATCACGGTAAACTCGGTCAAAACTTTCAGAAGTTGTACAGTAATTGATCCCACACCACCAGCCGCACCAATGACCAAAATGATTGGTTTGTCCTGTTTGGTATCTTGAATTTTTAAACGATCAAATAACATTTCATAAGCAGTTAATGATGTTAGAGGTAGAGCAGCAGCTTCTGCATTGCTGATGGATTGAGGTTTTGAGCCTACAATACGTTCATCAACCAATTGAAATTCTGCATAAGAACCTTGTCTTTGATTTGAACCTGCATAAAAGACTTCATCACCGACTTTAAAGTTTTGAACCTTGTCGCCAATTGCTTTTACAACGCCAACTGCATCATGGCCTAGAATTTTCCATGTTTCATTATCAGGTGAGGTGCGTTGGCGCATTTTGATATCGACAGGATTAATTGAAATGGCTTTAATTTCAATCAAAAGGTCGTGGCCTGTTGCGATGGGGGTATCGACTTCAACTTCGGAAAAAACCTGAGCTTCTGAAATTGCTAAAGGTTTTTTATAGGCAACAGCTTTCATGAGTTTCACTATTTTTTATTGCGTTATCAAATCAATAGCAAAAAAAAAGCGTTGAGGAAAGCATAAATTTGTGAGCAGATGATTATCCTAGAAATTTAATGTGGATCATCCAATAAAAATATCGACAGTAAAAATCGAATAACCAAACTAATTAAAAAATCATCATTTAAAAAAGAATGAGGTCACCCCCAATTGTTTTAATAAAAGATTGGTCAAAGTTCTGTCACTGTTTGATATGGACCATTTAGAATGATCTTTAGTTGATATTTGAACCTGAATTCTTAATAAATCAGCGGTTAATATTAACTCTGATTTAATTTTAAAATTATGCGAAAATATCAGTTCTATTTTTTTTGTTTTAGGACTCCCATGACAGATTCTTCTGCATCATTAAGCGATATTGAAATTTTAGACATTCTTCAGTCGATGAAATCGGATGAATTGAATGCTGATGCAAAAAAAATCATTCGTGATGGCGGAAAAGCAGGGCGTCAGGAAGCACATAAACAGGCTTTGGTTGCTTTAAATCAGAGTTTTGAAGATAAATTTGTTGAAGCAGTAACCTTAGCTTTAAATTTGAATGAAGCCCAAGCGAAGAAAATCCGTTACAAAAAAGACCGTGTTCGTATTTTAAAAGCGAAGGGTATTGATTACTTAGCCATTGATGGTGCTGAAACAGCTCAGGTATTGTCACAAGTTGCGCAGGCGATTGTTCGTGAAGATGCGGTAGTGACCCATGATTTGCACAACATTTTTCCATTCTGGAAAGAAGGCTGGCCGATGGTACAATTCGACAGTGCGTATAAAATTTTAGAGGATGATATTTCAATCCACTATCAAGCAATTCTTGATGTATTGATTCATCCTTAATTGTTAGCACTATTCATCTATGTAAAATGATTTGGGTTAATCCTGATGAGAGCGAAGATGAGATTGCCTTTTTAGTGACTATTTGAGTTGAAAAAAGCCGATATAAATATCGGCTTTTTTGCATTTTAAGTATGAATTATCTTTTAATGCATGGTTGAATAAAACGGGAATACGCCAAGTAACATAGCTGCAACGAGCATGACTAAACAGGTGAGAATTGCCCATTTAATCGTGAACTTTTGGTGTTGCCCAAATTCAATTCCTGCCAGTCCACATAACAAGTAAGTTGATGGCACCAGCGGAGAAAGTAAATGTACTGGTTGACCAACAATTGAAGCACGTGCCATTTCTACAGGTGTAATTCCATAGTGGCTTGCGGCTTCAGAAAGAATAGGTAAAACACCATAATAAAATGCATCATTTGACATAAAGAAGGTCAACGGCATACTAATAACAGCGGTAATAGGTGCTAAAAATGGTCCCATACTTTGTGGAATAATCGCCACTAATTCTTTAGACATGGCATCGACCATGCCTGTACCTGTCAAGATTCCTGTAAAGATCCCAGCAGCGAAAATGATACCAACAACATTTAGTGCACTCCCTGCATGATGAGCGACTAAAGACTTTTGCATATCGACATCTTTATAATTCACAACCAGTGCAATACAAAGCGCGATCATAAACAGAATAGGTAAAGGTAAAACGCCTTTCACCAAACAGATCATCAATACAACAGTTAATAAACCATTGAACCATCTTAAATGTGCACGGTTTGCTTCAGGATTGGTTGAAATCTGAATGTCATCACCATGACTAACATCAAGCTCGATGATCCCTAAGCGCTTACGTTCCATACGTCCATACATAAAGCCAACGAAGTATAACCAAAGAATGGCGATCAACATCGGTAAAACCATAGGGACAAAGATATCACTCGCCTCTACATGCAACGCACTGGCAGCACGAGCAGTTGGTCCACCCCATGGCGTTAGGTTCATAATTCCGCTTGCAAGCATCATTAAGCAGGCCATGATCAGTGGGCTCATTCCCAGTCGCTTATAAAGCGGTAGCATTGCTGCCACACAGATCATATAGGTGGTCGAGCCATCTCCATCTAAAGATACGATTAGGGTTAATGTGATGGTTCCAATAACGACTTTTAATGGGTCGCCTTTGACCAGTCTTAAGATAAATTTGACGGAAGGATCAAACAGACCTGTGTCAATCATGATGGCAAAGTAGAGGATGGCAAATAAAAGCATAACGCCCGTAGGTGCAAGTTTTTTTACACCATCCAGCATCATTTCGCCAAGTTCTTTAATTTCAATATGCCCTAGACTGTCCACGTAGAAGCCAAGACCGTAAGCGATAAGTGCGAATAGAATTGGGATAAGTGTGAGTGCAGCAAGTGCAGTCATTCGTCTAGACATAATTAAATACATAAAGCATAAAATCATGCCTAAACCTAATACGGTTAGCATAGTTCAATCCTTGAATGAGACTTTTATTGCAGAAGTCTTTTAGTTTTTTAAGCAGAAGCATGCTAATAGTTATTTGATTAAATTTAAATATATTTGTAGAAATATTAAATTAGCGAGTATTTTTTGAAAAAATAGAGTATTTAAAACAAATAGTTAAAATTTGAATAAATTTTTGCACCAAAATGGTTATAAAATTTAAGATATTGATTTATATGTGTTAATTTTTAAAATTATTTAAAATACGAATTTACGTTAATTTTCATATTTTAAAATATTATGAAAAAATGTGATGGTACTAACATATAAGCGAAGAGCTTTTGTAATAAAGGAGAATCTTTTGCGGTAAAGCCCAGTAAGGATACTGAGCTTTTCGTGTAAATAAATGGCTAGGAAGGGTTTTCTTCAGATGGCGGTGCTACTGGTCTTTCAAGTAAGCGGGTCACCAAAAGCTGATCAATTTTAAAATGATCGACATCGACTACTTCAAATTTATAGCCACCAAAAATAACGGTATCTGCGGGTTTCGGAATCTTTCTTAATTGATACATCATAAAACCTGCCAGAGTTTCATAATTTTCATCATCTGGCATTTCATCAATTTCTAGCGCATGCTTCAAGTCTTCTATGGGCGTACTTCCATCAATCAGCCACGAATTATTATCCCGTTTAATAATTTGTTGCTCTTCGTCCATTGGCGTTACCCAATCACCCATTACCGTGATCATAATATCCGATAGGGTAATCACACCAACGACCAATGCATATTCATTAAATACGACAGCGAACTTTTCTTTACTTGATCGGAAACGGTCAAGCAATTCAGAAAGAGTCAGCGTGTCAGGGATACTCAACACAGTACGAATGGTCGACTCGTTTAATTGATTGATTTTTTGATTGTTGAGAATACGCACCAAAATATCTTTGGCGTCAACATAACCAATGACCTGATCAATTGTTTCATTACAAACTAAAAATTTTGAATAGGGATATTCCGCTAATTTTTGGCGGATACTTTCTTCTGGCTCTTTTAATGTAAAAAACACCACATTTTCACGTGGTGTCATACTTGAGGGAACGTTACGTTCTTCAAGTTCAAATACATTCTCAATAAAATGATGTTCTTGCTTTTGTAGCACACCTGCTTGAGCACCAGCATCCATCACTGCTGAAATATCATCGAAGGTGATATTGTCTTCACGTGTCGTGTTGACTTTGAATAAGCGGAACAATAAGTTTGCAACGGCATTGATGAACCAAGCCAAAGGTTTACAAATGACGATAAAAACTTGAATAGGATTTATGACTGAAACTGCAATTTTTTCTGGTGCAATCATTGCCATACGTTTTGGCATTAGATCTGCAAAAAGAATAAATAAAGATGTCACTAGGGTAAAGGAAAGTGCAAAACTAATGGTTTTTGTCCAAGTACCCACATAAAAACGAGAAACAAATTCAAAGAAATAAGGGCGGAATGCACCTTCACCTAAAATACCGCCTAGAATCGCGACAGCATTTAACCCGATTTGGGACGCAGCAAAGAAATCGGCAGAGTTTTGCTGTAAGTCTAAGACTTTTTGTGCTCGCTCATCGCCAGATTCGGCAAGAATTTTGAGTTTAACTTTACGCGCACCCGCAAGTGCGATTTCAGTTAAAGATAAAAAACCAGCTCCTGCAATGAGTACTGCGATAATTAGGATATTCTGGAAGAGGCTCACGAATCCACCTGTGGATCATCATTATTATGAGAAGTTATGAATACATAATAAATTAACACATAAAAAGGGGCGGTAGTGAAGAAATCCGCTACCGATTTGGAATGAGTATAAGCTTGAAATGATCAGAATTTAAGAAATTTATCTTAATACTGCGAAAAATGTGAATTATTTTGCATGAATTCACGGTTTTCTTCTTCAATCATTTGACGTGCAACGTAGAGAATCAATTGACGTAACCAACGATGCGCAGGATGATGATGTAATAGGGGACACCATGCCATTTTTAATTCAAATTCAGGAATATAAAATGGAGGATCTTTGATTAATAAGTTTTGGCTTTTCGCTTGTAAGCGCGCAATACGTGTAGGTAAGGTTGCGATCAAATCTACATTGGATGCCAATAATGCGGGCATTTGATAATGGCGAGTAAAGACAGAAATTTTACGTTTTTGACCAATGCGTTCTAAGGCTTGATCAATCCAACCCAATCCAGCTTGTTTTTCTGGATTGACCCCAAATCCTACGCCCATCCCTGTTTTAGAAACCCAAATATGTTGTGCATCTAAATAGCTTTTAAGATTTAAGTTACTTGAAGCAGGATGTTTGTTGTTAAGTAGACAGGAGAAACTGTCACGCCATACTAAAACTTGGTGAAAGCTTTGCGGAATTTCATTGAAACGGTTAATCGCCAAATCAACTTTACCTTGTTCCATATCTCGGTAAGACACGTCACTTGGGGTAAGAAAGTCAAGAACGACATTTGGTGCTTCTGAACGTAATGCTTTGACTAAACGAGGGACTAAGGTTGCCTCTGCATAGTCTGATGTCATGATACGGAAAACACGGTTACTGGTATAAGGTCTAAACTCAGTACGAGGTTCCAAAATCATTGACAGGTCAGACAACGCATCACGAATGCGAGGTTGTAGTTCCAGCGCACGTTCAGTCGGGGTCATACCTTCAGAAGAACGGATCAGAAGAGGGTCATTAAATAAGTTACGTAGACGACGTAAAATATTACTCATTGCAGGTTGGGTTACACCAAGCTGCTCAGCTGCACGAGTCACATTTTTTTCACGTAAAAGAACGTCAAGGTAAATTAAGAGGTTAAGATCGACCCGCTCCAGATTCATAAAAAAAATACCGAAAATAAAATTTAGAAATCACATGGGATTATGCCATAAGGAAATGCTTTTGTGTAAAAAGTAGATGAAAAAACAGCAGGAGATAAAGCTTATATTGATATTTACTGATGTGATTACATTTTTAAGGTTAGAAGTAAAAACAATCGTAATCACGCATCATCATTTTATAAAAATATCTTCATCTCAAATAGTGCTTAGAGAGTATGGATATTTATGGATCAGCTCAAAAAATGGCACAGGCTGAATATCAAATTTGCTTATTTTTACATCAAAAAAAATCTCGTCAAGTCTTTTGATGACAAGCTCAGACTTAAGTCTAATACATATAAAAACCATTGATCGGCTTATAAAGCATTCAAATTGGTTTAATTCCGTTTTGAAAAAAACATTTAAAATAAATGATTTAAAAATTTATTACATAATTATAATACGACTTTGATCTATATATTTTTTAAATAAATACTGAAAATTAACTCAGAATATTGGATTAATTGAAGGAGTCAATCTAAGCTAAGTCTATAACAACGAAGTGTTCTAAATCTGAACAATCAAATAGCGACTAGATTTGGCCCTTCGATTGATGAAATCCTAATATTATTACAGGAACATATCATGACTACATACCAAACAGCGATTGATGCAATCCGTGAATTAAAAGCAAAATTCGGAAGCACATGGCGCGATATTAGCCCAGAAGATGCTGCTCGTATGCAGATGCAAAACCAATTCAAAACTGGTTTAGATATCGCTAAATATACAGCTGCGATCATGCGTCGTGATATGGCTGAATATGATGCAGATTCTAGCAAATACACTCAATCATTAGGTTGCTGGCATGGTTTCATCGCGCAACAAAAAATGATCGCGAATAAAAAATATTTCGGTACAACAAGCAAACGTTATATCTACCTTTCTGGTTGGATGGTTGCTGCCCTTCGTTCAGAATTCGGTCCTCTTCCTGACCAATCTATGCACGAAAAAACTTCTGTACCTGCATTGATCGCAGAAATCTACACATTCTTACGTCAAGCTGATGCAAAAGAATTAAACGATTTATTCCGTTCGCTTAAAAAAGCAAACGAAGCTGGTGATACTGCAAAAGCTGCTGAAATTACTGCTCAAATCGACGGTTTCGAAACTCACGTTGTGCCAATTATTGCGGACATCGATGCTGGTTTCGGTAACGAAGAAGCAACTTATTTACTTGCGCGTAAAATGATTGAAGCTGGTGCTTGCGCACTACAAATCGAAAACCAAGTATCTGATGCGAAACAATGTGGTCACCAAGCTGGTAAAGTAACAGTTCCACATGAAGACTTTATCTCTAAAATCCATGCATTACGTTATGCATTCTTAGAAATGGGTCTTGATGACGGTATCATCGTTGCGCGTACTGACTCTGAAGGCGCTGACTTGACTCAAAAAATCCCAGTGGTTAAAGAGCCGGGTGATATTGCTTCTCAATATATTAGCTACTTAGACACAACTGAAATTGACATTGCTGATGCTCAAGAAGATGAAATCTTGATCAAACGTGATGGTAAATTACACCGTCCTAAGCGTTTAGCTTCTGGCTTGTATCAGTTCTGTGAAGGTACTCAAATTGACCGTGTTGTACTTGACTGTGTGTCTAGCTTACAAAATGGTGCTGACCTTCTTTGGATCGAAACTGCAACTCCAAACGTTGAAGAAATCGCTCACATGGTTAACCGTGTACGTGAAACAGTTCCAAATGCGAAGCTTGTTTATAACAACAGCCCATCATTCAACTGGACTTTAAACTTCCGTCAACAAACTTACGATCGTTGGGTTGCTGAAGGTAAAGATGTTTCTGCTTACGACCGTGCTAAATTAATGAGCGCTGAGTACGATGCGACTGAATTAGCTGCTGATGCTGATGCAAAAATCCGTACTTTCCAAGCAGATGCTTCTCGTGAAGCAGGTGTGTTCCATCACTTGATCACACTTCCGACTTACCACACTGCTGCGCTTTCAACTCATGAGCTTGCACAAGGTTACTTCGGTTCTGAAGGTATGTTGGCTTATGTTGCTGGCGTACAACGTAAAGAAATCCGTGGCGGGATCGCTTGTGTTAAACACCAAGCGATGGCAGGTTCTGACATCGGTGATGATCACAAAGAAATCTTCTCTGGTGACAATGCACTTAAAGCGCATGACGATGCTAAAAACACAATGAACCAATTTGCTGCTCACTAAGTAAGCACTGACTTGATTCGAAGAACCCAGCGTAAGCTGGGTTTTTTTATGGTTGATGATAAGTTATATCTTTCAAGATGTATTTTTGAAGCAAACAGGTGATTGTTTTGAATAGCGCTATGTTTTGACTTCAACAATGGATTTTGATTAGAGTGGGTGAGGGCACAAAAAAGTGACCTAACTTTTATCCTGAAATCTTTAGTGTTTGGTGATCGTCAATATTTATATCTAATACAAAAAATTAGCACACAATCATGTTTTTGCTGCTTTCGTTTTGTTATTCGGAAAAAATAAAAAAACGCCCAATAAAATTCATTGAGCGTTTGTATCAAATAAGTCTAAGCTTTTAAAAGCGAGGCATCACTTTCTATACAATGTTTAAGCAAACTTTGCCAATACTTCTAAGAAACCTTCTTTTTGGCGTGGGTATTCAGCAATCACGTCATGAATACGCTGACCTTCAGGATTAGTTGCATTGATATCACGACCATCAGCAACAAACTTAGTCAATAAACGTTCATAATCAAAAGGACGCATATGCTTAAATGCATGATACAACACATGGAAATCTGTGTTGATTCCTTCAGGAGGAAGTTGATCTAAGTAGGCAAATACACGCTCGTCTGACCATTCTTCATTGAACGTTGCTGGCTGTGAAAGTGACATAACAGCATCTCCTCAAAAAAATCTAAATCTAATTGTTTATCTTAGTTCGCAGCATTATATAAATGCTATTGATATTTAGCCTAATAAGGATAAATACAATAATTAGCTGAAAAAAATCTAAAATAAAAGGGCAAAATATCTCGCAAGAGTAAAAGCGATGCTTTTCTAACGCTGCGACATATTTTGCCCTGAATCAATTCACTTGACTAATCAATAATGAAATTATTGTTCTTCAGGTAAATTGATATTCATTTCCAACATTTCAATGTTGGCTTCTGAACGAACTTGCATCTGAATGTGCTGTTCATCCACACCACGTATATAACGATTGACCACTTGCATGATTTCTTTTTTCATTTGATCAATCTTGTCTTGGCTCAGGCGTTTGCCCAAACCATTTTCAGAAGCAACAATAACTTTTAAGCGATCTTTAGCAGTTTGGGCGCTAGATGGTTTGTCATCGTTGCTAAAAAGTTTACTCCAAAATCCTGCCATTTCTACGCTCCAAATAATCGTGCTAACCAACCCTTAGGTTTCACTGTAATATGACGATAAGGACGTTCTTCACCCAAGAAGCGAGCAACTAAATCATCATACGCTTGTCCAGCAGAAGCTTCTTGATAAAGAATAACTGGTTTACCTTCATTGGATGCTTGAAGCACACTAGGGCACTCAGGAATAACACCTAAAGTAGGTACACGTAAGATATCTTTAGAAATATCTTCAATAGTCAACATTTCTTGTTTATCAGCACGTTCAGGGTTAAATCGTGTGATACATAAATGTTTACGAACACGTCCTTCGTTGTTTTCAACTTTTTTCGTTTTACTGTCGAGCATACCAATAATACGGTCAGAATCTCGAACAGAAGAAATCTCAGGGTTGGTCACAATAATGGCTTCATCTGCATGATACATGGCTAAAATCGCTCCACGTTCAATCCCCGCAGGTGAGTCACAAATAATGTAATCAAACTCTTGAGAAAGTTCATCAATCACACGTGCGACACCATCATCACTTAAGGCATCTTTATCACGTGTTTGTGATGCAGGTAAAATATATAAATTTTCAATATCTTTATCACGAATCAAGGCTTGTTGTAAGCGAGCTTCGTTATTGATGACATTTACAAAGTCATACACAACACGACGCTCACAGCCCATAATCAAATCTAGATTACGCAAACCCACATCGAAATCAATCACAACAGTTTTATGACCACGTAGGGCTAATCCTGTTGCAAAAGATGCACTCGTCGTAGTTTTACCTACGCCACCTTTGCCTGATGTAACGACAACAATTTTGGCCACCGAATCCACTCCTGTTATGGTCATTTTACTCGATTGAACGAGTTTTATATGGTGTTTAATTTATACCTTAAAATTGCAAAGCTTCAAATACTAGCTCTTGCTGATCATTCAAGTAAATTTGTACAGCTTTTTTAATCACATCTTGCGGAATGTCATCTGCTACACAATATGTTCCTGCAATAGAAACCAATTCAGCTTCTAATGAATGACAAAAAATTCTTGCAGTTGTGTTACCACCTGCACCAGCGATGACTCTACCACGAACACTGCCATAGATATGTATATTTCCTGAAGCAATTACTTCTGAACCGCTGTTGATTCCTGCGTTCAGAATGACATCACCATGGTCTTGAACAATGCATTGTCCAGTTCTTAAAATTTCATCATGGTATGATGTTGCATGGCTTAAGGTTTTAGGTTTATCGGCAGTTGCAATTTTTGTAGGTGCATCAGGTTGCTTTACTGGCGTTTCAACCACTTGTTCTTTGGTCGGTTTAATTCGCTGTAAAGGACGATCAGACGGCAAAACAGGGAACTGAATTGCTCTAGCTTGATCACCCAATAAACCATCAATCACAGCCATTGGCTGTAAATCTAAGCTGATAATCAATTGAATCAAGGCGATAAGCTCTTGTTCAACTGTGGTATCAATAATGACTAAAGCCCCTTGATAAGAGGTTTCGCTCATTATTGAGGTTAATTGCTGGCGGATGGCATCATGATCATTAGTATCGAAGGTTAATCGGGTAAAATTAACCATTCTGCCTGTAATCCGTATATCAGCCATAATTGTTCCTTAAAAGGCTTGTGACCTAAATTTTTCTATCTAAAAGTCAAATTGTAAATTAGGGCAAATGCTAGAACATATTGAATGATTTCTCTAGCAAAGATACAAATATTTTCAATGAATTGCTTATTCTTTGAATCACTCAGTCTTTGGTTTATCATTTTTTTCTAATTCAATTTGCCACTGTTTTACTTTTACTTGTTTCCTCAGTGATTCTAAACTTTCATAGACAACAGATTCAACTAATTCTTCAAGATGCTGATTTTCAATATTTATCTGACTTAATTTCGTAGAAATCAACTGATAAGTAGCATTTGGCTGTTGGATATTGCCCTGTGTAAAGGGTTGAACTAAACCTTGAGTAATGTTTTCTCCGAGCTGTTGTCCTATATTTTGAATCTGATTTTCAATCATGCTGCTTGCAATAGGAATCAGCCTTAAGAGTTGAGTCAGTTGAGGCGTATCTTCAATGGCTTGCCGAACGATTTGTCCTACATTGTGGGTAATTTGAGCGCTTTGGGCTTTTAATTCTACAGCCAAAGACTCTTGTAGAATCTCAGCTAGGGTCTGTGCAAAGCGCTCTCGATGATGATCAACCAAGTCATGAATGATCTTTTTATGACTCGAACTGGTGGCAAGTTCATGTTTAATCCCATCAATCACGGTGATGACAACACGATCAGAAAGTTCTTCCATTAAGACACGATAGTAAAACACGATACGTTTCATGATGCTATCAGGAATCACCTTGTAGCCTAACTCGTGAAAATGATACGCAATGATACCTGCTCGAATTAAACGTAAAAAACGTAAAAAACGTAAATAGGGGATGATGGCTAAAATTTCATACCAGTGAATAAAGGGACAGAAGAACCAGCGCGCATGATGTTTATTGATAATTGCAATCAACCAGCGGATGGCTAATTCAACCACCAAGAAAGTAATAAACCAGCTTTCTGTTTTAATGACCCATGGGTGTAAATCAGTTTTATAGTACTGCAAAACTTGAGGAAGGCGTATTTCATTAAACAGCCAATCGCCAAAATTACTCATCAAAAAGGCATTGGCACACAAACAGAATAAGTTGAAAACAATGATAAACATCATAAAGATGTCGTAACCAAATGAAATCCACCATCCACGTGACATTTCTTGTTTTGGTTGTGTATCCTGTTGAGGGGCGTTCACTTGCTCTGTCATGCCAATCCTTTATGTTAAAGCGATAAAAAGCTGAGATCAGCTTTTATATTTTTCTTTAATGGCGTTGATCAGTTGGTCTTTTTCAGTCCATAACTCATCGACCCAATTTTGAAAACGTTGGCGGTATTCTGCATCGTCTTCGTAGTTACCACCCAATACCCAGTCTGGAATTTCAATTTTACGCATATTTACAGCAATACGAGGCACTTCACCCAACCAAAATTCCCCATAACCAGGCGCACCGTCTGGATAAACAATGGTCATGTCCACCAATGCATCAATTTGATCACCCAAGATACTTAAAGCAAGTGCTAATCCACCTGCTTTCGGTTTTAGTAGATGGGTAAATGGTGAGTGTTGTTGGTCATGCTTTTGTTGGGTGAATCGTGTACCTTCCAAATAGTTTAAGAGAGTGAAAGGCTGACTGAGAAGCTGTTCACAGGCTTTTCGTGCTTCTTCCAGATCTCGATATTTGAGTTCTGGATTTTTTGCAATTTGCTCTTTGCTATGTCGCTTCATCATCGGGAAACCTAAAATTTTAAAGGCTTGCCCAACAAATGGAATAAAAATAAGTTCCCATTTGGTGAAAAAACGGGTCAAAGGCATGCGGGTTAAACCAAAATACTGGTTGACTGTGGTATCTACCCAACTTTGATGATTACAGGTCATTAAATAACGACCTTGCATATTGAGATCTAGATTTTCATCTACGCTAATGTCCCACTGTGTTTCAGGTAGAACATGGTCAATCAGCCAGTTGTTAATACTGAGCCAACTGTTGGTGATATTTATGTTGGTTTCATCCACCTTCTTCGACTTTTTAAACAGTTTGGTCAGTCCTAATGCAAGCACTGGAGGACCATGAAAAAAAGTACTCCCAGTAATCACTGTACCAACGGTTAGCCCTTTCGTAATTTTTTTTAAAATAGGTTGCTTCTGCTGCTGAGATGACATAGAACAGTCCTAGTGATTCTTTGTGAATGTGCGTTCAAAGTACACAATATAGTCGTTACAATTTAATTTAAAAAGGTACATTTAACGACTATGTATAAATTATGATGATCGTTTTTGCAAAAAAATGTTGAAAATATTACAAAATGTAAAAAAAAGTGTGAATTTTAACAAAACGTCTATAGTGGCGCTTTGTTTTTTATACCAAAATTAGTCTAACAAAAAACACAACTTGGAGGCATGCAATGCGTGCACTATTAATTACAACACTTACAGCTGGGGCTTTAGTACTTTCTGGCTGTCAAACCACTGGTAATAACATTGGCGGTATGGAATACGACAAATCTGCTTTAGGTGGTTTGATCGGTGCAGCAGCAGGTTACGGTTTGTCTCGTGGTAATGCGAACAGTTCTTCACAAAATAACCGTGCAGCGGCTATTGGTGCGCTTTTGGGTGCGGGTGCTGGTCTTTATCTCGACAATAAAGAGAAAAAATTACGTCAACAAATGCAGGGTACTGGTGTAGAAGTTAGCCGTAATCCAGATGGTTCTGTAGCATTGATTATGCCAGGTAGCATTACTTTTGATACCAACAAGTCAAACATCAAACCTAACTTCTACGGTACGTTGAACAAAGTTGTTCAAACATTGAAAGAAGACAACAAGAGTGTGATTCTTGTGACTGGTTATACTGACAATACTGGTAATGATTCAATCAATATCCCACTGTCACAAAACCGTGCTGCTTCTGTAGCAAACTATTTGAAAGGTCAAGGTGTTCAAAGCCGTATTGATACTCAAGGTTATGGCTCACAAAATCCAATTGCAGATAATTCAACTGCTGCTGGTCGTGAACAAAACCGTCGTGTAGAGATCAGCATTTACGCTGCAAGCTAAAAAACATCATCACTTATTCTTTTGAGTTTAAGTGGTTAAAAAAGGAATCATAATTTTATGATTCCTTTTTTATTTGAGTGCTTGATACAGCATTATTCATGAATAACTCGCGATCTAATGCTCAAAATGTGCTGATGTATTCAGTATATTTGCTTTAGATAATAGTGAATGCCAAATGGCTGATCAATCAACTGCAATATAAAATGAAGATAACGATTGTATAAAAAGTAGTTGTGATTAAAAACAACAAACAAAGTAGATCACCAAATACGCTTATTTAAAGCAAACGATCTAACAATAGTTTTTTATGTCGGAAAAATTCCAATTAAGCATTTTGCAAGTCTACTTTAGATGACTATAATCGAGCTCGAAGTTTTAAGAGGATGAACAATGTCGAAAGCAAGTCAACTGAATGACAAGCAACTTGAAGCCATGAAATATACTCAAGGACCCTTGTTAGTACTTGCAGGGGCGGGTTCAGGTAAAACTTCAGTAATTACCAGAAAAATAGCTTATCTTGTACAGCAATGTGGTATTCCCGCACATCGAATTACTGCGATGACGTTTACCAACAAAGCCGCACGTGAAATGAAAGAGCGTGTGGGAAAATTGTTGGGTAAAGAAGAAGGGAAAGGGCTTTCAGTTTCAACATTCCATACCTTTGGTTTAAATTTACTGCGTATAGAGCTTAAAAATACACCACTTAAAAATAACTTTTCAATTCTCGACGCAGACGATTGTAAACGTATCCTGATGGACTTAATGCATCGTGATAATTTATCAGGTGCAGAAAGTAAAGATCTGATTGCCAAAGCCATGAAAAAGATCTCAGATTGGAAAAATGATCTGATTGTTCCTGAGCAAGCACATACCACATGTGAAACGCCAGAAGATGTTCAGTTTGCACACTTGTATCAGTTATATGAGCGTAATCTGCGTGCTTATAATGCAGTAGATTTTGATGATCTTATTGTGATGCCTACACGTTTGTTACAGGACAATGCTGAAGTCCGTGACCGTTGGCAGAATCGAGTACGTTATTTGTTGGTAGACGAATATCAGGATACCAATACAGCCCAATATATTTTGGTAAAATTATTGGTTGGGGTGATGGGGCAATTCACTGCTGTAGGTGATGATGACCAATCAATTTATGCATGGCGTGGTGCAAAACCTGAGAATATGGCTTTGCTCAAAGAAGATTTCCGCAATTTAAAAGTCATCAAGCTTGAGCAAAACTACCGTTCAACCAGTCGTATCTTAAAAGCAGCCAATCATGTGATTGAAAACAATCCGCATATTTTTGATAAAAAATTGTGGAGTGATAAAGGACATGGTGAAGTGATTCGGGTCATTACTTGCCGTAATGATGATGATGAATCAGAACGTGTTGTTAAAGACTTGCTCACACATAAATTGATGAATGGTAAGAACTGGAAAGATTATGCGGTGCTCTATCGCGGAAACTTTCAAGCTCGGGTGTTGGAAACTCAACTGCGACAAATGCAGATTCCTTATAAATTATCAGGGGGGCAATCGTTCTTTGGACGGGCTGAAATTAAAGATGTCATGAGCTATTTGCGTGTCATTATTAACCCTGAAGACGATAGCGCATTTCTACGCATCATCAATACGCCTAAACGTGCCATTGGTCCAGTAACACTGGAAAAATTGGGACTATTTGCTCAGGAAAATCATTTATCATTACTAGCTGCCGCCAGCGATCAACGTTTGACGATGGTGATGCCGAAAAAAGCAACCACCCAGTTGGCAGAGTTTGCGGGCTTTATCAATGATTTTACCCGTGAGCTTTTGGATGACGATGAACCTGTTCCTAAAATTCGTCAAATGATGAATGAAGCTGGTTATATTGACTATCTCCGTGAAACTGCAGCAACACCAGCGCAAGAAAAGACCAAACTTGATAATGTCGAAATGCTCTATACCAGCATCCAGAGTTTAATCAATCGTGCTGAAGATGTGGATGAAAAGAACATTGAAAGTGTGATTCGTAAAATGGTCTTACTGGATATGTTAGAACAGCAACAAGAAGATGAAGACACAGACAAAGTCAATCTTTTGACATTGCATGCTTCTAAAGGTTTGGAATTCCCATTTGTGTACATTATGGGTTTAGAAGAAGAGCTTTTGCCACACAAGAACTCGATTGCTGCTGAAAAGATTGAGGAAGAACGTCGTCTCATGTATGTGGGCATTACCCGAGCACAACAAGGTCTGACCTTAACTTTGGCTGAGCAGCGTAAAAACGGTGGGCAAATGAAGCAAATGACACCGAGTCGCTTTTTAGATGAGCTTCCACAAGATGAGTTAGATTGGTTAGGCCGTAAGAAAAAGCTTGCTGAAAATGTTGATCCGAAACAACAGGCTCAACAGTATTTACAGAATCTAAAAGCGTTATTAAAACGCTAATTTTGAAATATGCATTTTACTGGTTTTGTCGGCTGCTATTTAACATTCAGCCTATTTTGCCAAAGAGTAAAGTGCTTTTAACTTTTTTATTTAAGCAAGGATTTCAATATGAAAGTTCAAGTAAAGGTACTTGATCAACGTTTAGGTCAAGCATGGCCAATGCCTACCTATGCGACTACAGGTTCTGCAGGTCTGGATTTGCGCGCATGTGTCGATGAAGCGATTCAAATTGAACCAGGTCAAACGATTTTGGTGAAAACAGGGATGGCGATTTATATCGAAGATCCTCAATTTGCAGGCTTAATTTTACCGCGTTCGGGCTTAGGTCATAAACACGGTATCGTGTTGGGTAATTTAGTTGGACTGATTGATTCAGACTATCAAGGTGAGTTGATGGTTTCTGTATGGAATCGTGGTCAAACAACCTTTACTTTAGAGCCTGGCGAACGTTTAGCACAATATGTGTTGGTCCCCGTGATTCAAGCGCAATTTGATATTGTCAGTGAGTTTGAGGCGACTGAACGTGGTGCTGGTGGCTTTGGTCATACAGGCAAAAATTAAGCCTTTAAAGCTGATTTAAAAGGCCTGATTTATCAGGCTTTTTAAATATTTTGTTGATATGTAACAAAAAATATGTATAAAGCAAAGTATAAAATTGAATATATTATGAAGAATTTGTTGATAAATTACATTTGACCCTATAATAAATTCTTAAATAAATGAATTACTTACTTAGTGATGCCAAAGTTGAAATTGAGTAATAGAGGGTTGGCAAATAGAAGTTTTGCTTATGATCAAAATGAATGATTTTCCTTTTCAAATTTTCCGTGCATATGACATTCGTGGGAAAGTTGAAATGATGAAACCTGAGTTAATTCAGGGTATTGCTGATGCCTTGGCAAATCAACTCATTGCAAAAGGTCAATCACAAGTGACATTGGGCTATGACGCACGTTTAAGCAGCCCTGTTTTTGCCCAAATTATCAAACAAGTATTGCAAAATAAAGACATAGAAGTGACTGAAATAGGTTGCTGCTCAACGCCACAATTGTATTTTTCAGCACGTAATACGCAGGGTAATGGCATCATGGTAACCGCCAGCCATAATCCCAAAATGGATAATGGTATTAAATGGATCATCCAATCTGAGCCTCCATCACCAGAAATGATCCAAAATATTGGTGCTCAAGCTGCACAATATCTGCAAAATGCCCAATATTCGGAACTGACACAAGCCTCACAATTAACAGTATCGCATCAAATTAAATCTGAATTCTGTTTATCTTATCAATCGGCATTACTCAACGATATTCAGTTGAACAAACCACTAAAAGTGGTGATTGATGGTTTAAATGGTTCGGCTGGGTTTTGCGCTAATCTTGTCCTGAAAAAACTTGGTTGTGACGTGATTGCTTTGCGTTGTAATGCAGATGGTAATTTTCCAGATCACGCACCTGATCCATCTCAAGCGACACATTTAGAATTATTGCGCCAGAATGTACTCAATCATCAAGCAGATATAGGAATAGCTTTAGATGGTGATGGCGATCGGGTTGTTTTACTGGATGAAAATGCACATATCATTTCAGCAGATCGACTATTGGCCTTATTTGCACAAATGTGTTTAAAAGATCATCCACAACATGAAATTGTTTTTGATGTGAAATGTTCGTCTATGGTACGTCAAGCAGTTGAGCGCTTAGGTGGACAAGCAAAAATGATTCGTACCGGCAGTAGTTTTTTACGCAAGTATATGTCGCAGTCCAAAGGGCAGGCTGTTTTTGGCGGAGAATATGCAGGTCATTATGTGTTCAATGATGGGCGTGGTCTAGGTTATGACGATGGCTTATATGCTGCATTGCGTGTGATGGAATACTTATGTCATTTTCCTCATGCAACATTGTCAGAAATTTTAGCTTGTTATCCTGATCGTTTTTATACGGAAGATACCTACATCAGTACCCACCATACAGATCCAAAAATCGTACTGAATGAAATTGAGCATCTCAGTCATCAGTTTGGTGCTGAATTAAGTAAAATTGATGGTGTTCGACTTGATTTTGAACATGGATTTGGCATTATTCGAGCATCGAATACGGGTGAGTATTTTACGGTTCGTTTTGATGCAGATTGTCAAAATCGTTTAGATGAGATTCGTCAGACATTTGCGTCTATGCTCCGTGATCGCTATCCTATGATCGCCCAAGATATTTTACAGGCACATTGATTTCTTGCACGATCCATACTCATCGATCAAGCCGCTATAGCTCATTAAGGAGAGACGAATGCCACACCAGCACACTGGCATCGACAAAGCACAAATTTTGACAGAAGCTTTGCCGTATATTCAACGCTTTTCAGGTAAAACGCTAGTTGTGAAGTATGGTGGCAACGCAATGACAGATCCTGCATTGGAAAGTTCATTTGCTCGCGATATTGTCTTGCTGAAGACCGTCGGTTTAAATCCAATTGTTGTACATGGTGGCGGTCCACAAGTGGACTCATTATTAAAACAGTTAGGACGTGAGTCTGATCGTATTGATGGAATGCGTGTTACTGATCCAGCAACCATGGAAGTGGTTGAAATGGTTCTAGGTGGCAGCGTGAACAAATCAATCGTTAACTTGATCAATAAACATGGTGGTCGTGCAATTGGTTTAACTGGTAAAGATGGTAATTTATTACGTGCCAAAAAGCTGTTAATGGAAAAAACCCAAGATGATGGTACAGTGACCCAGATTGACTTAGGTCTTGTGGGAGAAGTCACTGGTGTAAAAACAGATGTCTTGGAAATGTTTACACAAAGTGATTTTATCCCAGTTATTGCACCACTTGGCGTGGATGAAGATGGTCAGACTTATAATATCAATGCAGATTTAGTGGCGGGTAAAGTTGCAGAAGCTTTAGGTGCTGAAAAACTGATCTTGTTGACCAATATAAACGGTGTTTTGGATGAAAATAAAAATCTACTCACTGGACTCAGCACGCAAGAAGTTGATCGCCTAATCGAAACAGGCGTGATCTATGGTGGCATGATTCCAAAAGTAGGCTGCGCTTTAGATGCCGTAAAAGGTGGGGTAGTCAGCGCACATATTGTCGATGGTCGTGGACCACATGCGACATTGTTAGAAATCTTCACTGACCATGGTGTGGGGACTTTGATTACCAACCGCTCAAAGTCCAATCAGGCATAAACTTCGTTTTTGTCTAATCAAAGCCAGTGTTTTTACACTGGTTTTTTATTGGGTCGAGGATTTATCTCTTATCAACCATTTGTAGCATGTTTTAAAATGGTCATTTTTTCGTCATATAAGTGTCATACGGATTGCCTAGTGTAAGTAAAAGCTCAAGGAGTCTAAAAATATGTTCGCAAAATTAAATCAGTATCGCCAGAACTTCCAGAACTTCAATTTACCTTTACCTAAACCTAAAAAAGCACAGTCACAATATAAATTTGAATGGGTTGAAGACCTTAAACAACTCAAAGAAGTACAAAAATTCCGAGCAGTCCAATTTGCAGATCAGTTTGGTATCTACTTTGAAAACGGTTTAGACCAAGATCTTTATGACCTCGATTGTGAACATGCAGTATTACGAGACAAATGGAGCAATGAAATTGTTGCTTATACCCGTTTGAAATTGATTCAAGGACATGAACTTGCACGTAGTTATAATGCACAAGAGTTTGATGTTTCACAAGTTCTCAGAACTTTCGAATATCGTTGAAATTGGACGTACCTGTGTTCACCCTCGTTATCGTAATGGACGTGCCTTATCAATGCTGTGGCTAAATCTAGTTCCTACTGTACTTTGGAAAATGAAAGCCAAACATTTAATGGGCTGTGTCAGCATTCGCTTGGAAGACAACAAGGCACGTGCTTATTACACTCACCAGCATCTTAAAAAAATGACGGCCAAGCAATCGATTGATGTCAAGGCTAAACCAGCTTTTGAACCAACTCACCCAGAATATAGTTTTCCACAAGATGAGAGAATTCCTAAACTATTTGATGTGTATTTGAAAATGAATACACGTTTATCAAAGCAGGCATACCATGATGAATCATTTAATTGTTTGGATTATTTTGTATTTCTAGATGTTAATGAAGTCGCAAAAAAATTCGTACTCAATAAGATGGTCAATCGTTAAGCGCAATTCATTGGGGTAGTTTAAATTTTTATTTGTGTTGAATCTGAATCAAAATTCAATGCTATCCCTTTTTTCCAATCAATCGGTTTAGCCTTTTGCTCTAATATCCGCTGGTGTGCTGTTATTTTCAGTTATTGAGATTTGCAAGCCGCAGCGGAGTCATGCACAATATTCTTATAAATAAAACGCTGTATGAATACACTATGTGCCAATTGCTTGGAATGAACTGCGCTGCTCCTACCGATATTACATTTTCGTTTCGTGGGTTTTCTCAACGTGCTGGAATAACCTCTGATCATTCTGATGGGTTTGGTATTGCTTTTTTTGAAGATAAAGCCTGTCGTTTGTTTGTGGACAACCAATCCGCAGTCGTATCACCCATAGCAGAGTTAGTACGGAATTATCCAATTAAATCACGTAATGTGATTGCGCATATTCGTAAGGCAACTCAAGGTAAAATCACGCTAGAAAATTCACATCCTTTCATTCGTGAGCTGTGGGGGAGGCAATGGATTTTTGCGCACAATGGTGACTTACATAATTTTCATCCGCATTTATCGGGCCGCTTTACGCCTGTAGGCAGTACGGATAGCGAGTTGGCATTTTGCTATTTACTCGAGCAACTGGTATTAAAATTTGGTTATTTTGAGCCGAGTTTAAATGATGTGTTCGCGTTACTTGAAGAAATTTCACCTAAAATTGCCGAATATGGCACTTTTAATTTCTGCCTTTCAAATGGACAAGCATTATTCAGTTATGCGACCACTAAATTACATTGGATTGTTAGAGAATATCCATTTAAATATGCACGTTTAATCGATATTGATGTTGATATCGATTTTAGCCAATTTACCACCCAAGAAGATCGGGTTGCTGTTATTACTACAGAACCATTAACTCAAAATGAAGTATGGACAGCATATAAACCTGGTGAAATGATTTTATTTAAAGATGGTAAAGTGTTAAAAACTGCCACGACACATGTAGAGCGCCTAGCACGAGAAGCAGCAGACCCAAGTTTGGTGAGAATAACCAAAGCAGATCAATATTAGTTTAATATTAATTGATGAGTTGGAATTACTGTGTATAAATTCTAATGAATTAAACCAACTAATATATAATCTAATCATGATTATAAATAATTGTTGTTTTAAAATTGGTTAAAAAATATCTTACTCTTTTAGTTTGATTAATAAAATTATTTTAATCTAAACAATAACTTAAATAATAATACTGTTTTTTTAATGAATCCCGAGTAATACGGTTCATTTTTATTTGACTTGATTCTCGTTAATATGGATTTTAAAGGTCAAAACATTATTTTTTAAGGTGATCGTATGAAGATGAAATGGATTCCAGAATATAACACTGGTATCGATGTGATTGACGATCAGCATAAAAGGATTTTGGATTACATCAATGAGATTGATGAAATTGGTATAGCAACGGATCGTTTTCGTATTAAACAAATACTCGATAATATTATCGATTACACTCAATCGCATTTTACATTTGAAGAAAGTTTACAAGAAGAAGCAGGTTATAAATATCGTGTTCCACATAAACGTGTGCATGATTTATTTATTAAGCGTATTGAAAGCTATCGTGAAAGTTTTGAACAGGGTCATTCAGTCGAAAAAGAATTACATGAAGTGCTCTCTAAATGGTTAATTAATCATATCCAACATGATGATGCTGATTATGTTGGTGCTGTGAAATTAAACATGATGGGAATTATTAAAGAAAATGAAAAGAAAAAAGGTAAGAATTGGTTTGCACGATTTTTTTCATAACATTACAGAGATTTCTGCCTAAGTTATGAGAATGACCAGCTCTCTAATTAAAAAAATTCAGAGGGGATAAAAAGAAATAAGAGAGATTATAAAAAAATCTAGCGCAGCAAATCATCGAGGGGTGATTTGCTTTTTTCTTTTAAACTTTGATTTTCAGCATCGACAAAGGCAAAATAGCAGAACTTTTTACGAAACACCTCATGCAGGATAATTCTATGTCACGATGGTTATCGCCGCTCATGGCATTTTGTCTATCATTTATGATTATTGCAGGCTTAGCACCAAGTCTGGGTATTCAAATTGATCGACAAATTGATTTTTGGATATTGTGGTTAGTGTCTATGCTGATTTTGGCATTGCCGATTACCTATTTAGAGATTGCTTTAGCTAAACGCTCTAAAACAACCGCATTAAATGCCTTGTCTAGCTTAACTCGTGACGCAGATGCATCACAATCGTGGCGTATTGTGGGATGGTTGGCTGTTATTTTTATTCCATTCTTAGCGGGTGGCATACTTTCAAATGTTAGCGCGAGTGCAGTAAATATTACCCAACTTCCAGTTGCACCTCATTTGGTTTTTGTTGGTAGTGCTGTGGTTGCTTTGGTTTTGTCTTTTGTTCCACGTCAGTTTTTGATTGGCTTAACAACCGTGGGCGTACTGGCTGCTTTGGTTTTGGCTCAAGTTTTTGGAACAGGCTTACAGACTTGGCATGTGACACCTGTTGAGTTTAAAGAGTGGGGCAATGCCACGATTTTAGCCTTAGTTGCAACAGGACTGGGTTTAGGATTGTATTGGCAAACGAGCATGATCAATGTTCAACAGACCAATGAGGCAAGCAAAACTGCTTTACCGATCTGGATTGCACAATTACTTGCTGTTATTGCTTTCGGTTTTTTTGCGGTTTCGTCACAAATTCCTGCCTATACTTTATGGTTTGCTGCGATCATTTCGGCAGCTTTATTACTACAACTGGCTAGAGAGCAGTTAATACAGCGCCAAGTGGCTGTGGTGCTTCAATTTGCAGTATTATTGGTGGCATTATTCATTTGGGCAATTCCGAACATTGCAATGATATTTAACCCATTGTTAATGGTTTGGGGCTTACTCATTTGCTTGATTTATTCAGTGTTTGTGGGCTGGATGATGAAAATCAGCCATCTGCGTAAAGCCATTAATTTCAGCTCAGAAGCCTTTTACAATATTTGGCGTATTGCGGTACGAATTATTTTACCTTTAGCGATTGTGCTGGCTTTGGTATCTTATATTGGACAATTCATTTAAGGGTCATGGTGAGTCAAGTGGATAAAATTTGGGTGGCTTATGCTACCGAAAAGCAACAATTTCACATTGAGTTACAATTTTCTCAGGGTATGAGTATTGCCGATGCAATTGCCCAAAGTGGTCTGGCTGAACAAGTGGAATTGCCTGAAAATTTTAGTTTTGGAATCTTTGGTGTAAAAATTAAAGATCAAGCACATTTGTTAGAAGCAGGAGATCGTGTTGAAATCTATAGAGCTTTAACCATTAATCCTAAAGATATTCGCCGTAATCGTGCAAAAGCTAATCCAGTTGGGCGTTACTGCCGTGGAAATCGTTATCAGCAACTCCTCTTCAAATCTTAAGCGATAATAGCTAATCGCTTTAAACAATTGAATGCATATGAAAAACCCCTCAAAGAGGGGTTTCTTTTTATGACAAAGTGTCTATAGTGGTGGCGCATTCAATATCGCTTCTTTAGAAGCGGGTAAACCAGGTTGTGACTCAGGAATGGTTTCCAATCCTTCGATTTTGTTTACAATACCTGATTGATCAAAATAAACCTTTAAGTGTTGGCCATGTGCTGCTGGAATTTTTGCTTTTTTTGCATAAGTTCCAGGGATATAGTTGTAGATGTAATCCCAACGTCCAGGATTCATTGGATCTGAAACTGTTGGGCTACCCAGTAAGAATCTCACTTGCTGGTAGGTCATACCGACTTGAATTTTTGAAGCTTGAGCTTGGGTTAATGGCGTTCCTTGAGGAATATCAACTTTGTATACTCCAAATACAGAACAACCACCAAGTAAAGAAGCGACGAATAACGTCAGCATGATTTTTTGCATTTTGCTACACTATCCCAAATTAATTATGATGCAATTGAAAGGATAGATCATACTGCATCTCAACTCTGTTGCATATTCCAACTTAAAATTTGTTGAGAGACCTTTTTATATGCCTATTTCAAATCAAGATTTACGCAAAGCTGGACTTAAAGTTACCCTACCACGAATCAAGATTTTGGAATTATTAGAAAATTCAAGACAATACCACTTGAGCGCGGAAGACATTTATAAAACATTACTCGAACAAGGTGAAGATGTTGGTCTAGCGACCGTATATCGTGTGTTAACGCAATTTGAGGCTGCAGGAATTATCCAGCGCCATCATTTTGAAAACAATCATTCTGTTTTCGAAATTATGCAAGAAGATCATCATGATCATTTAGTTTGCCAAAATTGTAATAAAGTTGTTGAATTTACTAATGATACCATTGAGCATGAACAGCATGCAGTTGCTGAGGAGCATGGCTTCCAGTTGACTGGTCATTCTCTAAATCTATATGGTTATTGTGATGAGCCTGAATGTAAGGAAGCTTATCGCAAGCGATAAAATCACATAAATACAACAAATGAAAAGGGAGCTTCTTGAAGCTCCCTTTTCATTTAAGAACGGTTTGCGTTGCTTTATTGTCCATCAAAAGTCAATTTACTGTTGGCATTCAACAGTTGTGCCCCACCTTCCTCATCCAGTTTGATCTGTAGACGAAGATCGTTTGGTGAGTCTGCGTGTTTGAGTGCATCCTTATAAGTAATCTGACCTGCTTTATAGAGATCAAACAAAGCTTGGTCAAAGGTTTGTGCATGCCCAACTCACGAGAACGTTTCATCAAGTCTTTAATTTCATGTACATCACCCTTACGAATGAGATCCGAAACCAAAGGTGAGTTGATCAGAATCTCAATCGCTGCACGACGCGAGTTGCCATCTGGTGTTGGAATTAATTGCTGTGCAACCATTGCTTTAAGGTTAAGCGATAAGTCCATAAACAATTGGCTATGACGGTCGGATTCAAAGAAGTGAATAATACGGTCAATGGCTTGGTTGGCATTGTTGGCATGCAGTGTTGCAAAGACCAAATGTCCTGTTTCTGCAAAGGCAATCGCATAGTCCATCGTCTCACGTGAACGAATCTCACCAATCAGAATCACATCAGGTGCTTGACGTAATGTATTCTTCAAGGCAATTTCAAAAGAATCAGTATCTATACCAACTTCACGTTGGGTAATGATACAGCCTGCATGTTCGTGGACAAACTCAATCGGGTCTTCAATGGTGATGATATGACCTTTAGAGTTTTGGTTTCGATAACCAATAATCGAAGCAAGAGATGTTGATTTACCTGTACCTGTCGCACCAACAAAGATGATAATGCCACGCTTTGTCATGGCGAGATCTTTGAGGATAGGTGGAAGTTTTAACTCATCCATAGTCGGAATTTTGGTTTCGATACGACGTAAAACCATACCTGGCATGTCACGTTGCTGAAAAGCACTGACACGGAAACGTGCTGTTTTATCTCGGTTGGTAATCGCAAAGTTACATTCACGAGTATCTGCAAATTCTTTACGTTGCTTTTCACTCATGATTGAGTTGAGCAACTGCATGATGATTTCGCCATTTAACTTGGTTTTTACCACAGGCACGATTTGACCATTAATTTTCATTGATGGTTCTACATCTGCGGTTATAAACAAGTCGGATGCTTTCTGCTCGATCATCATGTTGAGCAAGTCATTAAAGTCCATCTTTTAAGCCTCAATAGTCCATCTTACTTATAGGAATGATTCTGGTTGTTTTGCAACATTTCGCGCAACTTGAGGACTAATTACTCCTTTGGCTACAAGTGTTTTTAAACTTTGATCTAAGGTTGTCATGCCGTAGTTTGCGCCAGTCTGGATCGCTGAATACATCTGAGCAACTTTGTTTTCACGAATAAGGTTACGAATTGCAGGAATTCCGATCATGATTTCATGTGCAGCAACTCGTCCACCGCCATTTTTCTTTAATAAGGTTTGAGAAATTACCGCCTGCAATGATTCTGAAAGCATGGCACGCACCATGTCTTTTTCTTCAGCAGGGAATACGTCAATCACACGGTCAATGGTTTTAGCCGCAGAAGTGGTATGCAGCGTACCAAAAACCAAGTGACCTGTTTCAGCTGCGGTAAGCGCAAGTCGAATAATTTCAAGGTCACGCATCTCACCGACAAGGATAATGTCTGGATCTTCACGTAGTGCTGAACGTAGCGCTTCGTTAAAGCCATGTGTGTCACGGTGTACTTCACGTTGATTGATCAAGCATTTTTTAGATTGATGTACAAATTCGATTGGATCTTCAACAGTTAAAATGTGGTCGTAACGATTGTCATTGATGAAGTCAATCATCGAAGCCAAAGTCGTGGATTTACCAGAACCTGTTGGGCCAGTAACCAAAATCAAACCACGCGGTAAATCACAAAGGTCTTTAAAGATTTGTCCTAAACCTAAATCTTCCATGGTAAGGACTTTTGATGGAATGGTACGGAACACTGCCCCAGCACCACGGTTTTGATTAAATGCGTTAACACGAAAGCGAGCAACTCCCGGAACTTCAAAAGAGAAGTCGGTCTCTAATTGTTCTTCAAAATCACGACGTTGTTTGTCATTCATGATGTCATAGACCAGTCTATGAACTTCTTTATGTTCCAATGCTGGTAAATTGATACGGCGGACTTCACCATCAACACGAATCATTGGGGGCATACCCGCTGAAAGGTGTAAGTCAGACGCACCATTTTTAACGGAAAAAGCCAATAATTCTGTAATATCCATAATGTCCCCGAATAAAGATCTATTTGCCTAGAGGGGGAAGATGATTCATTTATGCCTGTGACTCGGCGTGTTTTGCAATGACTGCGTGCAAAGTACGAAATATAGTTATTCTAAATGATGAGAAACAATGTTTCATAAAGTAACGATGTCGCAGTAAAAACACTAAGCTTTTCGTTTTTTCATGTATTAAGAACAAAGTAATACTTTGTTCTTGCACCAGTTCTGGCTAAAATTATTTCAAACTGCGTGATGAAATCTCAAATAGCGTCACTATTCTGTGCATTTCATCCATGGTTTGTTTAATTTTTTGCCTGCCACGTACAAGCTGTTTATGAACAATCAACACACCCTCATTATTTTGTAGAATAATAAGGCCTTTCACTCAGCATAACCAACAATTTAATTGCTTGGAAGCTGAAATTTTTATGAAATGAGAACCCTGTCAATGAATGATCTAAATCAAGCTCGAAATCATGTATTAGCGCAAATTCAGCATGCCTGTTTAGCTGCAAATCGTGAGTTGAGTCAGGTACAGTTATTGGCAGTTTCTAAAACTCATCCAAGTTCATTATTACGAGAAATGTATACAACAGGGCAACGCTCGTTTGGGGAAAATTACTTACAGGAAGCCTTGGATAAAATTGAAGATTTAAAAGATTTGGATATTGAGTGGCATTTTATCGGTCATGTGCAGCGCAATAAGACCAAACACCTTGCCGAAAAGTTTGCATGGGTGCATGGTATAGATCGTTTTATAATTGCTGAACGTTTATCGAAACAAAGAGAAGCAACTCAAGCGCCTTTGAATATTTGTTTACAAGTGAATATTGATGCTCAAGACAGTAAAGATGGTTGCCAACCTGAAGAAGTTGTTGAATTGGTCAAGCAAATCAGCCTGTTGCAACATTTAAGGTTAAGAGGGCTGATGGTGATTCCTGCACCACATCATATTGAAGCATTTCAAGATGCCAAGCAGTTATTTGACCAAGTTAGAGTGCATCATGCTCGTCCTCAAGATTGGGATACCCTGAGTATGGGAATGTCTGGGGATATGGTTGAAGCAATTGCAGCAGGATCAACCATGGTTCGGATTGGTACAGCGTTATTTGGTGCACGAGATTATTCCACTAAAAACGAATAGCATTTCTAGCCCTATGCTTGAAGTGGAGTACTGCGTTTGTGGTGGTTTAAGTTTATTTTAATTTAGTTTTAATGCTGTAACCGTATAAGGCACTCATCATTTTAAACTTGAGAGCATTGATGACTATTTTTCATGTGCTTATTCTTGCCATCATACAAGGCTTGGCGGAGTTGCTTCCTGTATCGAGCTCTGCTCATGTTATTTTAGCTGAAAAATTAATGGGCTTTGATCCCTCTGCACCTGATATGACTTTTCTGTTGGTGATGCTACATATAGGTACAATGTTTGCGGTCATTGTGTATTTCTGGGCATCTTGGCGTAAGACATATTTTTCATCCTTTACTGATTTTAAGAAACAAGCAGGTTTTATTATTCTTGCTACAGCCATTACGGGCATACTTGGACTAACCCTACAAGCCTTGATTAAACATGTGTTTTTTGCAGGGGCGAATCACTTTGAAATAGAACAGTTATTTAGAAATTCAAAATTAATGGCTGCTGCATTAGTCTCAGCAGGGATATTAATTATTTTATCTGCACGATTAGACCGCGGTCAAACAGGTGAGATCAGCTTGAAAAGCGCATCATGGATTGGTGTGATACAAGCCTTATGTTTACCTTTTCGAGGTTTTTCACGTTCTGGTGCAACGATTTCAACAGGATTATTTTTAGGTGTTGCTCGCCAAAAAGCTGAAGAGTTTAGTTTTGCGTTGGCTGTGGTGCTTACGCTCGCTGTGATCGTCAAAGAGTTTTATCGTCTGATGCATGCGGAGAATTTTCAACATATGCATTTAAGCCAGCTACTTTTACCAAGTGTCTTTGGGATGGTGTTTAGCTTTATTGCAGGTCTTGCCGCTTTAAAATGGCTATCAAGTTGGCTTGAACATGGGCGTTGGCATTTATTCGGTTTTTATTGTATTGGTTTTGCAGGCGTAGTTTTAGCACTGAGTTAAGTACTGCGCGAGGTTTATACCCACACTAAAAAATAAGTATTCAGGACAAATATATCGAAGTATTTGTCTTGAATCGTTGAACAGAGACTTTAAAATATATTCTACAATTTTCAATGCACAGTTGTTCTCAAGTTGACTATAATCATTTAAATAAAATTTAGAAACTGGGAATAAAATATGAATAAATCCAAAATATTATTGTGGTTATGCCTTTGTGCTTTAATCAGCGCCTGTAGTACGACAAAATACTCCCCAACCAGTGATTCTGCGAGTTTAGAGACTGAACCTGCACCTTCAGCCAAACCAGCGCCTAGACCTGCGAGTACAACATCCAAACAAAATCAAGTACGCTCGGATGAACGTTTGGGGACAAAATGGGGGGATGACTTAAACTCGTATGTAACTCAAGTGGATTTAAAACGTTTAACAGATCGTCCAATTGATGAAACTCAAATTCGCTATGCCAATAAGCAATTTTCAGGTCGCAGTATTAACAGTATTTCATTGGCGGCTGGAAAAGTGAGTTTTTCTGTAGTGGATGATCGTGGACGAATTTTGCCACTTTATCGAGATGGGCAGAATTATTATCTTTCAGCCATCGATGGGCAAAGCTATCAACTTCGTTATTCAAATACCAGCAATCAAACATTTGAAATTATTGCGAGTGTAGACGGCTTAGATGTTTTAAATGGCAGTCGAGCTTCACGATCAAATAGCGGATATGTATTACGTCCATATAGTTCTTTTGCGATCGAAGGCTTTAGAAAGAGTAATGCTTCGGTGGCATCGTTTACGTTTAGTAAACCTCAAGATGCATATGCAAGCAATTCTGCAAGTGGTTCAATTCAAAATACAGGGGTGATTGGAACTGTGGTGTATGAATTAAAAGCTCCGAAATATCAGCCATATAAAAACTCAAAAGATGGTTATTCACCTGCTCCAAATGCTTTTCCAGCCGATTAAACCCTCGTATAAGAGAAATATTTTGACGCTATAAAATCCATTAAATCTTTGGGATATTATAGCGTTACAGAATTGCAATAATTAAAAAATAGTCCACGGTGAGGTGCTAAGTTATGATGTTATTGATAATAATCTAAATCTAATAGAATCATCTCACACAACTAACTAACACAATCGTCTTTCTCATAGTTCAATGTTATTGAATAAATACAAAACATGATCATGATTAGATCGTAACTTACTACTTTAAAATAGGTTTGATAATGAAAAATATAAATATATTTCTCTGCCTTTTGCTGTGTATTTTTCTTGCTGCTTGCTCGAAAAAAACAGATGAAAGTTCGTCAAACTCAGCAACAGAAACGACAAGCGCAGATGCCGCTGCCGAAGCCACTAATAACCAAGTTTCTACTGATGAAAAGCTTGGGACGAAGTGGGGTGATGAAATTGATTCCAAGGTAACGGAAGTGCAATTGAAGCGTAAATCAGATTCATCGTTGGCTGAAACGATTGTGCAATATGCTGATAAAAACTATCAAGGCAAAGCAGTGAATTCGATTTCCATGGCGGCAGGTAAAATCAATTTCTCGGTTGTGGATGATCATGGCCAACAGCTTCCGATCTATCGTGTTGGGCAACGTTATTATTTGTCTGGGCGTGAAGGGCAGAGTTATCAATTACAGTATGAAAATAATACAGGCAAGACCTTTGAAATTGTGACCAGTGTGGATGGTGTTGATGTAATTAATGGAAATGAGGCTTCTCGGAATAATGCGGGTTATGTATTGCATGCCCATGACACATTGAAAATTGAAGGTTTCCGTAAGAGTGATTCTGCTGTCGCTTCTTTTACGTTTAGTAAGCCTAAAGATGCTTATGCAGCAAACTCTGATCAGGGTTCAATTCAAAATACAGGTGTAATCGGTACTGTAGTGTATGAGTTAGAAGCACCAGAGCAGCAAGCGAAACCTGTAAATAAATATGCGCCCCCACCCAATGCATTTCCAGCAGATCGATAAATCATCTTTTGAACAAGCATAGGGTGTTTGTATAAACAGCCTATGCTTTTAAAAACCCAAATTTATCAATAAATAAAAGAGTTTGAAGACAATGAAATTAGTCAAAGCTTGTGTAATCACTTTACTGGGTATGGCTTCCATACAATCATTTGCCAATCCAATCGAAGATCAATATAAATCCCTTATTGCAACTCAACCGAGTTATGAAAAATTTCAAAAAAACTTTGATACGATTTTGGGCAAAATCGAAGAAATTACTGATCGTGCAACTCAAACACAGGATCGCAAGGAACTTTATCCAATGTGCGTCGCCATTCAGAGTTCAATCACAGTATTAAAAAATAATCAAAAATATAAAGTACAGTATGACCGTGATTACAAACAGTTTGATACTACCTTTGATGAAACACTCGAAACAGCGACACAAGGCTTGAGTGACAAAAAAGAAATTTGTGATCAAGCCAAAAAAGAATATTTAGCAAATCACTGAATACGTTAAATCGAGTTTTGAGGAGGATTAAGATCCTCCTCATTTCTTTTAACTGACTACTTCTATTGTACTGGCGCCTGCGCCTAATGGTCTGACTTGAATCTGGACGGGAATGCGTTCATGCATTTCCTGTATATGTGAAATCAGTACGACTTTACGACCTTGATGTTGCAGTTGATCCAGTGCATTCATCACCATATGTAATGATGATGCATCCAGTGTTCCAAAGCCTTCATCAATAAACAAGGATTCAATTTTCATTGAACCAGAAGCCATATTGGCAATTGCGAGAGAGAGGGCTAGTGCTGTTAAAAACGATTCTCCCCCAGATAATGAAGCAACAGAACGAGTCTCGCCATCCATATCATGATCAATAATGGCGAGACTCAGAGAATTTTCGAGACGCTTAAGCGTATAGCGTTGAGACAGCATCGCCAATTGTTGATTGGCATGTTCAAGTAAAATATCCAAATTATACTGTTGCGCATAATCTCTAAATTTTTTACCTGTTGCATCCCCCATCAAACCTGAAATTTTCCCCCAACGATGTTCCTCTTGCTGTACGTTGTGAATTTGATCTGCAAATTGTTTTTGTTTCATGACATTCTGCTGATGTAGTTCGAGTCTGAGTTTGAGTTGATCACGAATTTCAATTTGAGTTTTAAGTGCATCAATATTGTCTAAACGCAATTGTTGCAATTGCTCTTTCTCAATCTCTGGTTGAAGTGTTTGATGTTCTATGAGTTGCTCTTGTATGGTTTTGAGCGCTGAATTGGCTTCATTCAATATACGCTCAGCTTGCTGTAATTGCTGTCGGATTTGCTGCTCTTGGAGTGGTGTAATTTGTGCTAAGTTTTCTAAATCCGTCAATTGAAAATCTGGATGTTGTGTCAGCCATTGTTGAATCTCGAGTTTGACTTGATTCAGATGATTTAGATTTTGGGTGAGCTGAGCTTTGAGCTGTTCAAGCTGACTTTTTTCTTGTTCAAATTGATTACGCAATTGCTCAAAGTTTTGTTTGAGTTGTTGATAATGTTGTTGGCTTTGCTGGCGTTTCAGATCGTGCTGAACTAACCATTCATTCGGCTTCACTTCATTTAATCCAGTCATGCTGAAAATTAATTGATTTGCAGTTTCCGTATTTTCTAATCCTTTAAGCTTGATTTCTGCCAAGCTCTGAGCAGTATCTGTAAGGTGCTTGGAGATATTGTCTAGGTTGAGTTGAATACTGTGCTGTTGTTGAGTGTATTGCTCTAATTGTTTGCTGTGCTGTTCCTGTTGATCAAGTTGTTGTGCACGTTGTTTTAAACGAATACAGACATTTTCTGCGGAGTTGACCGTCTGCTGTTGCCAGATGAGTTGTTCATCATTGGATAAACATTGAACCACATGTTGAACTTGGTGCTGTAGGCTTTTGGCTTGCTGTAATAAATTTACTGTGTGTTGTGTACTCTGCATCAATTGTTGTTGCATTTTAATGGTTTGAATCCATTGTTTGGATTGCATGTCCATTTGCTCAATCTGTTGTTGAGCCTGTTCAGTAAACTGCTTTAACTGCAACATGATTTCAGATTGTGTTTGAGTAAGATCAAGCTTAATTTTGATAGAGTCGATGTGATCTGCACATATTTGTTGAGTCAGTGTTATTCGTTCAGCAAGTCGTTTTAACGAGGTTTTCTGTTGTTCCTGCTCAGCATTGAATTGGGTTAAATTCTGCTGGCTGAGCTGCCAAAGGTTAAAAGTATCTTGTTCTTGAAGCAGGGCTTGCTGTTGTTGTTGCTGTTGTAGTTCAAACAAGGCTTTAGAAACAATGGAATCATCCATTTTATAGGGATGTGTGGTACTTCCACAGACAATACATGGTTGATCTTCTTTTAACGCTGCTCTTAAATTTTCGACATTTTCTGCATGTAATAAACGCTGCTGTTGAAGCACATCCTGTAGTTTGACTCGCGCCTCTTTTGCTGTTTGATAATCCTGTTCAGCTTGGAGTGTGGCTTTTTCAAGTTGCTGAAACTGTGAATGACCTTGATGAATTTGAGCAGAAAGCTGTTGAGACTCTGATTGTAATTCAAAAAATTGTTGCAACTTCTGTTGCATGACCTCAAATTGATTGAGTCGATAGAGCGACGCTTCACGTTGTTGGCGTGTTTGTTCAAGCAGCATTTCCAGCTTTTCTATTGCGCCAAATTGATCAATCAAAGCGTGTAATTGAGCATTCTGCTCAGTGAGTTTAGCTTCAGCTTGACTCAAATTTCCAATTTGGTTTTCGATGTTTGGATAGTGTTGAATAAATTGGCTAAGTTGTTGTATATGCGCCGTCAAGCCTTTATCCAGACTTGAAAATTGTTGTGTCTCAACAAGTTTTTGACTTAAATGGATCTGTTGTTGGGTGAGCTGTTGAATATGTTGACCAAGGTCCTGTTGTTGACTCAGCAAGGGATGTTTTGATTGTTCTAACTCATTAAGTTTGGATTGGATTTTTTTAAACTCTGTTCCAATAAAATCACGCTCTTGAATACATTTTCGGACCTCATTCAATGCGTTAAAATGAGTATTTTCAAAATGTTGAATATCATTCAAAGCAGCTTCCGCTTGCGTAAAATTTTGCTTTTGCTGTTCAAACTGCAGATTTAACTGTTCAAACAGTTGTTGTTGTCTTTGCAGTTGGGGGGTGAGTTGTTGTTCATTTTTACTCAATTGCTGCTGTTGAAAAACACTTGGGCGAATATTCGAAAATTTTTCTAAACGTGTTAAACGGTCACGTTCAGGCAATAAATCATGTTGAACTTTGAGTTGTACGTCGACAAATTGCTGTTTCAGAATAATCTCATGGTCTAATTTTTGTTTACGTTCAAACCAGAGCTGTTGTTTTTCAAGCTGTGCTTTTTCTGATTCTAATTGCTTATATGTCGTCTCAATTTGTTGAAATTGAGACGACAGTTCAGCCAAATCTTCATCAGATAACAGTTCTATATGACCGAGTAGGTTTTCAAGCTCCTTACGTTTTGAAGCCACCAATTTGGTTTTTTCATATGCCAATTGCCCAATTTTTCCAAAAATCGCTGAATTAGTTAAATACTCAAGTAGCTCTCCACGTTCATTATCACGTGCTTTTAAAAATGCAGTGACTTCAGACTGTGCTAAAAGGACGGCACGAGTAAATTGTTCAAAACTCAATTGAGTAATTTTATAGATACTACCGTCTACGGCTTTGGCTTTATCCGCAATGACCGTTCCATCGGTTAGACATTTTAAATAGCGTTGAACACTTTGCAGTTTTCCATCTACTTTTTCACGTGAACGTTTTAGCTCCCAACGAGCCAGATAATGTTTTTGATCTTGTGCAACAAAACAAAGCTCTGCAAAGCCATGCGCCGTACCACGACGCAGTACAGTCAGTGGGGAGTTGGTTAAAAGTTCTGAACCATCGACATCTTGCAACTTACCATCACTGTCTTTTAAACGTGGAATTTTATTAAATAGGGCAAGGCACATCGCATCTAGAATAGTGGACTTTCCAGCCCCAGTTTTTCCGACGATTGCGACTAAACCAGCCGAAGCCAAAGGTTCAG
Source organism: Acinetobacter bereziniae (assembly GCA_009912575.1). Classification (GTDB taxonomy): domain Bacteria; phylum Pseudomonadota; class Gammaproteobacteria; order Pseudomonadales; family Moraxellaceae; genus Acinetobacter; species Acinetobacter bereziniae_A. The sequence continues at coordinate 40,919 of WNDP01000012.1, forward strand.
ATTCAAAATCAATAAAATGTTCACCAGACAGTGAAGCTAAATTTTTGAGGCGTATTGATAAAATTTTCACAGCAAACTCCTATGCCTCATGTTCATTTTCGAGAGACTTTTCAGCTTCTTGTAGTAAGTTTAAAAAGTCTTTCAAAACAGCATCATCACTGGCATAACCATTTTTTTCCCAGAGTTGTTGAAAAAGTTTTTCAGGCGTAGGTGGTTCGAGATGGATTGTACTCGGCGTATCCCCATTTTTTTCTGTGCTTAAGTATTGTCTTGAAATACGAACCAAACGATATCGATCTTTGGGTAAGGCTTCTTCAAATTGTTGACGCAAATTTGACGGTGGGGGAACATCGGTATGATATTCAATATCGACATATTCACGATGGTCAATATTGATAATTTCTCCACTTGGCAAAGCATGTAGCTGAGCAAAAACAGCGCTTAACTCTCCTTTGATTTTATGGAGTTGTATACTCCGTGGAATATAAACACTTTCAAACTCAAAACGAGATTCATCTGTTTTTAAAGGGTCAATCCGTACATCTACGATTTGATGTTTATAGTGGATTTCACTAAACGACAGAGGAATTGGCGAACCACTATAACGAATATGTGCTTGCGCAACTTTCTGAGGTTTATGCAAATGTCCAAGTGCGACATAGTCCAGACAATCTTCAAATAACGTCGTTGAAAGGGCTTCTTCATTGCCCACAATAATCGGCCGTTCAGAGTCAGACGTTTCTCCGCCTTGCATATGCGCATGTGACATTAAAATCAGCGCTTGCTCTGCCGTTTTTCTCTTTCGAGCTTCGGAGATCAACTGTTGGTGTAAATAGGCAATCGCGTTTTGACTATTATGAGTTTGCTCATTAAATCCAGTAATTTCAGCAGGCCGTAAAAAGGGCAGACTTAGACACCAAGCAATAATATTGCGTTGTGGATCATAAATAGGAACCAGTAAACGATCTAAGTCAATTTGACCTTCACTATTTTTATGAATCACCCCAACAGATTTGGCATGATATTTCTCAAGTAACGGTTCTACTTGTTCAATGCGGTAACCTGAATCATGATTTCCTGCAATCATCAACGTTTGCATATGCGGTGCAATATCATGTGCATCTGCAAGAAATTGATATAATTGTTTTTGAGCAGATGAAGCTGGGTTAATCACATCAAAAATATCACCTGCGATCAGTAAGGCATTCGGCTGTTTCTCTTGAATTTGCAGCAATAACCACGCTAAAAACTGTTCATGTTCATACTGGCGTGAGTGGTTATAAAAGAACTGTCCCAGATGCCAGTCTGAAGTATGAAGAAAGCGTACAGTCATGTGCGTGTTTGATCTTAATGCGTTGTAAAATAAGGTAGCATAAATTCACGGATGAAGGAGATAAGAAGTTCTTTTGTGGTGATTGAATAGACGACTTTTTTGATTGCTTCGGCTTAAAGTGATTGAGTAAAAGGTCAGGATGGCTGAGTAAGCAGATAAAAAGCCAAACTGTATTCTACTCAATCATTTGTCTCGTTCAGCTGTTAAAAACCAACACTCTGGAATATCAATAGTCTAAACGCATCATTTAAATTAATCTGAGTTTGGTGTAGTTATTTCTTTCATTTCTTAAAATCATTGTGCATTCGGATCAACTTGAACCAAACCAAAGGTATTATGGTCTGCATCTAAAAAGTAGCCTTGCCAGCATTTGTTTGGGATGGCAAATTTTTCCATGGCGATGCGTCCGCCTAAGGCTAAAATTTTTTCAGCTGTATAATCAAAATCTTCAACTTCAAAAGAACAGGTAAAGGCATTGGTTCCACAATGTGTTGGTGGTATTTGAGCTGGTCTTTCCAAAAGGCCTCCATGTAAGGTTGCCGTCTCAATTTGAAAATATTGGATCGGTAAGCCCTCAACTTTGCTAAATTTCCAACCAAAGACTTCATGATAAAACTTAACTTCGCGTTCAGGGTTTGATGATTGAATTTCAAAATAGCTTAGGGTGTTCATTATTATTGTCCATCTACATTTAATTGTGTAATTAACATAAGATAATTTTGGCAGTGATGATGTATGAATATTGAAAATGAAATTTAAGATAAACAAAAGAGTAAGTTATGCATCATGAAAAGCTCAAGGCATTACGAGCAAAAATAAACGTTTCTTTGACAGAAGCGTTGTCTTTACTAAAACAAAATAATGACGATATTGAACAATCGCTTGTTCAGTTTCATCAAAATAATCTCAATAAAATTTGTTTAGCGACAGGTTGTGACGAAAAGCTTGCTCAAGCATATTATACAAATCCAGTTTATCAGCAGAATATTGAAAAAATTATTGAAAAGATTGATCAATTTAATCAACGTCCAATCAAGTTGACGATAGCTGAAAACCCCAAATATGTTGATAAAGTCGGCTTTTTGATTTGGTCTGAAGATGAAAATTTAGTCGAGGTCCAACATGAAAAGAATAGAACCTATTTTATTCCACAGGATGACTTTACTTATGTGATTGAAATATTTAAATCTTTATTTCCATTGTGGAGCCCGCAGAGAAATGAATTTGAGGATAGTTTTGATCCTTGCTCCGATAATTATTTTGATTACAATGCAGTACAGAAAATTGTTTCAGACCTTAGGGATTTGTCTTTTGAAGATATAAAAATAATGAATTTTTTAGAGCATCTGGTATTCTGCTTAGAAGAAAAAATACAGATTGGAACTTATGTGATTGTTTTTGGTAACCAATAAATCAAACTTAAGTTATGCATTTCATTTAAATCGTGATTCCTCATATTTTTTGAGCTTGGTTAAAATTTGATGACCAATATAGTTTTTAAAATCAGGATAGCTTGATCGATAGTATTCATTCCAATAACTGACTATTCTGCTTTGTGTAGTTTGAAAATACTGAGAATTTTCTAAGATAAAATCACTCCATTTGTTTTGATTATTTTCATTGAGATGTGGCTCAATGATTTTCAAAATTTCAGCCACATACTCACCCAGCAATTGAAAGATAAATGGCGTCATAAAATATTCAAGATTTTGCTGAAGTAGTTTTTCAAGCGCTTTTTGCCGAACAAAACCATCATGATGGCGCGTGAAAATACACCAAATAATTTGACGTTGTATCAATGGAAAGTTTTGAAACTCAAAAGATTGTACAGCGTTGATATAGATTCTGGCAGGTATCTTGATCAAAGCTTGATGAATGATCACTTCACATTGAGTATTGTCATGAAGTTGGATTTTCTGATTTTCAAGATATTGAGCCACCAACATAACATCATCGAATAGTTCTTGAGGAAAAGCTTGAACTAATCTTATCATGACGGATTTAATTCACGTGGATATTCCAGAATTCTTGGAAAATGAAAATCATAATTATCAAAAGCATATTTATACAGTTGCGCAGGACGTTTACCTGCAATTTTAGTTTGATTTGTTTCCTCAACTGCACCTGCTTCAACCATACGCCGTCTAAATGATTTCTTCTCCAAGCTCTGACCCAAAATAATTTCATAAATCTGCTGTAATTCAGTCAAAGTAAATAGTTTTGGCATCAAACTCACGGGCAGAGCCGTATAGCGTGCTTTACGACTTAAACGATCAATCGCCATTTCTAAAAGCTGTAAATGGTCAAATGCCAAGTCTCGTTTTTTTGCTTCCGAGATTGAAACCCATTCACTATGTTCAGTTTGTTCGCCAGCAACTTGCTGAAATTCTTTGAAATCAATCAGTGCAAAATACAAGGCTGTAACTGCCCAACCACGAGGATCACGTGTTGCATTACCCACTGTCGCCACTTGTTCCAAATGTGGAGATTGAAGCCCAGTTTTTTCAACTAATTTACGGTGCGCAGATGCCATTAAATCAGCATCTTGGGTTAAATCAACAAAACCACCGGGCAATGCCCATTTATCTTTTTGTGGAAAATTAGAGCGTTTAATCAATAAAACTTGTAGCTGCCCTGCATCCACAGAAAAAATAGCCATATCGACTGTGAAAAGGGGAGCATCAAAGTCTTTTTTGTTATAACTAGACAGAAATTCCTGTTCAGCATTTAAAGTCACAATAAGGCTCACTTATTTTATTAAATTTAAAGATAGTTAGAATTATTACAGGGTATAGGATATTAGCCAAGGAAAATTAATGTTATAAGATTATTTATAAAAACTTAATAAATATCCTTGTAAGGAATGGATAATGAAAAAAATCGTGATGTATACGGCAGTGAGTTTATTATTGCTATCAGGTTGTGGTGGCAGTGATAATTCTGATTCTATTGGGACAGCGAATCATTCTAGCTATTTAACAATTAAAGGTGAGGGGATTAATCAAACCCTAAACTTTGATGATTCCCAACTTACTTATAAAATTTCAGCGATAGGAAATCAACCAATTACATCTGCTAGTTTTGCGAATAAAAATGGTTCTGACTCTTCTGTTGTTGAATTGAATAGCGGTAATAAGGCTAAACTCGCTATACTGTTTAAAGACTTTGATACGCAAGATGTAAAATTTATTTTTTGTTTTCCTTCTTATGATTGCTCTTCAAACACAAGCTATTCAATGAAAGAATTGAACCAACAAAAACAGTTCAAAGTTATACTTAAAGATGCACCAAACAAATACTATCGTGGAGATTCGTCAAAATAAAAAGATTTTAATGACTATAAATCTGTTTTAATCACAGGAGAATTAAATTACTTTGCCCAAAGTAATTGGCCAATTTTTCAAACTAATCGCTTTCCGATTGTAAAAGTTCAAGGTAAAGTGATTTATGATAGTGAAGAATATAATGTTGAAAGTTATGCAGAATTTGATACTCGCTTGGAGGGTAAGCTATATTGGACTGATCAGGAATTAGTTTAAAAAAAGACGATAAAACAATATTTTTATCAATAAGAAAGTATAACAATACTTATTTTGAACATGCAATTTCGATCAGAGTGTCAGATGGCACAGATACTTATACTATTTCAGACTTAGCAAATGAGATTTGGTCTAATTCTAGTAAAGGATTTGAACTAAATTTAGACAATATTATTTTAAAAAGTGATACAGAGAAAATTAAAATTAAAATTTTAAGTTCAAATGTGTATGTGCCATTTGATCAATATAATTTAATTTTAAACCAGTCAACTCAATTATTACCAATCTATAAGCATACATATGCTCAAACAACAAATGATCAAAAAATGTATCAAATTGACTTTGAAAATTATGGAATGCTTACAATTAATCAAGAGATAAAAGGACATTTAAGCTTAGTCTATACACAAGGTGAAGATACAGTTTCATGCGGAGATCGAAATATAAGTTGTAAAGGTTTAAGCGTAGATCAGCTAAAGCAAAATTTTACCTTTAATAATGTAAAAATTGGTTCAGATACTATTAATGGGAATTTTTATTTTGCTGGTGTTTTTCAATAATTTGGTTTAAGCATTCAGTCTTATTTTAAACTGAATGCTTGGTTTTAATACTATTGACTTGATATTAAACGCTCACGAATTTCATTCAATGCGCATTCTTGAATCAATTGACCATTCTCAAACACCGTGTCTAACTCGCCTTGTTGTTCTTGCTCAGGCGATTGTTGATCGAACAATACAAAGCCTGTTTCGGATTTTTCAACACGAAGTAGACCTTTAGCTGACTTTTTAATCCCAGAATCTGTTGCAGGATCTTTAAACAATTCACAAGAAACACCATTCACTTGTCCCCATGTTGCTTTCACTGCAAAGCCAAAAGTATCTCGGGTTAAATAGTTATACGTATAACTACCAATTCCAAACACAAGATTATTTGAAGCAAAGCCTTTGGCTTCTAATCCTTGCAGAATTTTTAAAGCGCGTTCTAAGGTGATCGAATCACCATAAATCAGACCAACACGTTCATTGAGCACTTTATAACCTAGGTCTGTTTCAGTACCTCCAAAGATTTCCCATAAACATTCCACAGCACCTTTATAGACAGGGCTACCAACTTGTGCCTCAGGGTCACCACATATGATTTTTACAGGATCTCCAGAGTCAGGTCGGAAAACCAGTTTGGCAAGACCTAGAGCATTCGGCTGGCGAGCAAGAATTTCATCTTTTAATTCAACAGTGAATTCCGTAATGACTCGCCAAAAGTCCCAAGTATCGGACACAATACTGACCACACCAGATGGATAAAGTTAAGTGATCAAACGTTTGAATGTTCCAATTTCATTATCTTCACTGCCCATACACATCACACTGTGTTCTGTGGCAGGAACAGAAACACCGACAATACCGTCTGCATTGTAATATTCTTCGGCATAATCAATCGCTGAGACGGCATCTGTACCAATAAAACTGGTTAAGTGACCAACACCATTCTGTGTTGCATCATAGATTCCACTCATTCCACGACTACTAAAATCATGTCCTTGAACTGGAACAAAATCTAAAGGTGCGCCAGTTTTGATGGCATACTGTGTCAGTAAGCGTTTGTATTCAAATGCAATAGTTGCAGTGGTACAGCTTTTCCATAATTCTGCACTGAGTACAGTTTCCAAGTAATTGGTTAACCAAAAGAACTCAGGTAAGGTATTTACAATAGTCAGTACAGGAACTTTCATGTTCACCCGACTGCCTTCTGCTAAGGCTTTGATTCGAATTGGTAAATAGCCTAAGTCATACAAGGCTTCAATGTGATCGACTGGAATCGCTCCTTCACCTAAGGCATTGTCCATTCGACGCTTATAAGCGGCGATCACTTTGTTTTTATCTTGTTGGAAAAAGCCTTCATTCCATGTTTCGATTAAAAAATGTTTGATAAAACCTTGTAAACCAAAGAACACGATCTTATCGTCAAAATCAGGCAGCATTTGAGCTAAACGTGAAGAACGTGGTGTAAAATTGGCATAAACATACTCAGTACCTGCAGGGTATTGGCGTCTGTGATCTGCTTTATAAAAATCGATAGCATTCAGTGGATTAATTTTTAAGCTCATTATTGTTCTCCTAGATGATTAAAATTAGACAGTTAAAATTTGATAATTACAATGTATTGAAACGGCTGAATTTAATAACGTTGAGTTTTGGATTTTCAGTTTGAGGGAAGCTGTTTGTAGTAAAAATCTGATCGACTAAACCATCGAATACTTGTAAGCCCTTACTAAAAATGCCGTGTGTAACGTATAAAATCACATGCTCACAATTTAATTTTTTTAACTCTTGCGCAATGCCGATAAACGTTGCACCACCATCACAGATATCGTCAGTAATGACTGCTGTTTTATCTGTTAAATCTTGTGCATTGACCTGAGCATTTTGGATTTTTCCAGTGACAGGATCACGTCGTTTTTCACAAAAAACCACATCAATGTCACGATCACGAAATGTGTTTACAGCATTGGCAATTGCTTGTGTCCGTTTTTTTGCACCAGTATCTGGGCAGACTAAAACAGTTTCCTTAGCTGTTAAAAGTGTGTGTAGCTTTTTATTTTTTAAAATTATTTCACTAGGTTGGACATTTTTAATGTCAAAAAAGTGTGTATTTTCATGCAAAAGTTTTTCTGTCACATCACTATGAGCATCCCAGACCTTGATTGATTTGCGTTGCTGCGGAAACTTTTCATTGTTGATATTTAACAGCTTTGTCATAACTTCTAATAAAAAAGCTTGTCCAGTTGCACAAATGCGATCTTGGCGTGCATAGGGAAAATAAGGGATTTCTAAATCAATTTCTAAACCTTGATTGAGCAATACATTTTCCAGCAATAAGTAATCCATGAGATCTTGGCTATTGGCAATTTTTGCTTGAATTTGAATTTTACCTTTCAAGGAATCTAAAATTTCTGCCGAGATTTGAATATGTCTTTCACCACCCGCAAACTGGATCATCTGTACAGGGATCAGGTTTTGTTTTGAATCTAGAAGTTGAATAGACATGATGTTGACTCTCATATAGTGGCTTATTGCCTATACATATATAGTGTCATAAAGACACTATAATTAACAATGGTCATTTACAAAAGATTACAAAGTGGGAGAGGTAGGGTGTTATTGATAAATAATTTTTTAAATGATTGTTATTGATATGAATCTTTTAAAACTTGATGATGCTATATGGTGCGAATTATTGGTGTTAATCAAATCGCGCTTAAATCATCGATGACTTATTTGAGCTTGAATATTTATTTAAATCTACAAAAGAGGAGCAACAATAAATTCAATAATATGGAATTTTGAGTTTTTTGTTCAATGTATTGAACAATATTTTTTTAAAGTGCATAAAAACTCAAATCAATCCTGATTTTTACGATGTTATAAAATGAAAACTTGCCTCAAACAGTTGTGAAAGATGTTCTTGAACATGACATTTCATTAAGAATTTTATAGTCAATTCAAGCAATTCACATGAATGTCATCATGTCGTAAGTAAAAATGCAAAGATGATGATTTAATGCATGTAGTGAGTTGATAACGACGTCAAATATTTAAACATAATTTCTAAATGACATATCAATCGAGAAATACACTAAATTGCTCAACAGGCTCTCGTGGAGTAATAAATGTATTGACGATATGGTTAGGGTCAGCATAACCAAGTACAACAGCACACACTAATTCTTGATCATCGTCAGCACCAAGAATCTCTAGCACAAGTTCTTGAAAAGGATTCCAAGCGGCCTGTGGACAACTGTCGATTCCTCTGGCTTTAGCTGCAATCATAACATTTTGAACCATCATCGAAATGTCCATTTTTGAGCCAACTTGCATGATTTTGTTGACAGTAAAATATAAAATGACAGGTGCATCAAAGAGTTGATAATTTCTTAAATGCTGTGCAGCGATTTTTTCTTTATCTGCTTTTTGAATATTTAAAAGACCATAAAGTTCCCATCCATTTTCACGTCGGCGATCAATAAAAGGGGAAATCCAGGTAGAAGGGTAATACGCGAAAGGTGCTGTATATCGTTGAGCAAGCTCAGGCTGCTTTATGATCTCAACTTGAAGTGCACAGACACGATCAATTAATTCTTGGCGTTTTTTTCCTGATACCACAAAAACTTTCCAAGGTTGGGTATTACTTCCTGATGGAGCACGGCAAGCAACATTTAAAATATCTTTGATAAGCTGAGTATCGAGAGGTTGATCAAGAAAAGCACGTACTGAATGACGACTTGTTATGGCCAGATCGACAGCTTGAACGTGTTCAATATTCATCTATTTTCCTCAATCAGCTTGGTTTTCCATCAAATAAACTATATACGATAGTCGTATATGCAGGAGATCAATTTTCTAAAAAAATCGCTAAGCCCCCGATTATATAATAATTATAGAAATGTTAATCTGAAAAAAGAATTGAAATCAAAGTCTTATTCGGTAAAACTGATTTTAAATAAGGGGTTGAGTTAGGCTAGATTATAACAGTGTAAGAATTATACACAAATTGCTACTTTTGGGTTTTAACTTAGTTTCAACGCTTTCATAATTTAATAGCAAGCATATATGTGCAATGTTTTTTTAATGTGGTGTTTGAGTGACTACTGAAGAAAACAAAAAAAATTGATTTTTTAGCAAAGTTTTGGGGTTAAAAGGTCAAATTGTACGGATGCACATCATAAATAAGGCTAGGAGTATTTCATGAGTCTATTCACAAATCGTAAGTCATTTATTGTCAAGAGCTTAGCATTAACAGTCACAGCTTTGATGGTAAATACAGCTCAAGCTGCTACTGACAGCCAAGAGATTCAACAATTACGCAATGAAGTTCAAGAATTAAAAGCATTGCTTCAACAACAGCAACAACAAGTTCGTTTGGTCGAATCTAAAGTTGAATCTGCTCCTGCATCTTCTTCTGCTGGTTTAAAATCAAAATCAGGTGCTGACATTAACATTTACGGTTTTGTACGTGGTGATGCGAACTATATCATTGAAGGTGCGGATGACGACTTCAACAAAGTAAATGCAACGACAGGTGAAGCAAAAGATAAATTACGTGCTACAGCGAAAACTACACGTATCGGTTTAGACTTCAACACGCCTGTTGGTGATGCAAAAGTTGGTGGTAAAGTTGAAGTTGACTTTGCCGGTAACGGTGTCAATGAAAACCTGCGTATTCGTCATGCTTACTTGACATATAACAACTGGTTATTCGGTCAAACAACGTCTAACTTCTTGTCTAGTCATGCACCAGAAATGATTGACTTTGCAACTAACCCTGGTGGTGGTACTACACGTATTCCGCAAGTTCGTTATGCATATAACTTAGCGCCAACAACAAAATTATTGGTTGCTGCTGAAGAAGGTAACAGTACGGGTGTAACGGGTACTGCGATTAAATACAGTCTTCCTGTATT
>WNDP01000120.1 GCA_009912575.1 Acinetobacter bereziniae
GACACCCATGACTTTACAAGCTCTGGATACATTCTGAAGTTCTTCAGCTAAATTGAGTAAGCCTACTTTGTGTTTAATGATTTGATTGTTAGTATGCAACATAAGAAAGTTACCTTTGTTTGATTAAGATTCGACACCTTTATCAAAACGGGTAACTTTCTCTTTTTCAAGATCAATGTCTGATCAGATCTGAACTAATACACTTTAATCAATACCGAACTCATTAATTTTTGATAATGATCAGTGAGGTACGACCAAATCGTGATTTGGCTTGATCAGTATCCTTGATCAGTATCCTTGAGTGAAAAACTGCCTTTCTCTGATTCTCGACAAAGAAATACCGACAGTGATTGAAAATCTGCACGACTAATGAATAAATCTTGTATAGACAGGGTCCATTTTTCTCCTGAGCGGAGTTGGGCAATTTGATTCGAAACTTGCTTGAGCAGATCCATTTTATTCATCCTGATTATTAAGGTAATAAATACTTTGCTATAGCATAAGCATATAAAAATAGTATTTATCACATAATTTATTTTGCCATAATTGTTGCAAGATCATTTATTAAGGCTATCTAGCATGACTATTTTGTGACAAAAATATTGCATTTTCGTGACAAATTAAAAAGGCTTTAGATGTAAAGCAGATAAGCTTTTCTATTTTTCTGCTGAAAAATTGGAATTTGCTAAAATATATTTAATTTCATCTTTTGCTGCTGTTTGAAGTTTATTGCGAAAGGTATCTACTGCTTGTTCAATCAATGTTTCTGCTTCTAATTCAAGACGAAGACGAACACTTTCTAACTCTGAGGTGATCTGTGCATCTGCAATAGCAAATTGGCCATTGGCATAGTCGATCGCTGGTGTATCAGGATTCTTGGTATATTTTTCACTATAAATTGAAATTTCAAGATCAATTTGCTGACGTAAATTTTGTAAGTTTACGGTTTGTTGCTCATATTGCTGAGTTTCATCTTTTTGTAGTTCTAAATTATAAGCATGTTGTTGCGCACGTTTTTCAGCTAAAGCTTTTTCTAGCGCTAATTGTTTACGAACACGAGCTTCTTCGATCAATTGTGCTTTTAAATCAGCATAAGCTTGCTCAACTTTAAGTTGTGCGACTTGCATTTCACGTTGGTCATTGCCCAACCAATTTTGTACATCCGTTTTTGGACTGAGAAGATCACAGATGCGATTGAGGTCATCCACAAAAGTTTGACGTACTGCATCAGGCGTATCTAACCAACGCTTTTTAAAATCTTGACCGACATTTAATGTCACCGCACATCTCCTTGGGGAAAAGTATGTTTAAAATTTATAACTTGTAGGTTTGAGGTTGAGTACCCATTTGTCGATAGGCTTTATACTTCTCTCGACCTACTTGCTTTGCAGATTCATCATTTTCAATGATTTCTATAATGTGACTAAATTGTGTCACTTGTTCAAGTGCTTGACTGTTAAAATTAAACACAATCCATTCAGAAGATTCAGGAAGTTTGGGCGAAATACAGATCGGTGCATCGACTTGATCAATACCATGCGCTAAAAAACTGCTTGGATCAAAACACCATAAATATTCATCCAGCTGTTGTTGCATATCTGGATCAGGACAATGCAACCAGATTTTAGCTGCATTTCGTAGAATTTTACGACATAAACGACAAGCGCTTTCGACTTGTCGTTCGGGGCTTTTTTCAAACAAATAAAAGCTAATTTTAGCCATTTGTTGTTACACGATTGGCAATGAATTGCATGAGTAATGGTACTGGGCGACCAGTTGCGCCTTTGTTCGCACCAGAGTTCCATGCTGTACCTGCAATGTCTAAGTGCGCCCAACGGTAGTCACGTGTAAAACGTTCTAAGAAGCAAGCTGCTGTTACAGCACCAGCTTTAGGACCACCAATATTGGCAATATCCGCAAATGGTGAATCAAGTTGCTCTTGATAGTCAGCATAAACTGGCATACGCCACACTCGGTCAAATGCTGCATGTCCTGCTGCTGTAATTTCTTCTGCAAGTTCATCATCAGGTGTAAATAGACCTGAAACTACCGAGCCTAGTGCGACAACACAAGCACCTGTCAATGTTGCAATATCGATAACCAAGGCAGGATTGAAACGTTTGATATAGGTTAAGGTATCGCAAAGTACTAAGCGACCTTCGGCATCGGTATTTAAGATTTCAACAGTTTGTCCGCTCATGGTGGTGACAATATCACCCGGGCGAGTTGCGTGACCTGATGGCATGTTTTCAGCAGCAGCAATAGCGCCAACTACATGAATAGGTAACTTAGCTTCGCAAAGGGCACGAATCGTTCCCAGTACCGATGCAGAACCACACATATCAAATTTCATTTCATCCATGCCCAAACCTGGTTTTAATGAAATACCACCTGTATCAAAAGTGACGCCCTTACCAACGAGAACAATCGGCGCTTGGTTAAGATCTGCCTTATATTCTAAAGTAATCACACGTCCTGGACGTTCAGAACCTTTACTGACGGCAAGAAACGCATTCATACCTAAGTCAGACAATTGTTGTTCTTCGAGAACAGTCACTTTTAATAGATCTGGAAATTTAGCCGCTAATGCACGTGCTTGTTCCGCTAAATATTCAGGAAAGCAAATATTCGGTGGGCAGTTCCCCAAGTCACGGGTAAAATTTTGGCCTTTTTGCACAGCAGAAATCAAATGCAGTTTTTCAGCATTTAGATCGGATTGTGTTGCAATAAATTCAATACTTTCTAAGCTAAATTCATTCTTTTTAGACTTGAACTCATCATAGCCATACGCAGCTTGAGTCAGGCTTAATGCAAATAAATAATGTAGTTTTGACGGAAGTGCAGAAATATCAATACTCACATGTTGAAATTTTTTTTGTGACGCTTTGATAATAGTTTGTGCGATTTTTGCTAATTTTACTGTTTTGATCTCGGATGCTTTATCCAAACCAACTAAGGTACATTGTGCGACTTGAGTTAGCTTTCCGATCAGTGGTAAAGTTTCATTTAAACTTGCTTTAAATTGAATGCTTTCAATCAATGTATTTAAATCATTGATTTTATATGTTTCTTGGGCCTGTTTTAAGTTTTCAGAATCCACCAGAATAAATAACGCCTGGCTAGATGTAGACGCTGAAAATGACGTGTTGATCGTAAGTTTCATATGTTGTCTTTGTGCCTGTTGTACATTTCAAATCATTAAACCATTGAACCACTTCAAATGGTAGAATTTCAATCTAGTTTTATAATTTTAACTTCGGGTAAACTAGCGCTACATCACGATATTACCCTTATTTGGAAGATTAATTTGATTATTCGACGTTACCTTGTCAAACAAGTCGTTTCGACCTCTTCTGTGGTTGTTATATTACTGACAGTCATCATGATGGGTGGGCAACTGATTAAGCGATTTGGTCAAGCTGCTATGGGACGGGTAGATCCGAGTATTCTATTGAGTATTATTGGGTTTCGTTTGCCTGAATTCCTTATGCTGATTTTCCCTTTGGGATTCTTTATCGGGTTGATGTTGGTTTTTGGTCGTTTATACGTTGACCATGAAATGGCTGTACTGAACGGAAGTGGAATTAGCAAAATTCAGGTGGCAAGGCTGTTAATTCCTTTGACCATTGTTTATCTTTGCATTCAAAGTTTCTTGATGGTCTGGATGGCTCCTGCTGGTTTGCGTCAATACGAACAGTTGATGTCTACTCAGGCGGTTCGCACAGGCTTTGATTTAGTCCGTCCTCGCGAATTTATTTCATCAGGTGCTTATACCATCTATGCAGGATCTCTGTCTGAGGATCGTAAAAATCTTAAAGATATTTTCTTTTATCAGCGTGCTGAAAAAGAAGGTAAACCTGATGTCATGATTTTAGCGAAAGAAGCAACTCGTGTAGAAATTGCCAATGAAACCGCAAGTGTGGTGGATCTTGTGCTGGGACGCCGTTATGAAATTTATCCGGGCACACCAAAATACAGCCAAACCGAGTTTAAAACTTATCGCTTACGTTTAGAAAATAATAAAGAAGCCAAATTTGAAAGTGGTGAAGTTGAAGCATTGAGTTTTGGAAAGTTACTTGAAAATACAGATGATCCAGTTATACAGAGTGAGCTTGGATGGCGTTTATTTGTTCCATTCTCAATGATTGTCGCTTTAATGTTAGCAACCGCTTTGTGTGAAGTCAGCCCTCGTCAAGGTCGTTATCTTAAGCTATTCCCAGCTTTATTGATTTTTGCGAGCTTGATTGTGGCGCTCATGGCGATTAGAACACGGGTCAGCAAAGCTGAGGTAGGACTCTGGGCCTATCCTGCAATCTTGCTTTTTTATGCGATTGCAGCGGCTTTATTTTCAAGAAAGCAGAAATTGGCACCTAAGCTTAAGAAGCAAATACAGCGAGTGAAATCATAATGTTAGCACGTAGAATTGTCGCAAAACATGTGACTAAAACCACAGTACTTGCTATGGTAGGCGCCACGCTCGTGCTTTCGGTCTTACAGATTTTATTTACCTATCTGGGTGAATTAAGCAGCCTAAAAGAAAACTATACAGCGTTGAATGCATTGCAGTATGTTTTATGGGGTGCTCCACGTTATCTCTATGAAATTCTTCCTATTGCAGCCTTAATTGGTGCTGTATTGGGTTTAGGATCAATGGCCTCAAACAGTGAGTTGATTGTGATGCGCGCATCAGGCATCAGCTTATGGCGTATTGTGGGTTGGGTGATGCGTTCTGCAATGCTGTTGGTAGTTCTATCTTTTGCTTTGAGTGAGTTTGTTATTCCTTATACCAACGAACAAGCAAAAAGTATTAAAAGTCACCGTAGTGTTGCAGCATTAGGTGAAGTAAAAGGCTATTGGACACGTGAAGGGCAACGTTTTATCTATATTGACTATGCCAACTCAAAAGGTACATTGAAGCAAGTTCAAGTGGTTGACTTTGATCAAGACTATCGAATGAAATCCTTACTCAACTCAGATGAAGGTCAATTCTTAAAAGAAGGTCAGTGGAATTTACAACAAACTTCTCAGGTAAATTTACTTGCCAATGGTCAGGCTCAAGTTGTCGATAATCACCAACAAAATTTAGCACTGGCATTACAACCGAAATATGTACATATGGTGACCATTGATCCTGAGGATTTAGCCCCTAGTCAGTTGTTAAGTTTCATGGATTATATGCATGAATATAGCCAAGTCCCTAAAACTTATCTTTTGGCATTTTGGAAAAATGTTGGTTCGCCATTTGCCTTATTGGCACTGGTCTTGATTGCCTGTTCATTTATTTTTGGACCTTTACGTCAACAATCGATGGGCTTCCGTTTAGTGATTGCATTGTTCGTGGGCTTAGCATTTTATTATGTGCAGGACTTTTTAGGTTATGCCAGCTTGATTTATGCCCCATCCCCAGCGTGGTTTGTGTTCTTGCCTATATTTTTGATGTTTGGGATCGGAAGCTATTTATTGTATAGAGCACGATAGTTTGAATCCTTCAGATTGTAGATCAATGAAAACCCAATGAGATTAGAAATTTAGATGATGGCAAATCATTATTGCCATTGTCTAAGCATAGAGTCTGCCGTAAAAAAACGGTAAGATATGATGATTAATTTGTAAACAGTAAAAGAGTGTAAATCATGACGGATGCAACTGCTGGCAAAATCCCTCACGTTCTGGTGATTATGGATGGTGTGGGTCATCGTGAAGCGGTCGAAGATAATGCGTTTTTAGCAGCCAAAACGCCAAATCTAACCATGATGCAAGAAAAGCATCCGCATAGTTTAATTTCAGGTTCAGGTGAAGATGTTGGTTTGCCAGATGGGCAAATGGGGAACTCAGAAGTAGGGCATATGAACTTGGGTGCAGGTCGTGTCCTGTATCAAGATTTTACCCGTATTACTAAGGATATTCGTACAGGGGCTTTTTTTGAGCTCGACGTATTGATTGATGCTGTAGAAAAAGCCAAAGCCGCCAATGGTGCAGTTCATATCATGGGCTTACTCTCAGAAGGTGGTGTACATTCGCATCAAGATCATATTATTGCGATGTGTGAACTGGCTTTGAAGCGTGGTGCAAAAGTATATTTACATGCATTTTTAGATGGTCGTGATACACCTCCACGCAGTGCTCAACCGTCTTTGGAAAAACTGGATTCAGTTTTTGCACAATATCCAAACCAAGGTCGTATTGCGACCATGATTGGTCGTTATTTTGCGATGGATCGTGATAATCGTTGGGATCGTGTAGAACAAGCCTATCGTTTAATTACTGAAGGTGAGGCTTTACGTGTTGTTGATTCAGCAACCGAAGGTTTAGAGCAAGCTTATGCAACCAATCAAAATGATGAGTTTGTCAAAGCAACGCGTATTGGTGAGATTGCTAAAGTTGAAGATGGTGACAGTATTGTTTTTATGAATTTCCGTGCTGACCGTGCACGTGAAATTACCAAAGCTTTTGTAGAAAATGATTTTGCTGGCTTTGAACGTAAAGTCCGTCCTCAACTTTCTAAGTTCGTTATGTTGACGCGCTATCAAGCAACTATTGATGCACCTGTGGCTTATATGCCAGAAGCGTTAAAAAATTCAATTGGTGAATATCTTTCTTCTTTGGGTAAAACCCAGTTACGAATTGCTGAAACTGAAAAATATGCGCATGTGACATTCTTCTTTAGTGGCGGATGTGAAGATGAATATCCAGGTGAAAAGCGTATTTTAATTCCATCGCCTAAAATCGCAACTTATGATTTACAACCTGAAATGAGTGCGCCTGAAGTGACCGACAAGCTGGTTGAGGCGATTAACTCTGGTGAGTTCGATCTTTTGGTTGTGAATTATGCAAATGGCGATATGGTAGGTCATACAGGCGTATTTGATGCAGCAGTCAAAGCTGTTGAAGCTGTTGATATTAGCCTAGGTCGTTTATATGAAGCAGTGATGGCTAAGCATGGACATATGTTAATTACTGCGGATCATGGTAATGTTGAGCAGATGCAGGATTATGTCAGTGGTCAGGTACATACCCAGCATACGACTGAGCTAGTACCCTTTATTTACGTTGGACCAACTTCAGCGGTCATTGCCGAAGGTGGAGTACTTGCCGATGTTGCACCTACAATTTTAAGCTTGATGAAACTTCCAATCCCAGAAGAAATGCAAGGTCGTAACTTGATTACATTAAAAGTCTAAATCTCATTATTCAAAATTAGGTGTGTGAATGGTTCAAGCTTGGAAATATGCAGTTGTATTAACCGGATTATTAACCTGTGGTAGCCATTCCGTTTGGGCAGCAGAAAATGCTGCCGCACTTGATTTTGATGGTGATGTCGAAGAGAGCATTGCAGAAGTTCCCATCGAATCGATAGAACAATTTGTTCAGATTTATGGCATTGTCAAAGACAATTATGTTCAAGAAAAACCAGATGATGTGCTGTTTTTACAGGCAATTAAAGGCTTGGTCGGTGGTTTAGACCGTTATTCACGCTATTTAAGTCCTGAAGAATATAAACAGTTGATGCAATATACGGAAAGTGATCTTGCGACTGCCGACTTTGAATTGGGCTTTGACAGCCATATTCATCAATGGAAAATTCAAAATCTACGAGAAAACTCTGATTCATTCAAATTAGGTTTAAAAAATGGATTCACCATTTTTAAAATTGAAAATCAGGAACTTAAAAATTTAAACGCGGAACAAGTAGAAGACTTGTTACACGGTTCGATCGGCTCTACTTTTCAGTTACAGTTGAATGAGAAGAGTCCAGCAATAACAGTGGTCAGAAATCGTAAACTTGATGTTGCTGATATTGAGCCTGTGATGTTGCACAATCAAGTGTTGGTTCTTAAAGTTAAAGTTTTTCAACAAGATACTGCAAATGAAATCAAACGATTAATCGAAGAATATAGCACTCAAAAAACCAAAGCGGTTTTATTCGATCTGCGTAATAACCCAGGTGGCTTACTTTCTGCGGCTGTTGAAACAGCTGATTTATTTTTAAATCAGGGAATTATTGTTTCAACCAAAAGTCGTTCAGAAGGCAATCAACAATTTCAGGCCTTACCTGGCGATGAGTTTTCAAATATTAAATTAGGTATTTTGATTAATGGGCGTTCAGCATCTGCTGCGGAAGTATTTACAGCTGCGATGAAAGAGCATCAACGTGCATGGGTTATGGGTGAAAAAAGTTATGGTAAAGGCGTGGTACAGAAACTATTTCCATTACCGAATGGTGCTGCCTTACAAATGACGGTGTCAAATTATTATACGCCGAATGGCAATATGATTGATGGACAGGGGATTCGCCCGAACTGGGAATATCCTTGGGCATTGGATCAAAAAGAAGAGACTTATTTAAATAATGTTGCGGATCAATTATTAAAACATCGTTGATACATCACAACTGAAGTAATAAAAAAGCTGAGTATTTGATTCTCAGCTTTTTTTGATCTTGAACAAAATTATTATTGTTCGAGATCAATATCAGCAGATTCTATTCATCATCCGTATCTAGCCCAAACTTTTTCAAACGATATAGCGTAGAGAACGAAAGGTCATCCCGAGTTTTTTAGCCGCTAAAGTACGATTCCAATGGGTTTGATTTAATGCAGATAACAAGACTTCTTTTTCGACATTTTCCAAATATTGCTCCAAACCTTCTTTAGGAATATGTGGCGCTTTATTCGGGAGTTCGATCGACATATTGCTGTTTGGAATTGACTCAAGCTGTTCAACTTTATTGACACTGCTACGCAGTGGTGCAGGCTGCAACTGCTGAATATCGATTGAATCCTCATCACACATGGTAATGGCTTTTTCAATGATATTACGTAATTCACGCACATTTCCAGAATAGTGTTGTTGCAACAAAAAGGCTTTGGCTACTTCAGTAAAGGATTTTGTCGGAATGCGCCATTCTGTACAAATCTGCTGAATAAAGTGATTGGCTAAAATCAAGATATCGTGTTCACGATCACGTAGAGGTGGCAGGGTAACGTCCATGACAGGAATCCTAAAGAACAGATCATGGCGAAATTTTCCTTGTTCAACCAAAGCTTCGATATTTTGATGTGTTGCACTGATAATGCGAAAATCAACTTCAATTTCAGTATCGCTACCCAAAGGGCGAATTTTCTTTTCTTGAACAGCGCGCAAAAGCTTCGCCTGCATGGCTAAAGAGAGTTCTGCAACCTCATCCAAGAACAATGTGCCGCCATTTGCTGCTTGTACAAGTCCTTGTTTGTCTTGCGTTGCCCCAGAAAAACAGCCTTTTTTATGTCCAAACAGCTCACTTTCCATCAACTCTTCAGAAATCGCACCACAGTTAATCGCAATAAAAGGACTATCGCTACGATTGCTGAGCGTATGAATAAGATTGGCAACCACTTCTTTGCCTGTTCCAGACTCACCTGTAATAAAAACAGGTGCCTGAGAACGCGCAATTTTTTTGATGGATTCTCTTAACTTACGAATAATTTGTGAGTCACCGATCAGCATGGACTCTTCAAGAGGTGCTTTGACGACGCCTTCACGTAACTGCGGGACATGTAGCGCTTTTTGTAAAAGTTGCTGTAAGTGTAATTGATTAATGGGTTTGCTGACAAAATCAAAAGCGCCTGCTTTCAGTGAAGCAATTGCAATCTCCATATTGCCATAGGCGGTTAACACTGCAATGGGTGTTTTTGGATAATGCTGAGATACATGTTTCACTAAATCTAAACCACTGCCATCAGGTAGGTTTAGATCAGTAATACAGGCATCATATTTATATTCGCTAAAAAAATATTTGGCTTGCTGTAAATGATGTGCCATATGTGTTTTGATGCCCATCCGAGAAAGGCTCATTTGCATCAACATACATAAATCTTGTTCATCATCTACAAGTAACACCAACGGTTGTCGTGTAAGTCATATCCCCAAAAACCTAATCTAATCCATGAGTGGGCATTCGATTCGAAAGCATGCCCCTTGTTGTTTTTGCTCAACGTAAATTAATTTCGCTTGATTTGCTTCGCATATGGTTTGCGATAGGTACAATCCTAAACCAGTTCCATTGATTTCGGTACTAAAAAATGGCTGAAATAATTGCGAAAGATCTTGTTTTGTGACCCCTTTCCCATAATCAATCACATCTATACAAACATGTGTTTCATTTTTAAACGCCTTTACGGAAACGTGTTCGGCATTTTCATCATTATGGCGTAGTGCATTGCGTAATAAGTTGACTAAAACTTGCCTAAGCTGAGAATCATCAAAATAAATCTGGAGTCCTGTTTCAATTTCAGTTTTGATTTTCTCTCGAGCATCGCTTAAATCATGTAGACAAAGATCTTGCAAAAAAACTTGCACATCAATTTTACTGGAATGGATTTTTTTATTTTTCGCCATGTCCAATGTATCTTTAATAATATTATTAATTCGCACAGTTTGTTTGCTGATCATTTGATGAAGTAAAGCTTGTTGCTGTTCATCACTCATTAGAAAAAGATCGTTGGCTTGTGCAATTGCAGCAAGTGGATTACGAATCTCATGAGCAATACTCGCTGATAATTGCCCCAATGCTGCAAGCTTAAGCTGTTGTACTTTTTGATTTATTTTTTGTGCATCTTCAAGAACCAAAAGTGTCAATGCTTGATGAGGCACGATCAGCTTTTGTACACGAATATCTACGGTATAAGAAGATTGTTGGGATTCAAATTGAAAACGCTCACCATCGCGAAGCATGGCATCTTTTAAAATTTCATAGAGATCTGGTTGAAAGTTGGACAGATGATATTGTTCATGTGCATAAAGGGGAGATATTCCTAAAAGTAAGCAGGCAGCAGGATTACTGACAATTATTTTGCACTTTTCATCGAGCACCAAATAACCGACTTCGATTTGTTCTAAAATATAGCGATTGATATTTTGTAGTTTAAATAGTTCCAAGGATTGGTAAGTATTTAAAGACTCTAAAACTTGGAAACGGTTAATTGCAATTTGCCCAATTCCATAAACCATAAAAAATAAAAAAGCCAGTAAAGCACTATTACTAATATTATTTAAATTAGAAAAGTCAAAATAGCTGCCCAGAAATTGCTGATAAATAATGGCAATGACCGAGACTAATGTGATAAATAAAGCTTTGTTTTTACTTAGTAAAAAATTTGCAGTAAAAACAGCAATCACAAATAAAATACTGATGGCTAAGTTTGGACCATTCAGCGCAAATACCAAAATACTGAGGAATGGAATATCGACAATAAAAAAGCCAATAAACTGCTGAGCAACACCATGTGGATAGAATTTTAGTACCATCATCTGCAATACAGCGATAATGGTAAAAGTTGCGATCGAATAAAAATATAAGCTTGGGTATTCGTAATGTACAGGTTGGTTTTCTAAAGTAATCAGAAAAATAATGATTAAACAAAACGCAATGACCAGTCGATAACCTGAATAGAGTGTGCCTAAACGGTAAATTGTTTGATAAATAGGAACAGATACCGTAGACGACATAATAACACTCAGAGATAGATCATTATTTGATTAGATTTATGGCTTAATCAGACCATAGCGTATTGCAAGATGGGTGAGTTTGACATCGCTATCCAGACCCAGTTTTTCAAAAATACGATAACGATAAGTATTGACTGTTTTTACACTCACAAAAAGTTTGTCTGAAATTTCTTGAGCACTTACACAATTGACCACCATCATCGCCACTTGCATTTCACGTTCAGAAAGCGCATCAAAAGGCGAAGTTTGTGTATCTGACAAATATGAGCTAGCCAATTGTTCAGCAATATCGGCGCTAAAATATTTTCCGCCTTGCATGACTTTTTTGATTGCACGTACCATTTCTGTAATCGGTGCACCTTTGGTGATATAACCACGTGCGCCCGCTTTCAATAATAATGATGGATACGGTTCTTCAGCTAAACCACTCACAGCTAACACCTTGGTATCAGGTGCGGTTTGCAATAAACGACGGGTCGTTTCTACACCACCGATTCCCGGCATATTTACATCTAATAGAACGACATTAGGGTGTTGCTGCCTTACAATCGTAATGGCTTCTTCACCAGATTCTGCTTGTCCGATGACTTGAATATCAGTCTGATCTTCTAACATTCTGCAGATGCCTGTTCTTACTAATTCATGGTCATCTACCACTAAAACAGTAATCACTTACACCTCCTTAAATTTTCCAATATCAACTCAACATTTTTGTTACATAAAGCAAAAAAGACTTGCAATGACATAACAAAATTGGCAATCCTATTCCTAATATCTATTCAATATTTGCGCACAATACATTGTGATTAAAATATTTGTTTTAATATAGTCACGTTTGAGTGTAAATGTAAGTCATATTTGAGGTAATTAGCAAGTCTGTGAATACCTCCCTGAGGTGAGTAAGTTATCGTGAAAAAACCTAAAAAAACGTTAATGAATGTGCTGAGTCTGTCAGTACTACTCAGTTTGAGTTCAACAAGTTTTGCTGAAATCATCATGAATTCAGGGGGAAACGGACAAGCAAGTGTGAGTTGGTCATCTTCTGATGCAAGTCAATTGCTGAACGGTGACTCTGTAGATGATGACGGTGAAGACATTTCACCTAAAGGTTCAACAACTTTAACCACAACCATTCGTGCATCTAATGCTGCACCAACAACAACACTGACCAATAAATCTGCACAGATTTATGATACCAATAATTACAGTAGCCAGCCTACAGTCAATGCTCGTGCCGCTTTGGTGATGGATGCAACGACAGGGGAAGTGCTTTATAGTAAAAATACCAATACTTCAATGCCAATTGCTTCTATTACCAAGTTGATGACTGCGGTCATTACAGCAGATGCGCGTTTGAATATGTCTGAAGAGATTACCTTACAGCAAATTGATTTTGCTGGTGCTGGTGGTAAGAATTCAAGCTCGACTTTAAAAGCGGGCGATAGCATGAATCGTGCTGAAATGTTACTGGTTGCTTTGATGAAATCTGAAAACCCAGCAGCGGCAGCTTTAGCTCGTACCTACCCAGGTGGACGACAAGCATTTATTGCAGCAATGAATGCGAAAGCACGTCAATTGGGTATGACTTCTACACGTTATGTTGAGTCTACAGGTTTAGATCCACACAATGTGTCTTCTGCGCGTGATTTAGGCATTTTGGTGAGTGCGGCATCTCAGTATGGCCTAATTCGTCAATTCTCGACTACAGCGCATTACGACTTCAATTTAGGCTATCGTATCCTGAAGTCAAACAATACCAATGCACTGGTTCGCAATGGTGGTTGGAATATCAATATTTCGAAAACAGGATATATCAATGAAGCAGGGCGATGTGTGGTCATGCATACTACTGTGAATAGCCGTCCAGCCGTTGTGGTTTTATTAGGTGCAAGTTCTTCTCAGGCACGTACCAATGATGCAACCAATTTATTGAATTGGGTGAGTAATTTACCAAAACGTATTTAAGCTGATAATATAAGAAACTCTTCACGATGAAGGGTTTTTTTATTTCAGAATGACTTCAGCACAGCATTTCGTTGGACTATGCTACAGTTCACTACAGTATTTTTATCAAAGACTTAGGCGAGTCAATATGTACTGTGCTTTCCTTAACTCGCTCACCACTGAAGCTCAAAAGGAGAAAACTTATGGGCGACGAAATAGAGCAGATCGAACATTTCATCTCTGAACTTGAAGCCGCATTGAACGCCCATGATGCAGTGGGATACAACCGTCACTTCGATAAAGACATTTCATGGGGAAATCCGAATGGAGGTCTGCTCAGGGGATTGGAATCACTACATGCAGTTCACAAGTCCTTTTTGCAAGGATCGCTTCATCAATCAAGATTTCGTTATGTAATAGAGAGGGCAGAAAGGTTGTCATCTGATATTGCGTATGTGCTGCATGTAAGGCTGACACGAACAAACGCTGATGGAACATTGATTGAGTCCGATGAGCGTTGTCTGTATGTACTTGCTCGAAGACAGGGGGTATGGTGGCTTTGTGCTGGGCACAATACGCGCATACATACCAAACAGGAGTCCGAGTAGACCTGTTTAATAGGCAAATCAGGGTTCAGTTTGGCTTCATCAGCTGGAAAATATCATCTGTATTGCTGCTGATTTCTTTGATGCAATTCATTTTTGAGTTATGTATCGACAGTAATATGGCTATTCTCTTCATTTTTTGCTTTATGATGTATGCGTCTGATGCTCAATTATAGTCTACAACGCAAGCTATTTATCAAATATCAAAAGACATTAGGGTCTGTTGACATTTAGGGTTCATAATTTAACCTATAAGGGGAGCCATAAAAATATACAAGCTAATGCAACAGAGCTTTCATAGTTCCGTTTCAACTTGTCATATCGAGTGGCTATTCCTCTAA
>WNDP01000121.1 GCA_009912575.1 Acinetobacter bereziniae
CGAATTGCCATTAAGATTGATTTCAATGTCTTGAGTTGAAAACACATAATCTCGTGATGTAGACCATTGCCCTAAAAGCATATTCAATGATGATACGGCATCACTCAATTCAGCATCTGTCATATTTTCGCCTGACGCGACAATGCCGATTACACGCGCTGAGGCATGGACTAAATCACGAACTTTCATGGTTATTCTTCCGCTTTAACTGGTTGAGTCAATAAAGCAAGCAAAGCCTCTTTATTGTCACGCTTTAAATATGCAATGCCTTTTTCATCAAGCATCTTTTGTAGCTGTGGGGTTGTAAGTGAGCTGAGGTCATAACTTTTAGTCTCGACAGGCTCTATGTCATTTTTTTGAGTCTGATGTGAATCAATGACCTGTTGTAACTGTTGATTTTCTTCAAGTGCTTTGCTCAATTGCCCTTTTAGATCGTCATTTTCAGCTTTGAATTGATCACGTTCAGTCTGAGCTACGTTGAGTTGCAACTCTTTTTGAACGAGTTCTTCACTGACTGCATCAAATTGTTCAACAGGTACAAAAGCATCCTTAAAATCTTCGCTTGATGCACTGCCTGTCGTACCAACTGACTTTTGTATTTGCTCATTCTCTAAATCCGCAAAATCAACAAAGCCCAATTCACGCAATTCATCTTCATGATCTTGATTTTGTGCAATTTCAGGCTTATGCGATTGAATTGAACCGATATACAGCATTTTTGGAAATTCTTGCATTTCTATACTCCAGAAATGACAACGCCCCAATTAAGGGGCATATGTTGTCATCTTTTTAATTAACCGATTCGACCAACTCGCGCAGCATGATTACCACGAACCATTGTGAAGCCATACAGTACATCGATTCGAGTTCCCTCGTAATCGCTTACCCAGTTACCACCTGTTTGGACACGTAGCGCCATTGTTTCAGTGTTAAAGGTATAGCCCTCACAACCTGCAAGCACTTTCAAAGGGGCAAAAGCAGCACTAAATGCGTCTTTGGTATAGCAAAGGGCTTGATCAATCACATCGTTATCGCCACCAATAAATGTCAAACCAACGCTATTTAAAGGTGTTGCTGAAACATTGGCATTTGCTTGTTTATCAGTACCGATAAAATCAGGGGTAATTTCAGGATAGATTTTTAATGTTGCTGTTGCACCGCCTGCGGTCACATCCTCAAGCACAACAAACTGCATGAGCTTACCGTAAGACTCACGCGTTAATGGATGCAGCATTTCAACGCCAGTCAATGTAAATACTTGACCTGCTTTGATGACGTCACCATTTGACAAACCGCCAACTGTTAAATTACCACCAGTCTGACCGCCACCATTTACAGTGATGCCAGTAGTTTTTCCATTTTTCTGACGATAAATATGCTCTGACTCAACAAAGTCAAAACCACGGGCTTTGCCTACATAACCCTCTTTATACTGCTTGGCAATTTCAGAACTAGGATTAAATAAAGTGCCCGAAGTATCAACAATACCGTTGGTGAATTCAGAAGAAAGCAACGCAATTCGTCCAGCTGCAGGCGTTAATGAGCGTGCAAGCATTTCACGTGCACGACCGAATGGTGCAAGCGGTGAGATTTCGTTTGCACCAATCAATGTGCCATTATTTACAGTCACAATCGCACGTTTGAGTAGGTCTGCGTCTACAGTCGTCGCCAAAGATTGAATTGCAGGCTTTAAGAAACGATCTTTAAAGTCAGTTAAATGCAAAGTTTGCTCTGCTGCACCAAACTCCAATGAAACATGTTTTTGCGTATCTACTTTTAAGACACGAGTTGTTTCTTTGGCGTTTAAGTCGGCATCATCGCCATTGTATTCCTTACCATCGGTTACGATTGGAACTGGTGGGATTTTGATTCGTACTTGCGAACCAACCTTATAACCTGCTTTATCTTTGTTAAATTCCATCTCACGACCACGGTTGATCGATTTGATAAAAACAGATTCTTCAATCAGCATTGCTGCAGCTTCTTTTGCAACAATGTCATGTGTTAAAACGTTATTTGTCATATTTCATTTACCTTATTTTAAGCCTCGACTGCGCAAGAACTCTTCATCAGACCCCTTGTAAGGATCTTTTTTAGAGTTGGTTGCCCCTTTTGCTGGGGTAACAGGCGCAGGGTTGTTCGGAATTTTTGGAGATTTAGGATTATTTTTAAGTGATGCACGGATTTCACCAATTTTCATCAACTGTTCAACTGGTGACATATTGAGTAGATCAACAACATCAACAGGATCTTTGCCGATTTCGTAAAGCACAGCAGGCGCGACATCACCTAACTCAAGTACAGCTAGGCTTAATTGCTCAGGTAATTCCCCACCACTAATATGAACAATTGACCCGACTACGCGTTGATAATCAGGGTGTGCTTTCTGAAATTCAGCTTCAGCAGCATCAATCTTTAATGCTTTTGCTTGGCGCATCTGCTCATTACGCTGTTGCTCAAATTGACTTTGATAATTTTGATTGGCTTTATCCTCTTGATATTTCGATAAAGCTTTTGCGTAGTCCTCAATAGAATCAAAATCATGCAACTGCGGTTCAGATAACGACTTTTGCTCTTGAGCTGCATATTTTTGCTCTAACTCTTGAGCTTTTCGAATTGCTTCGTTTTTCTCCCAAGTAATTTTTGCAATACGCTTATCAATTGCGCTTTGCCGTTGAGCAGCCTTTTCCTCTTCTGCTATTTGTGCAGCTTCGGCTTGCTGTTCTTCTGTTAATTCAGTTTCACCGCCATCACCTTGAGTCTGTTCAGATTGCTCTGTTTCAACTGGTGGTGTGGTTTGTTCGGTGGTTTCTGTTGATTGCTCTGTATTTTCCATTTTACTGCTCACTTATGCCTTGAAAACCGTCAAGTTCGGGGGTTTGTTCATCTACAGCCATGTTTTGCGTATCAATCCCAATCTGACCGTCATCGGGTACGAATTCTTGTTGCTGTGCCTGTGGATCAATCATTTGCTGTTCAAGCATTTGTTGATCTTCAGGTATAAAAAAACCGCCCTCTTGAGGCGGTTCTTCTTGAAACTGTTGTTCTGGTGGTGGTTGATTCTGCATATCAGTCTCAAGCCATTCTTGAGGCGGTTGCATGTGTTGCAAAATCATATTGATCGCACCTTTCAACTCTTCTAATTCTGCTTTGGCAACATTATTGAGTTGAGCAACTGCAAGTGTTGTTTCTGCTTTAAGACGCTCTATCTCAAACTTGGCTTGACGCTCTGCATTCTTATCATCAACTTGTGCTTGAGCTTGCTGTAAGGCTTGTTGAAGCTGTTGCATTTGCTGTTGATACTGTTGCATTACCGCTTGTAATTGCGGATCGCCCTCACCGTCCTGTGTTAAAGCAGGATCAAGTGATTTTTTGATACGCTCAACAATATCTTCAAGCATATTGCCGTCATCAAATGCTTTGAGTAATAAGTCAGGTGCGACTTGACCAATTTGTGGAACAAACTGCAGCAACTCAGTAAGTGCTTGCTTATTCTCTTGACGTTGACTGATAAAGCTTGGACCTGTCGACATACGAATATCATAACGACCAACTGTTAAGTTATTCAAAATGCCATCGATCACACCGTCTTGCTGTCCTTGAGGTGCAGGCGCATTGATTTGCACACGCTCAGTCTTGTTATCTTCGCCTGTAATGCGTTTTACCATCTGCACTGAATAGGCTTTTTGATAAATACCAATTAACACACGTCCTACCTGAGCAAGCGATTTGTTCAAGTTATCAGTGATGTGAAAATGGCTTACATCGGCGCGCTGTTGCAACATGCCAATAGCCTTACCTGAAAGTCCTCTTTCATCACTGCCCATCGCTGCGGGTTGCATATTGAGAATTTGCTCAATACTTTGCTTGGCTCCATCTGCTGCATTTAGAATGCCATTGAGTGCAGTTAAAGCAGGCATCTGTTGCGGTGGAGCAATAGCGTTACCGTCATCATCAATATCGTTATAACGTAATACTTGATAACCATTCGGATTGGACCATTCTCCTATATCTCTTGAAGCACGCTCAGGAAGTAAATATTGCTTACGCAATCCCTCTAAAATCTGTTGAGCTTCTGACGATTTCCAAAAGTTATAGAGCTTTTGAGGATCTCGGGCAAAGTGCACCATTGAATACACATAACGCTTCTCACCATCCCATGTCACATCCCCGTAGACTGGAATAATCGGCAACATTGGCACAATGAATTCACGATCTTCTAAAACCTTTGTGCCTGTAAGCTTGTACCACCAGCATTTTTCTTCGTAGCTTTCACGCTCTTTAACAATTAGAGACGCATCGTCTGGTTTGTCGTATGTGGTTGTATTATCTGCCAACAAATACAATGTTTTTGCTTTGCGCTGAATCTCAAACATTTCAGCAACACAAACCGTTTTATCATCATGATTGAGCCATTCGCTATTTTGAGTTGTATCATCAAAATCGCTTGCTGCATCTTCACCATACTGATCAATGATGTCAGCTCTCGGCAACCATGTTTTAATCACAACATAGCGAGCATCTGAGCCATCCAACTCTTTGCTCATCGGATCTAAAAAAACTGACTCAGGGTTGTGAATTGTGAGGATTTTTGGTTCTTGCTGAAAGCTATCAGGAGAAACATAATCAACATGAATACGGACGAATCCCATACCGCCATAAACTACACCCTCGACACCTGCATCATAGGCATTATCAGCACCGCTTGTAATTTCTGTGTCACGTAGCAAGCCGTTGAAGATTTTTGCTATAGCTGGATCGGCAATATCATCGACAGGTTCAGCTTTGATTTGCTGACGATTTAAACGTGCTGAGTTGATTTGCTGTTTGCAATACGTTCTAAGCACGTTAAATGTGAGTGTTGGAATGCCGTCTTTCTCTCGTTCTTTACGGTCTTTCTCGCTCCACTGAGCTTTATCAACTGTGACAAACTGACGATCTTCTTTACCCATTTCATAAATATCGTGCCAATAATCCTCAGCCTCATCACACATTTTACGCACACGCTCAAGAATGTCAGTGCCTTGTTTCTTCTCTTCTGTCATGACAATGTTGTCCTTGTTGCAAGTGGTGGAGGTGGAGATTTTTTAGCGACACGCCCTATTTGGTCCCTAATTTGTGCAAACTGTCTAAAAGCATCGGATGCCTCAGAATGACCATCTGTTTTGACTGGTTCGCTTGTGTAAGTTTGAGCATGTGCATTGAATTTACGTGTGTAATTTTCAATATGAGTTAATCCGTTTTTACAACGGTCAACATCAAACCAAACATCATTCATTAATGCATTTCGTGTCTGATTTATTCCATGTAATAGTTCAGATACACGAGGCACTATCTCTACATTGGTAAGCCCCAAGTTTTTAAGCATTTGTTGAGGAGACAGATTTTTACTTTCGCCTTGTCTTGCATGAGCGCCATCATGGGGTAAGTAATGTTTGCCCCACAAATAACCTTTGGATTGCATTATCTTGACAAAATACTCGTAGGGTTCACCCCATCCCTCAACAAAATCAATAAATAGATCTTGCATACCCACTCTTTGATGAAACCAGATAGCAGTACCGTCTGAGTTCCCAATGTCCCAAAAGGTATTGACTGGAACGTCTGTCCTAATAGGTAAAGTGCAAATACGTCCTTCTTTACGCACTTTGAGGAATTGCTCTGTATACCAGCAACCCTCTTTTGATTTCTTGAATGCTTCATCTGGTGTTGATGGATATTCTTGCCACATCAACTCAGACGATCCACTGAAATCGCTATCACGAGTGGCTACATACCAAGCCCTTTGATCTAAAGTAATTTTTACATTACATTCTTGCTCAATGCCGTCAAAATACTCATGTTCTTTATCTGTGATATGGATATTTTGATGATCAAGCTGATACTCTTTTGCACCATGCCAAGGATAGAAATTGAATTTATAATCTTTTTTCGATAATTCCTTACCACTGTCTTTTTTATTTCTAGCAATCTCGGTCATCTCAAAGAAATCTCCATGATCTCCCTCAGCGGTAGACTCAATAATTACAATCCCATTTGGCGATACTGCAGGAATTGAGCCTGTTTTTACCTCTTTGGCTTTTTTAGGATATTGAGCACATATTTTTCCATATTCAGACACATGCAAATACTGCAAAGTCCCCGAACGCATAGATGTACCAACTTTGATTGAGCTGTTGTTATGAGCAAATAAAAGCTCACTCGCACTATCACGCGCTAAAGGGAATTTTGCTTTAATTTCAGGTGGTAAATTGTCGTAAGCGAATTTAACTTTGTCACGAAAAAGCTTTTCGGCTGAATCACGATCTTGTGCAACCATACCAGCACGTATATTGCCTTCACCAAAAAGACAACAATCTAAGTAATAGATTGCGATCATTGTTGTGAAGCCAAGCTGACGAGCTTTAAGAATAATATTGCGATACCACAAGTTATTCATAAAATCGATTTGGTGCTCGTTCGGAATAAATGCAGCTTTTAATCCCTCTGTATCCTCATCACCTTTAATCAAAATTTGATATAAGAAACCACTTGTCAAACGCCACCATGGATCAGACAAGTTTTTTTCAAGCTCATCTGGTGTCATGGTTTTATCCTTTCGGTTTTAATGTGTTTCCGCTTGCTCGTTGTAGTAAATCTTTCAAAGGATCAGAAATATCATGCTCGATCTTTTCTTTAAATAAACCTATGTGTTGACCTACCAATTTTAAAGCTGCCATTTGATCATGCATTTTGACTTCAACGCCTTCTTTGGTTTGCTTTGCACCTGCATACAATAATTGAGCTGATTCACTTAAGGTTGAAGTGTCTTCAATGTGCAAATAACCCTTGCCCTCACCATCACATGACGGGCATTCAGGATGAGGGGGTTTGGTTCTGCGAAATCCATACCCACCAATATCGGTAGGATAATTAGCCCTATAATCAGGATCTTCTTTTTGGATTTCTTTTTCTTCTGCTATTGTTCGTTGCAAAGCGTTTTCAAATTCTGCCTCATCACACCATTGGTATTGATGATCTTCACCCCAACAAAAACGGCAATTGACGAGCTTATGTTTTACCAATTCACGTGGATCTGCTGTACCAATTGCCCAAAGCCGAGATAAAACATCAATTTGCTCAATTTTTAATTGTTTTGCTCTCTCTGACTTCAAGAAATCAATTCTTTCCTGCACCTCAGGTCGACTAAATACAACCCAACCATGCTGACGAGCTGACTTCTCACTAAACTTCGCTCTAATCGCTGATTTAGTGATATTTAGATCAATCAAATACTCATGACAAAACAATTCATGTTGCTTGTTTTTAAGTGGCTCACTCCCTTTCGGAAGCTCTATATCCTCCATAAAGGAATCTCCAATAAAAAATCGCCCTAAGGCGATTATGTTTTATTTACTATTTTTCGATCGTTGCTTGCGCTTTCCTGATCGTATCAAACATCCCTGATTTACGATCATTTGTTGAAAGTGCTGATAAAGTTGATGCTTCGCAATTACTTAAGATTGCAACAGCAATAGCTGTCTTTGCTTTGAGCATTTCAATTTCTTTAAGTGTTTTTGCTTCAAGATCAGTCATTATTAGTTTCTCTATAATTAATTTAGAAACAATAAATTATCAACTTATCCAAGTAAGATCAATCACAACCGACCTTGACGTTTATACTTACGTCTTTTGGCTTGAGAAACCTTGTTGGGTTTTGATTTTCCTTTTACTGGCTCTCGCCATGTAGTTGAATCCCAAGCGCTAACACTTCTCTGTGCAGGTTCGGTAAACGCTGCGCTCATACCCAATGCTGCTAATACAATTCGACCTAAACGCATGGCTTTCTCCAAGACAAAATAAAACCCCTTTCGGGGCAAAGGAAACGTAGCGAAAGGTTAGAACGTTGTCGGTTGAGCTACCGCTCGAACCAAATACATTAGACCTGTTTGAAAATCTGTCTTAGCCATAGCAGCAAAGCGCTCAGGTGTTGCGGATTCAAGACGATCCCATTCATCCAAATCATGAACTTGCTGACCAGCATCACACTTACAGTTATAACGTTGTGTTGAAATGTGCTTTTGAACTTTCTCAATAACAGCTTGGACTTGTGGACCAATTGCTTTGATTTCATTCATCAAGTCGATTTCTTCTTGAGACAGGTCACGATAACCTTTGATTTTTTGGTGTTGGTTTTGCATCTTCACTTCCCTCTAGGCATTAAAAAACCACCATTGAGGTGGTTGATGTATAGGGCTAGGCTTATAAAACCTCACCCGATTTACTAGTTAGATCCAAAATACTTTTTGGTAAGTCGCTTTCAAGAATTTCGTGTTTTTTAACACCTTTTCTGTAAACACCAACATCTACATAGATATTAGCTTTATCTCCATTGATAATACTGTGAGATAAAACAAATGTTCTACAGTTGTCATCTCTACTTGGTGCTTGGTAGATTTCACCAACCGTATCTACGTATTTACCATTTAGTTTGCTATCTGACGAAATTAATTGTGCTTTAGGCATTTTAAATGCTCCTAGATTTGGAATTTAAGGCTCGAATTATTTCAAACCACAACCACCATTCTAGCACAATTTTCACCCTATTTGATTTCGAGAAAATCCATAACTATTTGTATTATATGCACATCTTAAAGAATGGCACGCCATACAGGATTCGAACCTGTAACCAATGCAATAGAAGTGCAGTGCTCTATCCAGTTGAGCTAATGGCGCAAAAAAGGCGCTGTTACGCACCTTTTAATTTTATTATGACCTGCAGTCTAGTTTTATGCTAAAGCTAAGCGTTTCATGGCTTTTCTCCTATTATTCACTTGTGCACGTCACAAGCACCTTTATAAATTTCAAGCAACAAAAAAGCCCACTAAAAAGTGAGCTTAAATTTAATAATTGATTCTTAAATATCAAAGTTATCAATAACAGAAGTTATGACTTTAATAGCAATCTCACCCAAGTTCATAGGGTCAATTGCTTGACTTGCAGCCTCTTCAGCAACACTTGTTTCTCGATCTTCATCTTCAGGCGTTATTAGCTCAGTTTTTTTAAAATCATCTTTTTCATCATTCATTCCTGATCACCAATAACTTAAATACAAAACCACTCAAATTTTATATTAAAGCGAAACTCACTTTGTTGCTTTTAGGTTCTACAATTCCAAACCTTGACCGCAAAATTTACAACTTCACGCTCATTTTCCCAATCCAATTGATTGTATTCATCTTCCAGTGGATGTGACCATGGTCCAATATCGCTACTTGGAGAAGATGCACCACATTCATGGCAGCTTGCTTGAGCACTCCATTGAGTTTGTTTTTCTCCACAAACCTCGAAATTTATAATTTTAGAATCAACAACAATTGATTCACTTCCACACCACGGACATGGATCTGCTTTTACATCTGGACGCATATTATTTTCTTGATCAGAATGCCAACGATTTTCCATGTAAGCCTCATTATTATTTATGCAAAAAAAATACCCACTTATTGGAGTAGGTGGGTAGCAAAAACTGTTTTGGTCTCGGATAAACCGTAATACGACCAGTATATAAAAACTATACCTTAGTTATCATTTAAATGATAGCCCTATGCTTTTAAATCTTTGTAAGTATTTTTTCTATACTTTTCAATTGCATCTGAGGCGCATTTGATTGATGTTTCCAAAGCAATAATCATCATGTTTTCGTATTGCTTCCATGTCAAACGGTATGAGTTTTGAGTCATCTGCCAAGAGCGAATCCCTGCATAATACAATCTTCCTTGAGCTGTAAAGTTATTCTCAAGCTCTGGATCGATTGAAAAATCAATTACCATTCGAGCAATTAACACTGCCAAATAATCTAACTGAATCCCTTCAGGCTCTCGACGTTTATCACTCAATGCATTTGCTATCATGATCTTTGCTAAATGATTCTGTACATACTCAAAATCACTCTTACTGTTTTGCCCAAATATAATCACTGAAGTAATCGACTTTTCTAACTGGGTTTCCATTGACGCAATAGCACCCAAGCGATCTTGATAGTCCAAAGGTTTCTCTCCTGTGCCTTTTGTCTCATCATTGAATTGCGGTGACTTAGCAGTGATGCCATGAGTCAACCACTCGAATTGTTCAAACTTCTCTGCTACTGCGTTCATAATTGCCCCTTAAACCTCTAAAATCTCAATCCCATGCACTGACATCATCAAATGCTTTTTGATTCGATACTCAGCAAGACTTCTCGAAATCTTACTTTTGACATCTTCAACTATCTGGCATCCATCTTTGATATATACAAAATCCGCTATGTATCGAAGTGCTGGCTTCTTACGTGGCTCATTGCTAAATCTGACTGACTCTGCGAGTACAAACGAGTATTGCGTCTGTAGCTCTCTGATTTCCCCTGCACGCTCAAGAATCTTTAACTCTCGATAACGTCTAGCCTCTTTAACTGAATCGAACTTTAGACCATCGCATTCGACAGTCTTGTTCTTGTATTTTGATTGTCTTGATCTCGCCACTGGCTTAGATTGTGTTTGCCACCCTTTAGGAATTTGCATTGTTGCCCTCAATTACTTTGCAATGACATGGCCACATGACTAATCCTTTACGTGATGGCGTGTCTTTGTTTTTGTGAACAATTAATCTTGCTTCACTTAATCCAGTCATTAGATATGATGATGTTTTAATACCAATGATGTAGAACTCTCGACCACTCAAGTTGTGACGAACCTTTTGCCCAATTTTGTATAGATGGTTATTCATGCTCACCTCCCAAAACTTTCTCTAAAATTTGCATCGCATGTTCATAAGCATTTGCTTCGCCTTGGGAATGCATATCTGCTTGTTCTTTCCACTCAGCCCACTTTTTATTATGTAAGGATTCAAGTTCAGATAATGCTGATTCAATCCTCTTGTCTTTCTCCCTAATCACGCTTTCCTGAATCAATCCTACCTCTGCCATTTCATTGATCTGTGATTGAAGTTGGTTAATCTCAGCCTGTCGGGATTGCTGACCAGCCTCGAAATACAGCTTTTCAGTTTTAGGCT
Source organism: Acinetobacter bereziniae (assembly GCA_009912575.1). Taxonomy (GTDB): domain Bacteria; phylum Pseudomonadota; class Gammaproteobacteria; order Pseudomonadales; family Moraxellaceae; genus Acinetobacter; species Acinetobacter bereziniae_A. The sequence continues at coordinate 11,029 of WNDP01000121.1, forward strand.
CACCCCATAATTCAATATGAGTTGCCAGGTTAACTTTACTTATTTTTTTGAAAGCATCTTCAAACTTATCCATGACGTTCTGCCTCCACAGTCCAATCCTCTCCACTAGCTAGATCCCAAACCAATGTACTCGGGCTAACGTGATTGCGAATGTCTGTGACGTGGTCTGTCGTGTCATGTTTTGCAATGGCGGTGCGGAGGTCGTCTATCCGAACAGGGTGAAATCCAGCAGCCTTGAAATACAGACCATCGTTGTCTGTTAAATTCCATTGATCATGAAAACCATTGTGAAACATGAATTGAGGTGATTCACGAAAGTAATAACCACATTGATAGCTTTCAGCATTGGAAGGTGCTTTAGAAACAATCTCTCTCATCTGCTCAATTGACAGGTTGTTTATCGTTGTCATAGTGTCACCTTGAATAATTCTTTAGTTTTGGCTGTAGCTTGATAGTCATAAACTGAAAGCTTCTCGATATACCCGCTTTCAATCAAATCACTTAAGCATTTGCGTATCGTCATTCGTGATGTATCAAGAACCGCTTCAAATATGTCTGTAACATTGAAAGTTGTTGTGTGTGCTGCAAACATCAAAATGTCAAAGCGGTTCTCGAATATTTCTAGTGCTGTGTTTCTCATACCGCCACCTCAAATAAGTCAGGCTGTCTTTCTTTCTCAATTCCAGCCGATGCAATACGCTCCTTAGCAATTTCGAAATACTTTTGCTCTTTCTCAATTCCAATAAAGTGACGACCAGTATTTACACAAGCTACGCCTGTGGTACCGCTCCCCATGGTGTTGTCTAAAACAGTCTCACCCTCATTTGTGTATGTGCGAATTAAGAACTCACAAAGAGCAACTGGCTTTTGCGTTGGATGAAGGTTTGACTTCTGCTTATCACTACTAAAAACTTGTACAGAGCGTGGGTAGCGTTCAGTTGAGTCGTAAACCTTGATATTTAATTGCTTACCATAATGCTCAGAACCAATGTCTTTGCGTTTTGCGGTTTTTCGCTCATGACCATAAGTTTTTTGAGCGTTATACGTTGGTTGTGATTTATAAAAAACCAATGCATTTTCATGTGCTCGAAGTGGTTGCAACTTAGCATTCAAGAAACCAGTAGCAGCTGGTTTCTCCCAAATCCATTCATACTTAAACAATTTTAGATTTGAGCAAGCGAGTACTGCAGTGAAAGGTTGAGCGCCAAATAGAACAATTGCCCCATTAGGTTTGATTACCCTCTCATATTCAGCCCAAAGTGGCTCAAATGGGATAACAGCATCCCAACTGCAGCAAGTTGTGCCATAAGGTAAATCACAAAGAATCATGTCTACGGTACCGCTTTCGATTTCTTTCATTCGCTCGAGACAATCACCAAGCATTAGATTGAAGTTTCTCACACCCACCCCCTACGCTTTCCCACTCGACATCATTTAGACTCGGACGAAAAACCACAACACAACAGCCGAAAGGTGCATTGTGTTTACACCCACCAAATTTCAAGCGACCACGAATAAAGTGAATTTCACGACCTAAACAATAATCCTGAAACCAACGTGCATCTGTGCGCACAGGAACTAAAGCCACAACTGTGTGCCCTTGCTCTGCTGTGTATGCCGCCTTAGCAACCCAATCAATAATTTCACGCCCATACGGTGGATTCATCCAGCATGTTCCAGTCCACTCCTGTTTCAATCCGTTCTGCTCTGGACTAAAGAATCGCTCACACTTTGCATTTTCAGCTAAAGCACATACATCGAGATCAAAGTTAAAAACTGCATTTAACTTGTTGAAAAAATCTTGAGGGGTTGCCCAAATATCTGTCCGATTTTCAGCAAGACCAAATAACTGTTGATTCGCCATGGTGTTCATACCGACTCCCCTTGCATCATCCGTTGATCACCCCAGTTACACTCAACCAGTGTCAAACCGCCTTGTTGGAATCTAGACCAGAGTCTGTCCCCTAAATCTTCTTTGAGTTGTCTAAGAGTAAAATTTGATATCAGCATTGTTGATTTCATTGCGTCATAACGAGCGTACAAAACCTTATGAACAAGCTCTTTTCGCTTCTCACGATCATGCAGTCCATATTCATCAAGAATGAGTAAATCGTACTGTGTGAACTCGTAAATCAATGATTGCTCTGATTGATCTTTAGTATCTCTATCCCATGCATTCATGATCTTCTGAGCCATGACTTCACTTGTGATATATCGAACGTAAATACCTTTGTTTAAAAGCGTCCTAGCTGTTGCACAACTCAGATGTGTTTTACCTGTGCCTGTTTTGCCTGACATGATGAAATTACGCTTTTGACCTGAAATCATTAACTTGGCAAAGGCAACACTTTGGGATAAAGCATTTTCTTGCCCTGGTAATGCTGGATTCACGTTGTAATTTTTAAATCCTGAATCTCTATGACGATCAGGAATCATAGCTCCTGCAAAATGATTATCACGAACCATCTTATGAACCTCTTTGTGATGATCTTGGTTCACTTGATCAACATAGGCTTTAGCGCAAATAGGGCAAATTTGATTAGGCCCTGCTTGTACCTTTTGAACATTGTGTTCAGCGCAATATGCACTTACTTTTTGAAATTCCATTGAGGTCATAGCATTCATATGAAGTCCTCTGGTATTTCAACGTGTTCAACTGGTCCACTAAATTGAGGAATATCAGCCCATGCATCGTTGACGTTTAAATTGGATGGTCGAACATTTGAATTTGTTTTTTTGTTTTTAGAAAAATCACCTTTCACCCATTTCACAAAGTTTGAATACATCTTTGAGTCACTGACTGAATCAGATCGAATTTGTCTTTCGTAATGAGCATTGACTTCAAGAAGTGTGTTTTCCATTTCACTTTGAGTTAATGATTTTTCACCTGCTCTCTGTAACCAAGAATTCAAAGAATCTAAATTTGGTTTCCAAAGATTTAAGATTTCATCAACTGAGTTTTTTAGCGAATTTTCTATTGTGTGTGTTTCTTTAATATTTTCTTTAAGTGTTTCTTTAATAGTGTCCCGTTCAACGGTACTAGTCCCGTCACCATTAATGGTACTAGTCCCATCCCGTTCAATGGTACTACCCATAACTAGTACTAGTCCCGTTTGTTGGTACTGGTTAAGTGTTAAAAAATACTCATTAAGACATCCAGTTTTTCGAACAACACTGATTAATTTTGCATCTTCAAGTTCACTAATACTCGACATAACTGTGTCGCGTTTTTTAATTCCGCAATACTTTTTAAACTGAGTAATTTCAATAATGTGATAAATAAGATCAAACACTATAGTTTAAAG
>WNDP01000122.1 GCA_009912575.1 Acinetobacter bereziniae
AATAGCTTTCAACTTTTGCCAGTGTTGATCTGTTAACATGGTACGAGGCATAGCGAATAGTAGAATTGGGTTTGGCGATTTAATTTTACTATTTCGCTATTTTTTAATCTAAAAGTGTCAACACGCCTTAAACTGAGTATTGAAATAATTTTCATTTCTAGCCTATTTCTTGATTAAAAATCAAACATAGCAAAATAGAATGAAGCATTTGTAGGATAAATGAAATTAAGAATATTCTATTGTCGAGTGAAATAAGCAAAGCATTCTGAAGTTCACTCGCTAAAAATTAATTCCAAAAAACAGAAAATATTTTTTCATCACCTGTCATCTTCAGCTTTACCTTATACCCTGCTTGCTTAAATTCTTCACTCAGACTGTAGAGATCATGTTGGGCAAAATTTTCAGCAATGTGTTCGCTGACAAATAGCTCACCTTGATCAGCTTTTAATCTAATTTGTTTTTTTAAAAATTTTTTAAGTTGTTCAATTGAAAAATATTGCGATTGATTTGAATTGATTTTAGTTCCATTCATCACGGGAGTTGGCATAGCAAAATCTCATCTTAATAAACACAAACAATAATTATGGACGAAGCTGTCTTTGGTTCAGTATGAATAATGAAATTACTACACAATTCGAACATTCCTCTTAGCATATTAATTTATAAGTATTTTTTGAAATTCAATAAATTACAAAAAGAAAACTCTGTTTCAATTAGGTTATAAATCAATGCATCATCCATTCAACTCAATAATCGAAATGATCTGTTTACTCAGCAAATGCTGGCATAAAATAAACATCATAATGAAGTCATATCAATCGCTCAGACTTCAATGTTAGATGTTGGCTTTAAATGTATGTAAAAAACCTGATGAGTATTAAACTCTTATAAGCACGGTATGCAAGTCAAGGATCATTACAGCTATTATGTTTTTAAGAATAAGCAGCTCAAGTGATTCAAGTCTATAAACAAAGCCCAGCTTGCGGAGAAAATTCAAGCTGGGCTATTTAGGTAAATCCAGTATTTTTAAATTTAATTCTTGAAACAGAGAATACAATAAATCATCGAACAAATGCAAATGGTTATCATTTATTTTTTGATTAAAAATAACTTTTGAAAAAAAATATCTATTATTCAGAAATTTATTTTAAAAACTGATTAAATTTTGATAATTCCTTCGAATCTTTTCATGGCACTCAGAAATTTTTATTCATTACATGATGTATCCTCATCATTCCAAACACATGATTTGAAAAGCGATGAATCGGTGTATAGTTTGACAACATGATGTGCAATATCTTTCAGCGTAACATCTGAATCACACGCTATTTGATCTTAAATATTCAATTTTATGAATTTTACGGTTAGATATTTAGTATATTTTGATCACAAAAAAAGCCCATCTTTTGATGAGCTTTTTGACGCTTCAAACAAGATTAGATTACAGTAATCCCACTTACTTGCGGTCCTTTTTTACCATCAGTGATTGTAAATTGGACACGTTGACCTTCCAATAAAACTTTAAATCCGTTTGACTAGATTTCACTAAAGTGTGCAAAAACATCTGCACCGTTATCTACAGCAATAAAACCAAAACCTTTAGTTTCATTAAACCATTTAACAGTACCAGTAGTAGTATTCGACATGTTTCATCTCAAAAAAATAAATAATTATAGAAAATACGTTGAAGATATAACTGATTTAAAACGAAGAAAAAATTCAACAATGTAATAAACGAGTAAATACCAAAAACATCTAATTCTAATAGTGTCTAAAATAAACTATTTGAACCAGTATAGATAGCACTTTTATCGTTTCATAGCGCTATTTTATACAACTGGTTCAATCCAGTATAAAAAGATCGTCCATCTAGGTTGAAACAGCACTCTTGCCCTGTTTCAAGTTGAATTTGCTTACCAACCTCAACCCAAGACATACCATCGATATTATTCTGAATCCGCTTAAGTGGAATAATTTTCACTTGAATTTGATCGCCATTTTTTGCTGTTGCGATCGTCCAGCCATTTAATAAATTCATTTTTAACTCAATTCATTGAGCTTTTGTAAAACAGTTCAGTTATTAACTATTTGAGCCAACAGGAATATTTAAAAAAACAATTGTGGGAGGCAATTGAGCCTAAAATTCAACTTACAACTTTTACATCAGCATATATAGGGAAATACATTCATTGAGCTGAACACTTATCCAGCTCCTATTTAAATTTTTTATTCAGTAGATAAAAATAGGCTACTTTTTCTAAGTTTTGTCAACGACAGTAAAAAATAAATTTTTACAATCACTGGAAATACAATACCAAATAAAAAAAACCTAGAAAGCATAGAGCTCACTAGGCTGTAAACTTTAAATTTCTTGATTGGTAGCGGGAGCTGGATTTGAACCAACGACCTTCGGGTTATGAGCCCGACGAGCTACCAGACTGCTCCATCCCGCATCAATGAAGAAACGTTATACGCTCAATAGAACAGTAATACAATCTTTATTTTTTAAATTTGTTAAAAAAATACAATTTCCTTGTATCTAAAATCAAATAAATAGCTGAACCTAATCAAAAAAGTACTACTTTTTTGTAAAATTACTTATTAATTGATCATCCTGCTTTATATAGATAAGTATTAATTATTTCATTGGCATCTATATCCATAAGTTCATCAGAGACCCAGAAAATATAAATTGAATTTTTGACTTCTATCTTTTTCTTGATATAAACCGTGATTAAATCAGGTACAGTGCCCTTTACTTTGAATGATTTTTTATGACCCATCGATCCTAATAATCGACTTCCGTTCCAAGGCCCACCAATACAAATATTCATATTATTTTTTAAAAACCAAATATTATCATAATATTAAATTTAACATGAATTCTATAGTTTTCCAAAAGCAATGCTTAACACAAAAGTACTTTTCATGACTTTAACTTACATATGCATGAGTTTTAATCATAGTAAAGTATTAATTTTTCTAAACATTATTATTTGTATGAACTTATTCATTTTTTTGAAAATTTATCTCGTAACAGCAGAAACTTTTTATCTGAATTAACATCTGCTCTAAAACAGGCCAGTTAATAGATCATCCAAGACAAAATTGGATCTGCTAACTTCGTTCTTTAAGTGTATATTTCATCCATTAAAAAACCCACCGTAGTGGGTTGTTCGCTATTTAGGCGCTTGAGCTTTAAGTACTTTGATTTTTTCATCTAATTCAGTAATTTCAAATCGCATAGGTAAATATTCTCTATGAATTTCTTCCGCTTTTGAACACACTTCTTGTTTGTGCTTTTCCAACTTTTCTTTATTGAAGTTGATTTCACCTGTTGGTATAAGTTGATTTTGAATGGAAGCACACTCGAACACTAAACTAAGATGCTGTTCAGTAAGTTTATCTGCTTTTTCTGTTAGGCGATCTCTTTAGCTTTCAAGTTTTTCTATTTCAGTAGAACATCCAATAAGGATTAAGGAAATAAATGAGACAAATACAATATTTTTCATGATGATTAACTCTTTTTTAGAGCCCATACGATAACAAATATACTTGTGTAGGTTAATTAACACTTAATATTTTAGATAAAATTCAGATATTTAAATTTTCTTTATGTCTTATATGACACGCATTATTCAGCCATAGATATATATTTTTATGATCGTTTTGTGGATACACTACACAAGTGAATTATCTTACAAAAATAGCTCTCTATACATGATTTTTTAAAATGATCAATTCTCAGTAAAACATCTTTAAAAGTACACTTGCGACTTAGAACTGACAGAATGAGCCACTCTATTGAGCTCATCATCACTTTCGTGCTCTTTTTGCAATAATTCTGTTGCTATAAATGCAAATGTAATCATACATAGGACAAAGATAACCAACGACAATAAGCTACTCTCATTGTCAACATCTTGCGAATTGCATTGATGATCTTTAGCCATGATTAATTTATGACATGATTTACAAATATTTTGTTCCATCTCTTTGCCTAAGTTTTATCAAAATACTGTTTTTAACACATAAATATTACCGCATTCGTGACAAGAATTACAAAATTGTAATTATAAAAAATAACCACCCGAAGATGGTTCTCTTTAAAGTACATATATATTTTTTGCTAACTATATGAGCGCAAACAAATTAAATGGTATTCATTTTCAAATTCGGATTCTGCTCTTTTCATATTTTCAGATGTGCTATATCTAGTCCGACCATAGGCTAATTTGATCATATTCTCGATTGAAGCTTTGTTATCTGGTTGAGCATTCGGTAATAGTGCATCAAATTGAGAACTCATTGAGTGACCAAGTTGTCTATTGTGCATTACTGTTCTTGCAGTTAATGATGCAGATTTACAAATATCCTTCCACTCTTGTTCACTATACTGATTTGAAATCAACTGATTTTCTCTTTGGTCACTCGCATCTTGAACATTTACATTTTCATATGTGGTATATTTTTGGGTTTCATTCATATAGGCTTGTTGTCTTTCCTTCACTGATTTTTCAAGCGCTTTAGCATTAATTCTTGCTTCTGATTCTTTTTGAGCTTGAACCTCATCAATCTTATTCTGCATCAGGCGTGTATTTTGTTGTATTTCAGCCATCTTTAATCTTGCCATATCTTCTTTATTATTCTTGTTGATGAAATATCCGATTAATAACACCATCACAATCAGAGCACCTGCAATATATTTCATAATCTGTGCCCTCACATGATCATAGAAAAAGTACTATTTAGCAGTTGACGAGCGTGTTCTTCATCGACAAATGTAACGAGGCTCGGCACAATAGGTAATTCAAATGTGATCTTGTCCATATCTTAACCATTTATTATAAAGTGCATTCAATGTAACAAAATGTAAAGAGAAAATGAACATTTATTCGATTAAATGTGCGTAATATCATTAAATTTTTATTTAGATGAGTTTTATCTAAAGCACATTAGAAATTAAATTTTTAAATCTTCTAAAATACAAAACCACTTTAATTGAGTGAGTCTGATTTTGATGGAATTCACCTTTTTTAGATCTAAATAAACTTCAATTATGAGTATTACGTAAAGTAAAAAACTACCCTCAGGTAGTTTTTTTAAATCAAAAGTTTCTAAACTGTATTTATCTAACGAAAATCATAAATTACCCATATTTAGCTGCAAAAGCCTCGTCAGACATGCATAAATAAATAATAAATTCAATAAATGCTAAGATAGCTGGTATAAATGTCCAACAAAAAATTAAATACAGGAAGCCTTGACCGACTCTCCCCAAATAGAATTTATGAACACCAAAGCCACCTAGAAAAAAAGCAAGTAGCGCTGTGGCAACTCTACTTTTAGTTCCATTAACACGTACATCATTTTGACGTACCCCACATTTTGGACAAATCTCAGCTCGATAGTCTATACTTTGCCCACAAGCAAAACAAAATTTTGTTGGATTCATTTCTTTACACCCTTTTTTAGACAAGATATTCGTCTTTTATAAAAAAATCACCTTTTTAAATAGAACTTATAATCATTGCAGTTAATTACAATGAGCCATTAAAGCTCTTTCATAAATCAAAAAACGTTCATTTTTTTCAACCTAAAGAATTTAAATTTTCACGCATAATCTTTGTATCAGATAACTCAACTAAAATAAGCTTTCTGATTCTCAGTTTATAATCCATTGACTCATATTATTGTTGATGCCTACTGAGATATTTGGTTCGTAGCCATCACCAAATTTCGAATTCAGGATATTGAAGTTTTGTTTGTTTGAGTTCCCATTCAAATCACATGGGAATGTAAATTTTTTATTGCTCATAAATTACGTCCAATAAAAACCCACTCGGGTGAGTGGGTTTTGAGTTTCATAATGAATAAGCATCTGAATATTAACCAGTTGTCGATCGTAAATAAAATTTAATATTTTAGATGGAATCAAGCCACCACTTAGAATTTTACAATATTGTCCATTCACTAAGAAACCGTAATACTTATAAACACAATTTTTTTAGAATTAACCCAGCACCAGAATCAGACTTAGGAGCATAAGTTTTATTATTCATTTTGCTATTTTGAAAAACGATTTCTTCATTTGCGCGAATAATTAATTCTATATTTTTAAGAGTTTTATTTAAGCAATCTACTTCAATGTTCATGGTAGAGTTTATTAAATCACCATCTTCATTTTTTAGAACTCTCGTCCATGCCAATTTTTTTTGGTCAGATATAGGTTTGATAGAGTCTATATCAACTTGGACTGAACTCCCCTCTTTATTCTCAACTTCTACCCAGTTAGTTGCAAAACTAAAATTTGAAATCAATAAACCAAAAATTAAAATTATTTTTTTCATTATATACCCTTCATATATTTAGACCAAAATACTATCTTTTATACCAAAAAAAACCACCCAAAGGTGGTCAAATGGATTTCAACTTTTAAATAGTATTGCCACAAATGTCTTTAGTGCCTGTTGGATAGGTTTGAGTCAGTTTAGTTGAATCAGTTATAAGTTCTATAGAATACACATTCCCAATATTTGGAGAAGTAGAATCTATACCGTAATAAGCCATTCCATTAGTAAAAGCTAAACTTATAATTTTATTTGGATTGGTAGAGACGAATCCTTTATTGACACCATTAAAAATCACACCAACTTGCTTAGTATCTTGGTTTACATATATTCCAATATTTTGATAACCATCATTAGTGTTTGTTACAGGTAATTCAATCACACCTGTTGCCCCGTCAAGAGTGCTACCAACTGCAAACATAACTTTATTAGGAGTAGTGCTACCTTGTAAATGATTTGCATACAAAGCGACTATCTGACCTTTTCCATTACTGTAATAGGCATCAGCATAGTTTGGATACATAAATATCTGCTCATTGTTAGTGAGTAAAGTTGTAGGAACTTTGACCCTATATTCGTATGCAAAAATTCCACTTTGCGGCACGTTACTACCATTATTTAGCCCAGAAATTGCATTTCCATTGGCTGCAATAAACATCTGTTGAGAATTTTCCGCAGTTGTTGCTACTGTGAAAGATGTCTTTTGTCCTGAGATAACTGGAAATTTCTGAAACCCTGAGAAAGCTGTTGTTATTTGGGCTTGTGTCGCATCAAAATTATAAGTACAAGCACTCCATCCACTTACACTCATCAACCCTGTTACTATTGCTAATGTTAATTTTTTCATTCTAAATTCCTTATAATTGTGAGGCTAAAATATAGAACAAAAAATATTCGACCGGAAAGAAATCCGATAAAATTTGATTAAAATAAAAAAGGAAATTTTAAAAATGAGAAGAGTTCTAGTCCTAACATGAGCACTTTTCACCACGCATTGCTTTGCTGAAGTCGTAACTCTCTACAATGAAAATGGTGTTTCACTAATCTATATATCTATAGTCATAATCCTCCCTTTGGGATTGGATAAATAATGAAGTGCTAGTTCCTCTACAAAAGGATGGGGTGCAATGTTTCTGGTTAAATAGTTATGTGAATGAAGCTATAGTCACAAAATGTAAAAAATCTGCTAAAGTAGCCGCTTAGATAGCGGCTTTTATTTTGTAAAAGTCGTTGTTTAAATAGACACTTAGGAAAGTGAGTAACATTGTGAGTAACTTCACAACCAGTCTACACATTAAGCAATATATTTCAAAAGGTTAAGTTTGATATGCTTCTAATGATCGATAATTACGACAGCTTTACGTATAACATTGTCCAATATTTTGGCGAGTTAAACCAAGAAGTAAAAGTTGTTCGCAATGATGCCGTGACTTTAGAGGATATTGAACGATGGCAACCAAAGTATCTGGTCATTGGTCCTGGTCCTTGCTCTCCAACTGAGGCAGGGATTTCTATTCCAGCAATTCAACATTTTGCTGGAAAAATTCCTACACTTGGTGTTTGTTTAGGGCATCAAGCAATTGGTCAAGCGTTTGGTGGCGATATTATTCGCGCTAAAACTGTAATGCATGGTCGATTATCCGATATGTATCACAGCGATCAAGGAATTTTCAGCAATTTACCTTCACCCTTTTCAGCGACACGCTACCACTCACTCGTGATTGATCAAGCCACTGTTCCTGAATGTCTTGAAGTTACCTGCTGGACCAATGAAAAAGATGGTTCAATGGAAGAAATTATGGGTGTAAAACATAAGACACTACCCATCGAAGGTGTGCAGTTTCATCCTGAGTCAATCCTGAGCCAACATGGCCATCAAATCTTTAAAAACTTTTTAGAAATTTATGCGAAATGAGCGTAGTACAAGATCATGAATATTCAACAAGCTTTAAATAATATCACCAAAAATATTGAACTCACGCAACCACAAATGGAAGAAGTAATGCGTACCATCATGCGTGGTGAAGCCACAGATGCACAAATTGGTGCACTCATGATGGGTTTACGTTTGAAAGGTGAAAGTATTGACGAAATTACTGCTGCTGCGCGAGTCATGCGTGAGTTTGCAATCAAATTAGAAATCAGTGACATTCCTCATTTGCTTGATATCGTCGGTACTGGTGGTGACGGACAAAATTTGTTTAATGTATCAACAGCCTCTTCATTTGTCATTGCTGCTGCAGGTGCAACGATAGCAAAACATGGAAATCGTGGTGTGTCATCAAAGTCTGGCTCATCTGATCTTTTGGAACAAGCAGGCATCAACCTCGATTTAAATATGCAACAAACTGAACGTTGTATCCGAGAAATGGGGGTAGGTTTCTTATTTGCACCGAATCATCACAAAGCGATGAAATATGCTGCTGGTCCACGTAAAGAATTGGGTTTCCGTAGTATTTTTAATCTTCTCGGCCCGCTTACGAATCCGGCTGGGGTAAAACGCTATGTAATTGGTGTCTTTTCGACAGAATTATGCCGTCCTTTGGCTGAAGTGCTCAAGCAACTAGGCGCTGAACATGCGATGGTGGTTCATTCTAAAGATGGCTTAGATGAAATCAGTTTAGCTTCGTCGACCTATGTCGCAGAGTTAAAAGATGGTGAGGTCACTGAATGGATGATTCAACCTGAAGAAGTCGATATTGAATCGCAAACCTTAACAGGACTTTCAGTAGATAGCGCAGCAGAAAGTCTTGCATTGATTAAAGATGCTTTAGGCAAGAAAAAATCTGCCAAAGGTGAAAAAGCGGCAAGTATGATTGCATTGAATGCGGGTGCGGGTATCTATGTTTCAGGCCTCACCAAAACTTATAAGCAAGGTGTCGCTTTGGCGCACGATATTATCTATGGTGGACAAGCTTTAGAAAAAATGAGCATTTTGTCTGAATTCACAAAAACGCTCAAAGAATACGAAGCTTAAGGATATAAGGAACTGACCATGCTAGATATTGCCAATACCATTTTAGGTAAAATCGTTGATCGTAAACATGAAGAATTCGCGACACGTTTAAAGCAACGCAGTTTAAAAGATGTTGAGGAGCTTGCTCATTCAGCAAGCCCTGTTCGACATTTTGCACAAGCTTTACACAGTAAACGCCCGGGTGTAATTGCAGAAATCAAGAAAGCTTCACCGTCAAAAGGTATTATTCGTGAGAATTTTGATCCTGCTGAAATTGCTCAACAATATGAGCAAGCAGGTGCTGCTTGCTTATCAGTTTTAACTGATGTGGACTTCTTTCAGGGCGCCGATGAAAATATTCAGATCGCACGTAATCATTGTCGCTTACCAGCACTTCGTAAAGATTTTTTGATTGATCCTTATGGAGTAATTGAAGCTCGTGCTTTACATGCAGATTGTATCTTATTAATCGTGGCGTGTTTATCTGACCAACAACTCGAAGAAATGTCAAAAACGGCATTTGAACACAATTTGGATGTTTTGGTTGAAGTCCATGACGAAGCTGAACTTGAGCGTGCTTTGAAACTTTCAGATCGTTGCATATTAGGGGTGAATAACCGTAATTTAAAAACCTTTGATGTTGATTTAAATACGTCACTTCGTTTGAAAAAATTACTTGAACCTACACGTTTATTGGTTACTGAAAGTGGTATTGCAACACCAAGTGATGTTCAAATGATGCAAGAACATGATATTCATTCATTCTTGGTGGGTGAAAGCTTTATGAAACAACCTCGACCTGATCATGCTTTTACAGCGCTCTTTGGCGCACCTGAAAACATATAAATCTTATGTAAAGGGTGAGCTTGCTCACCCTTGCTATTCGCACCAAATCAAAAAAACATAAATGATATAGAATTGGATGATTCGACTTTGATCATTTATCCATTCTTGAAAAAAACTATTCCAGTTTTGACATGGATAAGCTATATTCGATTGATTTCAAATATATTCACAATAAAATTTACTTTAAATGTTTCTTTTAATTGGGACTTGAGAATAATGAAATCTAAAATATCCTTATTGATCCTATTCATTTCTTTCGGCTTTATTTCATTGCTTCAAACGAGCTGGGCAAAAAATGTAAGGACATATACAGGAGTGCCTTATCATATTGATTCAAAGCATATACTTTACTTTAATATGCCTGATCCCCCCAAAGGAATCATCGCCGTTCAAATTGATCTTGATCAAATTTTCCCTCAAATTAGTACAGAGATTCTGAAACAAAAAACATATCAATTTGAAAAAAACCAAATCCAAATTATCAGCTATCAGGGACCTCCAATTAAGATTAACCTGACAAGCGATGAAGAAAATAATGAAATCCTAAAAGCCAACTATTATCAATTTTTTAAAGGACAAGAACGAACATTATTGAAACCACTCAATCTTCGATCTCGTTTTATTTCATTTGAAACACTCGAACAATTTGATCAAAATTTTAATGCCAAACCTCAAGACTGGCTGAGTAAAAATTTATCAGCAGATCCTTATATGCTGAATACATTGATGTTTTATGCGGCTATCAATCGTTTCGATGATATGAATGAATTCATGCAGAACTTAATCAAAAATTTAACGCAAAATCTTGATATACGTGATTATGAAAAAGCCAAAACCTTATATCTTCAATATTTAATCGAAAATACTGAGTTTAATGATATTGACTTGATTATGGCTGCCATTGAACATGCCGATCTCAATTTTTTAAAAAAAATGAAATTTAGACAACTTAACCAAATCGTGATTGATGAGGTTGAGCCACGTACCTATTACTTCACGATGTGCTCACCCTTAGGCAAAGCGATTCGTCTCAATCAAAATCAAACTGTTGCTTATCTACTGGCTCAAGGTGCAACCACTGAGAAAGTTTGTTATTCAAAGTATAGTAAGCCTCAGTCTGCTTTGAATATTGCAGAAACATATAAAAATAAGCGGGCGCTTAAATTAATTCATTCCTATTTAAATCAATCATCACATTCATAGTGTATTTAAACTACGCATAAACTGTGTAAATTCAATTCAGTTCAAATTTACTCACTTTCAGACTATAATTAGTGCCAAATATTTTCATTCACTGTTTTTTGCAATTATGAGTAAATCTGATTCTACATTTTCCAAATCACAGCTTGATTTATTAAAACAATTTAAAAAACAAATCACTGATCCTCATTCTTCAAAAGTTGCAGCACAACCTGAAACTAAACAGGTGCCATCAACCAAAGAGAAAGAGGTCGACGATTCTGATTTGTTTAAAACAGCATTGATGGGTGTTACGAAACTGGATAGCAGCAATATTGCTAAAATTGAGCGTAGTGATATACGAAAAAAACCTGATGCCAAAACACTTGCGAAACGAGCGGCAGCAGAAGGTGCATTTGAAATTAATGATGCTGAATTATCAGATACCCAAGCCATGCTCAATCCTGTTGCGAGTCAAGCTGCATTAAGTTATCGCATTGCGACACTTCAACATAAAGTTTTTGAAGATTTAAAAGCTGGAAATCTACGCTGGTTTGAAGCGGTTGATTTGCATGGATGTACTGTTGAAGAAGCACGTTCAGCCGTATTGCAAATCATCCAGATGGCAAAAGATGAAAATCAAAATGTCATTAAAATTGTTCATGGTAAAGGCCCTGAAGCAATTCTTAAAACCTATGTCAATGGTTGGCTTCGTCAGCATCGTGATGTACTCGCCTTTGTAAGTGCACCTGAAAATCAAGGCGGAACTGGTGCAGTATTAGTACTGCTTAAACGTGCTGAAAAAAATCCAAAGTTTAATGGTCATCCATAACGCTTTATTTTACTGATCCAAACTCTCCTACACTGGCGGTTTATCTTGTAATTAGAAAATATTATCTATTTTTCTGCTACAATGCCGTCCTTGTTCAAACCGTATAAGTGAACACGTTTTATGTCTATGCAGCAATCCTACGCAAATATTTTAACTGCCGTTGGCGAGGACTTAGACCGTCCTGGTCTGAAAGATACGCCTATGCGTGCGGCTAAAGCTTTTTCGTACTTGACGTCTGGTTATAGCAAAACGCTTGAAGAAGTGACCAATAATGCGGTCTTTCCTTCAGATAATGATGAAATGGTCTTGGTTAAAAATATTGAATTTTATTCTTTATGTGAACACCATTTATTGCCTTTTCATGGTCGTGTACACATTGCTTATTTACCATCTGGCAATGTTTTAGGTCTATCTAAATTTGCACGAATCACTGAAATGTTTGCTCGTCGTTTACAGATTCAGGAACAATTGACCAAACAAATCGCGGATGCTGTTGCTGAAGTGACTCAAGCACGTGGTGTTGCTGTAGTGATTGATTCAGCGCATATGTGTATGATGATGCGTGGTGTAAGCAAACAAGAGTCAACGACACGTACAGTCTCATTTGTAGGCGACTTTAAAACTGATAAAGAAGCACGTCGAGAGTTTCTTTCTGCTGTGCCAGAAGCGCACTAAAAAATTACCACAGTACCATCATATAAATCTTAAGGCCTCATTCTAATGAGGCTTTATCTTAAATAGGGTTTTACAATGTCTTCAATTTGGTTGGCTGGTTATGGTCTGTCTGACACAGGGTGAAATGAGTGTAGACTACCCTCGCGCAGATCGTTTGGTTCAAGGGAATCCAAAACGTTTGACCGAAAGTTTATATGAACACCCAAATATGAATTGTGGTATTTGGCAGTGTGAAGTCGGTGCTTGGCATATTCAGTTTGCTAACAATAAGCAAGAGTTTTTCCAAATGATTGAAGGTGTGGTACGTTTACATGATCAACGGACTCAAACTTTTATAGAAATCAAAACTGGGGAAGCTGGTATTATTCCACCAGGATTTATGGGCACCTTTGAAGTTGTAGAAGCGGTTAAAAAATATTTCGTTGTGGTTGAGAAGTCTGAATACTCAGCTTAAAAAACCAGCGTACTCTTCATGTGCCTTCTCGGAGAAATAAAGATAACTTTATGTCTATTCTATTTTAATCTCTACAGCAATGAAGTGATTAAATACCAACACAACCTCGCTAAGGACTGAATTAAAATAACAGGATTAAACACTTTAAATTTAGTGATATTTAAAATGAAAAATTTATTGATTTTTATTACAGTATTAATCCACTCTACAGCATATGCTGACAACTTAAATAGTCATCAACTCAAAGATGTCCAAATCATTATTGATCTGTTTAAAAATAAGAATGTCACGGCGATTTCAAATAATATTGCTTATCCTCTGACCCGTGAAGAACCGCTTCCAAGCATCAATAATGCCACTGAAATGAAACAACGTTTTAGTCAAGTATTCGATCAAAAACTGATTCAAAATATCGCCAATTCCAAGCCATCACAGTGGCAAAGTGTGGGTTGGCGTGGTGTCATGCTGGATAGCGGTACAGTTTGGTTAGAAGGTCATCAGATTAAAGCAGTCAACTATAGTAGTCATGCAGAACAAAAATTAAAGGCACAACTTATATCCCAACAAAGACAGAAACTACATCCATCACTGAGAAATTTCAGCAAACCAGATTTACAGTTCAAAACAACCAAATTTCAAATACGCATTGATGAAATGGCAAATGGTCAATACCGTTATGCCTCATGGGGTGCAAAGCAATCACAAAGCGAAAAGCCGGACCTTATTTTAAGTCACGGCACAGTCGTCATGGACGGTTCAGGGGGTAATCATCACTACATTTTTAACAGTGGTCGCTATCAATATATGATTTATCGAAATATTTTAGGTACAAGCGAAACACCTGACGTGCAACTAAAAGTCACTTTAAAAGGTAAAACTGTTTTGAATCAAGCAGGACATTTATTCTAGGGTCTGTTGACATTTAGGGTTCATAATTTAACCTATAAGGGGAGCCATAAAAATATACAAGCTAATGCAACAGAGCTTTCATAGTTCCGTTTCAACTTGTCATATCGAGTGGCTATTCCTCTAA